>CAYNKE010000317.1:0-1511 GCA_964397715.1 uncultured Bifidobacterium sp. | reverse complement strand
CCTACCCCCTTGGGCGCGAAACCCCGGCATTTTTGCCGGTCTGGTTCCCCATGCGAGTGGCCGTGATGTCAGACCCTCTCGATCAGGGCACGATCGCGAGGAACAGGAACGCCGCGAACACCGCCAGGTGCTGGGTGCCCTGCAGGATCGTCGCCCGACCCGATCCGAACGTGAGGATGCTGATCACCGCGGTGAGCGCGAGGAACACGATCTCCTTGCCACCGAGTCCGAACGTGATCGGCCCGTCGAGCCAGATGGATGCGATGGCGATCGCCGGGATGGTGAGACCGATGCTCGCCAACGCCGAACCGAGCGACAAGTTGAGACTCGTCTGCATCTCGCCGCGTGACGCCGCGCGCAACGCCGAGACCGATTCGGGCAGCAACACCATGAGCGCAATGATCACGCCGACGAACGACTGCGGTGCTCCGATCTCGGTGACCACGTCTTCGATGCTGGGCGCGAGCGTCTTGGCGAGCCCGACCACGCCAGCCAGGCTCACGAGCAACAAGGCGACGCGCGCGCCGAGGCCCTCGGCCCGACCTGACCGCGGCGCGTGCGGCTCGACGTGCGCGAACGACTCGTGCGCCTCGACCTCGAGCGCTTCGGGCGACAGGAACATCCACCGGTGGCGGACGGTCTGCACGAAGACGAACACCAGGTACACGGCGGCGGCGGCAATGGCGGCGAACGCCAACTGCGAGCCCGTGTACGTTCCACCTTCGCTACTCGACGTGAACGACGGCATCACGAGCGACAACGTCGCGATGGTCATCACGGTCCCCATGAGCGCATTGGCACCCTGCTCATTGAAGCGAACGATGTGATCGTGACGGGCGTCGACGAGAATTGACGCGCCCAGCACTCCGTTACACACGATCATGATCGCGGCGAACACTGAATCGCGGGCAAGAGTCTCGGCCTTCGGCCCATCGATCGACATGAGCGTCACGATCAGAGATACCTCGATCACGGTGACGGCAACGGCGAGCACGAGCGTTCCGTACGGTTCGCCAACGCGATGTGCGATCGCCTCGGCATGAGCAACTGCGACCATCACCAACGTGACGTGCACGAGGGCGAGCGCGACAGCGGCGAGAGGCCTCGGATCGCTCCCCCACGTGAGCACCACGAGCAACAGCCCAACGAGCGGAACGATCAGTGGGAAGCGAGTGGCAAGTTGCGAGCGCTCCATGACCAAAATCTACGAGCGTCACATCGGCGATCCACGCGGAGCGTTGTAGCGTTGGACGCCGTGCCCGAACACCGCGTCGATACTTCGGTCGTGGCCCACGGACTCGTCAAGCGTTACGGCGATGTCACCGCGCTCGACGGTCTCGATCTCCACGTTCCGGGCGGCACGGTCCTCGGTCTGCTCGGCCCCAACGGCGCCGGCAAGACCACCGCGGTCTCGATCCTCACCACCCTCACCAAACCCGATGCGGGTACCGCCACCGTGGCCGGTGTCGACGTGCTCGCCGATCCGCGCGGTGTTCGCGCCCGCATCGGTC
>CAYNKE010000316.1:0-1515 GCA_964397715.1 uncultured Bifidobacterium sp. | reverse complement strand
CGAAGGTCTCGACCATGCGACGCAACGCGAACTGCGCCTCGTGGCGCGCGAGCGCGTTGCCGATGCAGTGGTGGACGCCCCAGCCGAACGCGAGATGTGCGCGCCGGCCCTCGGAGAAACGCTCGAGCCGAATCGTGTCGGGGTCCTCCCACACACGGGGGTCGCGATTGGCTGCGGCGAACAGCAATTGCACCTTGGTGCCCGACGACAGTTCGTGATCTCCCAACGGGCAGGCCGTGGTGTTGGTTCGGAAGAGACCCTGCACGGGCGAGTCGAATCGCAAGAACTCCTCGACCGCGTGCGGAATCAGATCGGGTTCGGCGCGAAGTCGCTCGGCCAGTTCGGGCTGCTGCGCGATGCGGTAGAGCATGAGGCTGATGAGACTCGCGGTGGTCTCGTGCCCAGCCACCAGGACCTGCTGGCACAGTTGTTGCACTTCTCCGTACGACAAGTCGCCGGCCAAGTGCGCCCGCGTGAGGACCGTCGTCATGTCGTCGGGTGGTTCGACGCCACTCTCGATCGCTGTGCGACGCTCGGCCACCAGGCCGTCGACGATCCCGTGGATTCCCTCCATCGCCCGTTGCACGAGAGTCAGGTCTCCACCACCCAGACCGTTCACGATGTCGTCGGACCACTCGCCGAAATGATCGCGATCGTCGGGGTGCACGCCGAGCATCTCGGCGATGACGATGGCCGGAAACGGAAACGCGAAGAGGCGAACGAAGTCGCCCTCGCCATCGCGGTCGAAGGTCTGCGACCACAGCGCGTGGCCGATGCGATCGACGCGCGGAGTCAGCGACGCGATGGCCGCCGGACGAAAGCCGTCCTGGAGCACCCGTCGCTGACGTCGGTGATCGGGGTCGTCGGCCGAGCCGAGCACTCCCCCGCGCTGCGTGAACACACCGGGTCCATCGCCGTTGCGCCACTGCTCGGGTTCGAGGAGCATGGCGAGCACGTCGGCGTGCCGCGAGACCACGTGGAACGGCGGATCGAAGGACTCCTCGCGATGATACGGACACTCTTCGAGGAGGTGATGATGACCTCCCGCCGGCTCGAGATCGTTCGCGTGCGCGAGGTGCGAGTAGGACACGATTGCGATGCGACGTCAGTAAGGAAGGGTTCCGCCGTCGACCGGAAAGAGACACCCGGTCATGTTGCGCGCGGCGTCGGAGGCGAGAAGAACCGCCACCGCGGCGACTTCCTCGACGCGATTCGGACGCTTGATCGACGACTCGGCGCAGAACATCTCGATGAGCGCCTCGTAGGAGCCCACACCCATGGCGACTGCCGACGCCGGGCCGGTGTCGCGGACGATGTCGGTTTCGATGATGCCGGGCAGGATCGCGTTCACGGTGATCCCGAGTGTGCCGACCTCATGGGCCGCCGACTTCACGAGGCCGTTCACCGCGTGCTTCGTCGCGACGTAGCCCGGGATACCGGGCTTGCCGAGCTTGCCTTCGACCGACGACGTGACGATGATGCGTCCGCTCTGCCGCGGGATCATGTGCTGCAGCG
>CAYNKE010000315.1:0-1520 GCA_964397715.1 uncultured Bifidobacterium sp. | reverse complement strand
GTCGTTGACGACGATCAATGCGCCGCGACTGGCCATGCGCAAAGCGTGCTGACGGCCGAGACCACCTCCGGCTCCGGTGATGATCGCTACTTTGCCGTCGTATCCGAGCTGGGACATGTCCTTCGTCTTTCGTGATGAGGTTGTCGTGATGCGAACTGTCGACAACGAGCGCCGAAACTAGCCCAGCACCTGGCGGGCATGAGCAGTCAGCGACTTGTAGTCGAGTTTGCCGTTCCCGGCTCGGCCCACGGTGTCGATGCGCAGCACACGCTTGGGGGCCTTGTAACTGGCCAAGTGCGACTTCACGTGGGCGATCAGAGCGGCTTCGTCGACGTCGTTGCCGGGTAATGGCTCGACGAGCGCCGTGATCGCCTGGCCGAAGCGCTCGTCGGGCACGCCGACCACCGCGGCGTCGGCGACGCTCGGATGCAACTTCAGAACTTCCTCGACCTCTTCGGGGTAGACCTTCTCGCCACCGGTGTTGATGCATTGGCTGCCGCGTCCGAGCAGTCGCACGGTCCCGTCGGCGTCGACCGATGCCCAGTCACCGGGAATCGACCAACGTGTCCCGTTGATCACCTGGAACGTCGCGGCCGACTTGGCTTCGTCCTTGTAGTACCCGATCGGGGTGTGTCCGCGCAGGGCCACGCGTCCGAGTTCGCCCGAACCCGGGGTGACTTCGCGGCCGTCCTCGGTGAGCACCTTGGTGTTGGGGCCCAACGCGAACTTGGCGGTGTCGGACGCGTCGTCGGCGGTCGTCGTACTGGTGGCCATTCCGATCGCCTCGGACGACCCGAGTGAGTCGACCATGATGAGCCGCGGGTTGTGGCGAAGAAGACCGGCCTTGGTCTCGGCCGAGAACATCACGCCGCTCGAGATGATCACGCGCAGACTCGAGATGTCCCACTTGCCGATGTCGGCATCGAGAACGCGCAGGATCGGTTTGGCGAAGGCATCGCCCACGATCGACATCGAGTTGATGCGCTTCTCCTCGATCGTGTCGAGGAGGAGTTCGGCCTCGAAGCGACGCGACGGCATCGTGACGACGCTGCCCCCGATCATGAGGTTGCTCATGGCGTTGAAGAGTCCCGTTCCGTGCATCAGCGGTGCCGCGGGAAGATTGCGTGGTCCGGGCTTGGACAGACGTTGGGCCAGGGCGTTCCAGTCGGGCCGTTCGGGCAGTCGGTTCTTGCTCGGGCTGTCGAGCGCCAAGAACAGGTCTTCCTGGCGCCACATCACGCCCTTGGGGAATCCGGTGGTGCCACCGGTGTACAGGAGGAGCAAGTCGTCGCCCGAGCGCGGCCACGGCGCGGTCGATGGCCGGATGTCGGACGCGGCGGCTTCGTAGTCGATCGCCCACGAAGGACATGGTCCGCTGCCGTCGTCGACCCACAGCCACGTCGTGACGCGGGGGACTCGCGCGCGAACCGAGTCGACCAGTTCGCCAAAACTCCCGTGGAAGACGACGGCCACGACATCGGCGTTGTCCCAGATGTAGACGAGCTCGTCGGCGGTGTAGC
>CAYNKE010000314.1:0-1520 GCA_964397715.1 uncultured Bifidobacterium sp. | reverse complement strand
CGTCGGGAATCGCGTCATCGATGATGGCGCGGAAGACGAACGGGGGAACGAGCGCGACGAGGGCCGCGACGACGATCGCCGCGAGAAAGCCGAAGATGCTCGCCCGATACGGACGCGCGAACGTCCACACGCGACGAAGAGCGGTTCGTTCGAGCCGACGACCCTTCACTGCCGATGCGTCACCCGGCATCATCATGTGAGGGTTCATGCGCACGTCATCAGGTTACTTTCACCTACCATCGACCCATGCGGCGGGCTTCTCTTCTTCTTGTTGTCGTTCTCTTCGTCGGTGCGTGTGGTGGTGACTCGAAAGTCACGGTCGTCGATTCCGAGTCGAGCGACACGTCCGGTGTATCGACGCCCGATTCGTCCGAGTCCACCAATCCCCCGTCGACGAGTTCGATCGACTGGACACCGTGCGGCCCGGTGCAGTGCGGATCACTCGAGGTTCCCCTCGATTACTCGAATGCCGACTCCGAGACCATCACCATCCACCTCGAGATGCGACCGGCCGACGATCCCGACAAGCGAATCGGCTCGTTGCTGATGAACCCCGGTGGGCCCGGATTCGGAGGCTCGATCCTCGCCCGCGCCGCCGACCAGATCCTGAGCGAGTCACTGCTCGAATCATTCGACATCGTCGGGTTCGATCCGCGCGGCACCGGTGAATCCGAGCCAGCCGTCGACTGCACCGACGACTACGACTACTACTTCGCACAAGGTGACATCACTCCCGACGACAGGGCCGAAGCCCAGTTCAACGTCGACCTGGTCGAGCAGTTCGTGAACGACTGCGTGACGAACAACGGCGAATTCCTGAACTACGTCGGCACCAACAACGTCGCACGTGACATGGACCGGATTCGACAAGCCTTGGGCGAGGACAAGATCTCGTACTTCGGACTCTCGTACGGCAGCGAGCTGGGTGCCGTGTGGGCCACGTTGTTCCCCGACACCGTTCGCGCGGCCGTGCTCGACGGGGCAGCCGATCCGAACGTCGATTCGGTGACGGCGAGTGTGCAGCAGAAGCAGGGCTTCGAGGCTGCACTGACCTCTTTCCTGGCCGATTGTTCAGCCGATCGCTCGTGCGCCTTCCACAACGACGGTGACGCCGAAGGAGCGTTCGACCGGCTCATGGCCGAGATGGACGAGAATCCGTTGCCCACCGAAGACGGTCGCCCCGTATTGACGCGAGGTATGGCGATGACGAGCGTCGCGCAAGCGCTGTACGACGAGTCGTACTGGGACACACTGGCCGCAGGCCTGGCCGAAGCCGCCGACGGAAACGGTTCGACTCTTCTCGCATTGTTCGACGCGTATTTCCAGCGAGAACCCGACGGCACGTACGGCAACGAGCTCGAAGCGTTCATCGCCATCACGTGTGCCGACGAGGACGAGAGGTTCTCCGTCGAGGAAGCCGATTCGTTCGTACCTCGTTACCAAGAAGCGGCTCCACGAATGGCACCCGAGACTCAGGGCAACTACGGCTGCACGTCCTGGCCGGCGGCGATCGATCCGCG
>CAYNKE010000313.1:0-1537 GCA_964397715.1 uncultured Bifidobacterium sp. | reverse complement strand
GCACAGCTCGTGAAGGAAGTCGCCACCAAGACGAACGACGTCGCCGGTGACGGCACCACCACGGCCACCGTGCTCGCTCAATCCATGGTGTCGCACGGTCTGCGCAACGTGACCGCGGGAGCCAATCCCATGGGTCTGAAGCGCGGTATCGAGAAGGCGGTCGCCGCCGCGGTCGAGTCCATCAAGGATCTCGCCAAGAAGGTCGAAGACAAGTCGGAGATCGCCAGTGTTGCCACCATCTCGGCCGCCGATGCGGCGATCGGCGGCGTCATCGCCGATGCCATCGACAAGGTCGGCAAGGATGGCGTGGTCACCGTCGAAGAGAGCAACACCTTCGGGATCGAACTCGATTTCACCGAGGGCATGCTCTTCGACAAGGGCTACCTGTCGCCGTACTTCGTCACTGATGCCGAGCGTCAGGAAGCCGTGCTCGAGGATCCGTACATTCTTCTGTACGGCGCGAAGATCTCGACGGTGCAGGCAATCCTTCCGACGCTCGAGGCCGTCATGAAGTCGGGCAAGGCGCTCATCATCATCGCCGAGGACATCGAGGGTGAGGCTCTGGCCACGCTCGTCGTCAACAAGATCCGCGGCACGTTCAACTCGGTGGCCGTCAAGGCTCCCGGCTTCGGCGATCGTCGCAAGGCGATGCTGCAGGACATGGCCGTTCTCACCGGTGGTCAGGTCATCAGCGAAGAAGTGGGCTTGAAGCTCGAGAACGTCACGCTCGATCTGTTGGGTCGCGCCAAGCGTGTGATCGTCACCAAGGACGAGACCACGATTGTCGACGGTGCGGGTGACCGCTCCGACGTCGAGGGGCGCATCAACCAGATCAAGACCGAGATCGACAACACCGACTCCGACTGGGATCGTGAGAAGCTTCAGGAGCGACTCGCCAAGTTGGCCGGTGGTGTGGCGGTCATCAAAGTGGGTGCCGCGACCGAGGTCGAACTCAAGGAGAAGAAGCACCGCATCGAGGATGCCGTCTCGGCCACTCGCGCGGCGATCGAAGAGGGTGTCGTCCCCGGTGGTGGAACCGCGCTGTTGCGCGCTCGCGCCTCGGTGAAGAAGACGCTCGACTCGCTCACCGGTGACGAAGCGACAGGTGCACGCACGGTGTGGGAGTCGCTCGAGGCTCCGGCTCGCAACATTGCCGACAACGCCGGACTCGAGGGTGCCCTCGTGGTTCAGCGTGTCGAGAGCGAGAAGGGCGCGGTCGGGCTCAATGCCGCCACTGGCGAGTACATCGACCTCGTGAAGGCCGGCATCATCGATCCGGCCAAGGTCACGCGTGCGGCGTTGCAGAACGCGGCGTCGATCGCGGCCTTGGTGCTCACCACCGAATGCCTCGTGGCCGACAAGCCCGAGAAGAAGCCGGCGATGCCCGCGGGCGGCGCTGGTGGCATGGGTGGCATGGGCGGCATGCCCGGAATGATGTAACGGTCAGACCAACCAACGCGTTGTTGTGATTGGGCGCGGGAACTCGGCCGATGTGCCGGTGTCCCGCGCCCAGTGCTTTTCGGTCAGGCTGCTATTT
>CAYNKE010000312.1:0-1537 GCA_964397715.1 uncultured Bifidobacterium sp. | reverse complement strand
CGTCAGCCGGGGCGGGCACCGGTGTCGCGGTCGCATAGCCCGCGATCCGGACTTCCACCGGGCCATCCGCTGTGCTGATCACGAAAGACGCGTCGAGTCGCTGACGACCACGGCTGTCGGGCGTGCCAGCCAACGAGGTTCGACCACTCAGTGCGCCGGAGTAGGTCTTCCCGGCGACCGTGAGAGCGCCCGATCCCGCGACGTCGAGCCGCGGTCCGGACGGCGTGGCCGTCAGCGCCGCCACCACCAACTGGCCTCCTGAGCGGACGACTGTGACCACGGTGGTTGGTGTGGAGCCGACGGCCAAGGTGGTTGTGGGGGCGAGCGTGGTGACGACGAAGCCGTCACCGACAACGACGATGGCTGAGCCGGGTGTCGCCGTGCCGCCCGGTGCTCCCGGCGTTTCGGCGACCGGGACAGCCGAGGTTCCCGGGGCCGCGAGGTCGGTCGGCGCGGATACGGCGACGGGAACAGTGGTCTCGGTGGGAGCCGCTTCTTGAACCTCGACGGCGGTCGGTGTGCGGTCGCGGAACTGGTCGATCACGATCGGTGCGGTGGCCGGTGAGGTGGCGACGACGACCATGCCGATGCCGATGGCGGCTTTCGAAATGAGCGGCATCGCCTGCGGAGCCTGAATGGCCACTGCCTGCGCGGTCTCGACGAGGGGAGCGAACATCGATGCGGTGTGGCTCACCTGAGTGGCCACGACACCAACATTGCTCGCAGTCGTTGCTGTGTCTCCGGCCGACTGAGCGGTGGCCGCCAACGCGCGCCCGCCACGACCACCGCGGCGGAATGAGAACGCGGCGAAGAAAGCGATGATCGCAGCGACCGGACGCAACAAGACACGAATGGCTTTGCTCGCGCGACTCACCCGGGCCCGCACGTTCTCTTCGGAAATCTCGAGAACCTCAGCCATCTCGTCGTACTCGAGTTCGGCCACGTAGCGGAGCTCAAGCGCTTCTTGATAGTTGTTCGGTAGTTCGCGCAACGCGCGCACAACGTCGGTGTGATCGGCGTCGAGGCCGAGCTGATCTTCGAGGGCCGGCATCACGCCGTTCGAATTCACCTCGGCGGTGGCCCACCGGGTGCCCTTGGTCGACTCGCGCTTGCGACGATTGGCTTCGTCGATGCACACGTTGGCCAGAATCTGGTGGAGCCACGCGCCCAGTCGCCAGTCGTCCCCCACGCGGGCGCGGCTCTTGTAGGCACGGGTGAAGGTCTCCTGAACCGCGTCTTCGGCGGCGGCGTGATCGGAGAGCTTGCGCAGGGCGTGGCGGTAGAGGGCAGGGCGATGGGCGCGAACCAGCGCCTCGAACGCCTCGTTCTCGCCAGCGCGGAACGATGCGACGAGACGCGGGTCGTCGATCGATAGCACCATGGCTTTCCCCTTCACCTGCTCGGACTCTACCTACGGCTCACTGAACGCTGAGTTGCGGTTCGGGCGTGCGCGGGCGCACTACTTCCATGAACCGAAATCCGACGACATTGAGTTTTCACAATCCGTTAAGACCTGGTCAGGACGGTTTCTGTGACA
>CAYNKE010000311.1:0-1540 GCA_964397715.1 uncultured Bifidobacterium sp. | reverse complement strand
GTCGGTTCGGCCATCAACGACACGAGTCGGGAAATCGGTGGAACGCTCGGAGTTGCCATCATCGGCAGCATCTTCGCGTCCACCTATGGCCCCAAGATCGTCGACCTGCTCATCCCCCTGTCGCTGCCCGAAGCAGCGGTGTCATCGGCTGAAGAGTCGGTTGGCGCCGCCTTCGCGGTAGCCGAGCAGGTCGGCGAACCCTCGCTCGCCAACACCATTCGCGACGCCGCCGGCACGTCGTTCCTCGACGGCTTCCAGGCTGCGTGCACCACGGTGGGCATCGTCGCGATCTGTGGATCGTTGCTCGCCCTTCGATTCCTGCCGTCGCGAATCACGCCCACACACTCGACACAGGAAAGGGTTGCAGTGCAATGACGAATCAATCAGCCGCGATCGCGGCCATCGCCAAGAAGAAGTGCATCTCGCTCGTCACCCACAAGAAGGACGGGACAGGAGTGCCCTCACCGATCTGGTTCAACGTCATCGGCGACACGATTGTCGTGACCTCACCGCGTGACGCCTGGAAAGTGAAGCGGATCCGGAACAATCCGCGGGTGGAATTCGCCACCTGCACACAGCGAGGTCGAGTCACCGGCCCGTTCTTCTCCGGTACCGCTCGGATCCTTCCCGACAGCGACTACGCCTCGGTCGCCAAGGCGAAGTCGCGCCGCTATTTCATGTTCCGCCTGATCAAGCTCAAGCATCGCGATCAGGTGGCCATCGAGATCACGCCCGATCGCTAAGACGAGCCGGTCGGGCGAGCACAATGGTGGGATGAACCCCCGCAACCGTTGGATCATCTGGCTGCAGATCGTTCTCGCGGCGCTCGTTGTCTACTCGCTGCTTCTCGTGCTGGCGGGCTCGGTCGCGGGGTCGTTGTTCTCGTGGTTCGGATTCGGTCCGGACGATGCGATCGACACCGACGCCGTACGCGAGTACCTGAAACTGCCCTTCATGGTGCTCGGCGCAGTGATGGCCGGTTGGGCATTTCTGATGATCCAGATCGTGCGTGGTCCACTACGCGACGGTGTCCCGTGGGCGTGGACATTCATGGTCCGCTCACTCGGCTTGTGGTTCGTTCTCGACACAGGGATGTCGTTCGTTCTCGGTTACCCGAGCCACGCGTTGTTCAACGTTCCGTTTGCGATTGCGTTGGGCGTTCCGCTCGCCGGACTGCGATCCTCGAACAATCGCTGATCGGAAGCGGTAGCCGATCAGGCGCGACGCGGACGGGCCACGAGTTCGCCCCCGCAATTCGGACAGCGGTGATCCATTGCTCGTCCACACGGTTCACAGAACGTGCATTCGAAGCTGCAGATGAGCGCCGGGCCATCGTCGGTCAGCGATGTCTCGCAGCGCTCGCACAGCGATCTCATCTCCAACACCGCTCTCACACCTCTTTCGACCAGAGTTGATCGACGAATCGCTGGTCCTCGTCGAACAGCCAGCACTCGCGCAACTTCTCGTCCTGAACGCGATACAGGAGAATGCGGCGCACGCGTCGCGGCGGGTCACCCAGGTCTTCCACGGCGATGAGGGC
>CAYNKE010000310.1:0-1564 GCA_964397715.1 uncultured Bifidobacterium sp. | reverse complement strand
ATTCAGAAAGAAGCCATCCCGGTCGCTCTGAAGGGGCACGACGTGTGTGGTCGAGCCAAGACCGGTTCGGGCAAGACGCTCGCGTTCGGCGTGCCGATGTTGTCGCGTATCTCCGAGCGTGCCGAACCGTTGCGTCCGCTCGGTTTGGTGCTCGTGCCAACGCGCGAACTCGCCATTCAGGTGGCCGAGGTCATCGAACCGGTGGCGCGTCATTCAGGTCGTCGCGTTCTCGCGGTGTACGGCGGAGCCAGCCGTCATCACCAAGTCGACAAGTTGAAGGACGGCATCGAAATCGTGGTGGCCACACCGTTGCGCCTCATCGACCTGTTGAAGTCCGACGAGATCGACGTGTCGGGTGTCGAAGTGGTGGTACTCGACGAAGCCGACCGTATGGCTGACGACGGATTCACTCCGCAGGTCGAATGGATTCTTCGCCGCTGCACCGGTCGCAATCAGACGATGTTGTTCTCGGCCACTCTCGACGGCGACGTCGGCCACCTCATCCGCGCGTACTTGAAAGATCCGGTGGAGGTCGCAATCGACGCGGCCACCGACACCGTGGGCACGATGCATCACCTGTGGCTCGCCGTGCACCACATGGACAAGGACAAGGTCGTGTCGGCCATCGCGCGTGGCGCGGGCAAGACGGTGGTGTTCTGTCAGACCAAGCGCGTGTGCGATCGAGTGTCCGACAATCTCCAGGCGCTCGGTGTGAACGCGGCCGCCATTCACGGTGACCTGCCGCAGCCCGCGCGCGAGAAGGCCCTGCGCCGATTCGCCGAAGGCGATCTGAAGGTTCTGGTGGCCACTGATGTGGCCGCTCGCGGTATCGACATCGACGACATCGCGGCCGTGATCCACTACGAGCCGGCCAAGGACAACAAGGACTACCTGCACCGCTCGGGTCGTACGGCACGCGCGGGCCGTGACGGTTGGGCCGTCACGCTGGTGGAGTACAACCAGCACACTCAGGTGACGATCCTTCAGCGCACGATGCGCATGCCCATCACCAAGCCGATCGAAGTGTTCAGCAACAATCCGAAGTTGCTCAGCCTCGGCGACTTCCTGACCGACTGATCAGCAGCCGTCAGGCGCCGAGCCAGGCGGGGCGCTTCTTCTCGAAGGCGTCGATCTCACTCGCGTGCTGCATTGTGATGCCGATGTCGTCGAGTCCGTTCAGGAATCGGTGCTGATTCTGCGGTTCCATCGGGAAGGATTCGTTCACGCCGGCGGCCGGAACTTCCACCACCAAGCGCTCCATGTCGACCACGATCGACGTGGACGGGTCGGCTTCGATGGCGGCCCACACCTTCTCGACGCTGTCGAGACCGAGGGCGACCGGAACGAGACCGTTTTTCGTGCAGTTGTTGCGGAAGATGTCGCTGAAACTCGGAGCGATCACGGCGTCGAAACCGTATTGCTGAATGGCCCACACCGCGTGTTCACGGCTCGAGCCGACGCCGAACGACGGACCGGCCACCAGGATCGACGCACCGGCGTAGCGCTGATCGTTGAGGACGAAGTCGCGATCGTCGCGCCAGGTGGCGAACAATCCGGCTTCGAA
>CAYNKE010000309.1:0-1574 GCA_964397715.1 uncultured Bifidobacterium sp. | reverse complement strand
TGCACCAGTCGTGGGTCTCGTTCATTACCAAGGGCAATCCGCACCACGGAGGACTGCCGGCCTGGGATCGCTACGACACCAACAAGCGCACCACGCTGTTGTTCGATTCCACCTGCTCCGTTGCGTCCAACCCGCGCGCCGATGAATTGGCACTGTGGGACGGAATCATCTGAGCAGCGTCTAGACCGCTTCGATCGCAGGCGGTGACCACGATCCGGCAATGAACTCGGCTCGCGGCATGTAGAGACGCATCGAGAGTGCAAGCGGACCTGGTTTCGTCGGAATCCAGTTGTCGATGGCATCGGGAGACGGACACACCGGGCCGAGATGGATGTCGAACGAACCATCGTCATTCATGGCGAAGTCGTCGCGACTCCGAATGCCGAATCGATCGAGCTCGTTGCTGATGAGAAATCCCTCACGGTCGTACGCCGTGACCGACCAGAAGGCGTGAGCCGGCGGGGGAGTTACGAAGTGAAGAACGTACGCGTGGCCGCCATCGAGCTTGTCGCCGCGATTGTCGTGCAGTGACTGAACGTACACCGCATCCTCTGGGGGATTGGCGGCGATACCGATGCGGGCGACGAAGGCACGGCGCAGGTAGTTGTTGCCCCACGTACCGATGTCTCCGGTGCTGTAGGTCCAGCCGTTGATGATCCTGGCGGCGGAATTCCGAGCCTGCCGAATGGCGGCGATGCCATCAGGGACTGCTCGGGTGAGTGCGTCGCGAACCTCCGCCGACTGATCAGCGAACACGAACGGCGATGCGGTGCCGATTCCGAGCGAAGTCAGGCGCATCGACACCGATCCGTCGGTCGCATGCGGGCCCTCACGGCGCAGGATCACGTCGGCCATCTCGAAATACTTCGCTGGCGTCAAACCATCCACAAATGTGACCGGAGGCTTTCCTTTCAATTCGGGATCGATTTCGTCGGGATCGAAAGTGAAACCCGGTGAAGCCATCGGAACGAGCGAACAACGTCGAACGAAAGCCCGAGCGTTCTCGAGATCGTCTCCCGACTCCGCTGCAGTTCGGCCGAGGACCCACATCGTCGGAGTCGGGCTCCGAAGTACGAAGTCCTCACCGTCGCGTTCGACAGCCGTCTCGGCCCACTCGGGGCCCACGATCTTCACGACCACGCCGTCGTGGCCGTTCGAGCGCGAACCCGGAACCGCGAACACATCGGTCCAGAAGTCGAGCATCTGGAACATGTGGTAGCGGCCCTCGGCCGGTGGGATCGTGAGGAGCACCGGGCCCGCGCTGAGGTCGGCCCAGGCGCTCGAGAACAACGTGTCGATGTTCGGGCGCGCGACCGATCGCCACTTGTCGGTCGCGGTGCTCATCTGATGGACGAAGAGATCCTTGGTCGGATCGAGGTGACTGGGCCTCGCGGCTCGCAACTGCTGTTTGGTGGCCTCCATCATCACGAGCGGATAGAGGTAGACGTACGCCTCGAGTGCGATGTCGTCGAGATCGCGATACACGAATCCGACTCCTTTCGGATCAGTCGGTCGACTGACCGAGGTAGCTGCTCGCCAGGAACTCGGGCCGTGCGGCCAGATCGGCGGCGCTT
>CAYNKE010000308.1:0-1578 GCA_964397715.1 uncultured Bifidobacterium sp. | reverse complement strand
CACCTTGAACTTCGGCTTGGCGGCTGACTTGTTGATCAACGACTTCTTGGCCATGGTGTTGAGACCTCTCGATTACTTCTTGCCAGCCGTGGCCGGACCGCGACGCACGGACTTCTTCTTCTTCGGAATGGCTGCGGCCTCGGCACCCCGCTTGAAGGGGAAGCCGAAGGCGTCGAGCAACGCCTTGCCGGCGACATCGGTCGTCGCAGTGGTGACGATGGTGATGTCCATGCCACGGGGTGCGTCGATCTTGTCGTAGTCGATCTCGGGGAACACGGTCTGGTCGCTGAGACCGAACGTGTAGTTGCCCCGACCGTCCCACGAGTTCGGATTGAGACCGCGGAAGTCGCGGATACGCGGGATGGCGACGGCCAACAGGCGATCGAAGAACTCCCACATGCGATCGCCGCGCAACGTGACCTTGCAGCCGATCGCCTGGTTCTCGCGGAGCTTGAAGTTGGCGATCGAATCACGTGACTTGGTGACCATGGGCTTCTGGCCGGAGATCTTGGTGAGGTCGGCCACGGCACCCTCGAGCAGCGACGGCTGCTGGGTGGCCTTGCCGACTCCCATGTTGATCACGATCTTCTCGATGCGCGGCACCTGCATGGTGTTCGACATTCCGAGGTCGGCCTTCAGTTGGTCGCGAACGACCGACTGGTACTTGATCTTGAGGCGCGGTGCGGTTGCGGTGGCCATCAGATCTCCTCTCCGGTGGACTTGGCGACGCGCACCTTGGTGCCGTCCGACGCGGTCTTGAAACCGACGCGCGTTGGCTTGCCGTTGTGCACGACCATCACGTTGGATGCGTCGATCGGCATGTCGCGATCGATGATGCCGCCCTGCTCGTTGGCCTTACGGGGCTTCTGGTGCTTCTTCGCGACGTTCACGCCGTCGACGATCACCTGATTGGTGGACGGCATGACGCGCGAAACGACGCCTTCCTTGCCACGGTCCTTACCCGAGACCACGACGACGAAATCACCCTTGCGGATCTTCATCTCACAACACCTCCGGCGCGAGCGACACGATGCGCATGAACTTCTTGTCGCGAAGTTCGCGACCGACTGGTCCGAAGATTCGAGTTCCGCGCGGCGTGAGGTCGTCCTTGATGACGACCGCGGCGTTCTCGTCGAAACGGATGTAGCTGCCGTCGGGACGGCGCTTCTCCTTCTTGACGCGGACGACGACGCACTTCACGACCTCGCCCTTCTTGACTCCTGCACCGGGAATGGCGTCCTTGACGGTCGCCACGAAGATGTCGCCGATCGAGGCGTAACGGCGGCGAGTGCCACCGAGCACCTTGATGACGAGCACTTCTTTGGCGCCGCTGTTGTCGGCTACCCGAAGGCGGCTTTCCTGCTGGATCATCGTGACTCCTGTTTCGATTCCCGGCCGGTCACTTGGCCCGCTCGACGATTTCGACGAGACGCCAGCGCTTGGTCTTCGACATCGGGCGGGTCTCCATGACCCGCACCTTGTCGCCCTCGCGAGCGTCATTGGTTTCGTCGTGCGCGTAAAGCTTCTTCGTGCGCATGACGAACTTGTTGTACTTAGGGTGACGGACGCGCTCGACGA
>CAYNKE010000307.1:0-1598 GCA_964397715.1 uncultured Bifidobacterium sp. | reverse complement strand
GGACCGAGAAGTTGCCGCTGGTCGAGGGGATCCAGTTCCGCGCGCCGGCATGGTGCGCGAGGCGGATTACCTGTCCCACAATGTCGGCCGTCAGTCGGCTGTCAGTGTGCATGGGGTGAGCCCTTCCACATCAAGGCGCCTTCATATGGGGTATCGCGGGCCGGATGTCATCCCCCGCACGGCCAGGCCCGGCTCGGGGCCCAAAAAAGGAGGGCCCCCGGGCGAGGTCGCGCGGGGGCCCCATCAGGCGATAGCGGATGGCGTCAGCCGCCGCCGCGGATTTCGGTCCAGAATTTCACGATCTCTTCCTTGTTCTTCAGGCGGACCTGGAAGGTACCGGCCTTGAGGAAGCCCTCCACGTCGCGCGTGAAGTTGATCGCCTTCAGCTGATCGTCCGTGTAGTCGGCGAAGATCGAGGTGTTGGCTGGTCCGTTGTGGAGTTCCTCGAGCTGGTACTTCATCGCCTGCGGAGCGATGCCGCTGTCGATGATGGCGTAGGCCTTCTCGAGGTTCTTTGTTTCGGCGTGCACCACGAGGCCGCAGACATAGGTGAACATGCCGCCGGGCGGGTTCATGTAGGCCACCGGCTTGTTCTCGCGCTTCAGCGCTGCATAGGTCTGGTTCCAGGTAATGGCGGCCACGATCTCCCCGGAGGCGAGTGCCTGGGAGATGGAGGTTTCATCCGACGAGATGAAGCGCGCATTGGCCACGAATTCACGCAGCTTGCCCTTCAGTGTTTCCCATTCCGCCGGCGTCATGTTGTAGACGTCGATGCCGTGGATCTTGCCGATCAGGCTGACCGTGTCGTCCACGCCGTCAAGCCCGGAGACCTTGCCCTTGTACTTGGGGTCGAACAGGATCTTCCAGCTCTCGTTGCCGACATATTCCGGCGCGAGGTCCGTGCGGTAGGTGATCGAGGTGTTGGCCCAATACTGAGGGATAAACCAGGCTTCGGTTTCGGACTTCATCATGCCCGGAATCTTCTTCAGCGCGTCCGGGATGTCCTTCCAGTATTTCAGCTTCGTGACGTCGATCGGCTGGATGAGGCCGGCTTCCTGCCAGCGGCCAAACTCGTATGAACACGGCGCCATCACGTCAGGCTTGTAGCCTGCGCGCATCTTGGCGAAGGCCTCGTCCTCGTCAGCCCAGATGGCGGTGCGGGGTTCGACGCCGTACTTTTCCTTGTACTCGGCAAGGAACGGTGGATTGCCCCAGTTTTCCCACGTGAACAGCAAGGGTTCGCTGTCGCTCGACGCGGTTTGCGTCGCTCCGGCGTCCACTGGGGGCGCTTCGGGTTTCCTCATCTGAAGGAAGTAATAGAGGCCACCCGCAACGATCACGATGGCGAGGATGGCGAGTAAGGAACGGTTCATGCGGGTTCTCCCTGCATAGCTGTGCTGAGGTAGGCACAAAAAAACATGCGGCCCGCCCAAGGGCGGACCGCATGCACAGGCACTAGAAGTGACTGTTCAAGCCAGCTTACTGGGCCGGCGGAGCCGCCGGAGCTTCAGCCGGAGCGGCCGGAGCTTCAGCCTGAGCGCCTTCAGCGGGTGCCGCTTCAGCCGGAGCGGCTTCAGCCGGAGCGCCTTCAGCGGGAG
>CAYNKE010000306.1:0-1607 GCA_964397715.1 uncultured Bifidobacterium sp. | reverse complement strand
GTGGTGACCACGTCGACGAAGGGAACCTCGGCCACGGCGGCCGACCACAACTCGGGCCGCAGGTTGATGCACGCGCCCACGAGCAGTCCGCCGGCACTGCCACCGCGAACCGCGAGTCGTGCCGAATCGGCGAAACCGCGCCGGACGGCGTCGTCAGCCACCGCGTTGGTGTCGTCGAAGGTGTTGCGCTTGTTGAGCAGTTTGCCGTCGAGATACCACTGCCGACCCATCTCGCCACCACCGCGGGGGTGCGCGAGGATCCACGTCCAGCCGCGATCGACGAGTGACAACCGGGCCACCGAGAACCACGGCGGCATCGACGCCTCGTAGGAGCCGTAGGCGTAGACCACCGCTGGGCCGGCCGTCGTGGATGCGGCGAGCCGCACCACGTCGTACGGCACCGCGGTTCCGTCGGACGCGGTGGCCCAGTGCCGCGTGCTCTCGTATCGCGTGAGATCGACGTTGGGCGCGGGTGCGCGCTTGAGCATCACGCGCTCGGCCGTGTTCACGTTGTGCTCCCACACGGTCGCCGGTGACACGAGGCTCTCGGTCGAGAAGCGCACCCATTCGGTGTTCCACTCGGGGTTGGCGTCGAGTTCGACGTCGTGTGGTGACTCGCCGAGATCGATCGACGTCGACGATCCGTCGCGCCTCACGATGCGCAAGCGCGGCTGGGCCGCGACCCACTCGTGAACGACGAGATGCGTCACGAAGGGATCGACACGAGTGATGCGGTTGCCCGCGCTGTGCGGGATGAATTCGGTCCACTGGTCGGGCGCATCGGTGGAAGCCGTCATCACTCGGAAGTCGACGGCATCGAGATTGGTGAGTACGACGAATCGATCACCCCAGTGGTCGAGGTGATACTCGAGGTTCTCAGCACGTGGACGGACAACCCTCGGCTCGTCGAGAGGTGATCGTGCCGATACCAGCCAGGTTTCGCTCGACGTCTTCGAGTCGGAGTCGATCACGATCCACTCGCCGTTACGCGTGAGATCGATGCCCACGTAGAAACGCTCGTCGGGTTCGTGGAAGATCTGCACGTCATCGGCTTGCGAGGTGCCCAGTTGATGGCGCCACACCGTCGACGGCCGCTCTTGCTCGTCGTACGTGACGTAGAAGAGGTACTGCGAGTCGGAACTCCAGGCGGTGCCGGCCCACGAGGTGTCGGTGATTTCGTCGGCGAGATCAATCCCGGAACCGAGATCGCGCACGTGCATCGTGTAGTGCTCGCTTCCGTCGATGTCGAGCGACCAAGTGAGCAGCGATGCATTGGGACTGACGTCAAACGCTCCGAGTGAGAAGTACTCGTGGCCCGCGGCCTCGAGGTTCTCGTCGAGGATCACGGTCTCGGTCGCGGTGTCACGTGAGCGACCGCGGCAGTGAATGGGGTATTGCGAACCTTCCTCGGTGCGCGAGACGTACCACCACCCGTCTTTCTGCGTGGGGACGCTCTGGTCGGTCTCCTGGATGCGTGACTTGATCTCGCCGAAGATCGTCTCGACGAGCGCGTCGTGTGGCGCGAACCAAGCGTCGCAATGGGAGTTCTCGGCTTCGAGATAGGCGATGGTGTCGGGGTCGTCGCGATCGGCGAGCCAGTAGTACGG
>CAYNKE010000305.1:0-1631 GCA_964397715.1 uncultured Bifidobacterium sp. | reverse complement strand
ACGATCGATATCGCGCGGCCGTGCACCGAGTCGTGCCCATGACCAAGCGCAGCCGGTACTCGATTCCCTACTTCTCGAATCCGTCGCGTGAGGCGATCGTCGAACCGGTGTCGGAATTGAGTGCCGACGGGGTTCGTTATCGCCCGTTCGCTTGGCGTGAGTTCATGGCGGCCCGGGCCTACGACAACTTCACTGATCTCGGTGTGGACGACACACAAGTGACCGACTTCCGCGTCACTGCTTCGTGATCAGCGGTCTTCGCCGGTGAAAGTCAGCCGCTTGATCGGTGTCTACGACGCGAACGGAACTCTGCGGGGCGAGGTTGCGTATTGGATCGGTGCCCGTCTCGGTCGACGTCATTGCGCGCTGTGCGAGGTGACGCATGGAACGTTCACGGCCAAGAAGTCGTGGACTCGGTGCCGCGAAGGTCTCCCGATTCCCTTCGACACCTTTCACCGAGACGATCAACCCGACGAAATTCGCCGGGCGACCGGTGACCAGGCGCCGTCCGTATTGGCGGAAACGGCTGAGGGTCTGGTCGTGCTGCTCGATGGCCCGGGAATCGAGTCGGCCAATGGAGAGCCGCAACGATTGATGCTGGCGATCGAGGGGGCCGCCCGAGCGGCCGGCCTCGACTGGGCCTGACCCCCGTCAGCTCATCTCGGCGAAACCGTTGGCGATGGTGGGGAAGTCGAAGTAATCGCGCCACTCGGTGATCAAGCCTTCGCGGACGCGGAAAACTCCGGTGACCGGCAACTCGACCCACCCCTTGGGAAGTTCGTGCCGGTCGAGGCGCTCGAGGCACACGACATCTCCACTCGCGACTTCGGTGCGGATGACGAATTCGTTGCGGATCACCGGGGCGAAGAACGGTTCGAGAACTGCACGAACGCCGTCGGGTCCGAGCGAAGGTGCTGGCCCGAGTGGTGAGTTGACGTATTCGCAGTCGTCGGAGACATAGGTGAGGGCGGTGTCGTAATCGAGAGTCTCCATCGCCTTCATGAAGGCGCGGACAATGTCGATGGGTTGTGAATTCATGTCAGTCCTTCGAAGAGGTGTGGGTTCGGTCGGGAATCACGAGGTCGCTGACGACGATGCAGACGCCTCCGAAGACGATGGAGGCGAGAACGATCACGGCTCCCGGCCCCTGGTGGCCGTACAACTGTGGGGCGAATCCTGAGGCGATCGAGTCGAACGTGAGCGCACCGAGGGTTGCGATGGACGCGGCGTAGCGATGGCCAGTACTCAGGCGATTCATCACCAGCCGGACGGAGATGACGAAAACGGGGCCGGTGACCGCGGCGACCAGAAAGAGCACGATCCGGCCGCCGGACTCGGCATCAGTGATCGGATGGTCGTCTACTACTTCCCGACGAAACTCAATCTCGTGGCCGGAGTTGCGACGCGACTCGGGGACGAACTGCAGCAACTTCTGGCCAAGGCCTTCGGCGACGGGCGTCGTACGCCCGAGGAATTGCTCGCGCTGGCGTGGCCGGTTCTGGCGTCACGACGAGGCGATCGTGTCTTCGCGCTCTTCTTCGAGATGATCGGATTCGCGAGTGCGGGTCAGGAGCCGTACCCGCCCCTGGTGCGTTCGTTGATGGAGGCGTGGAGAGACTGGCTCGCCGAAC
>CAYNKE010000304.1:0-1634 GCA_964397715.1 uncultured Bifidobacterium sp. | reverse complement strand
TTTCTTCGCAGCCACACCCGAACGCTACCAACGGGGTGCGTCGCGCCCCGGGAATGTCAGGCTTCCATCACCACGGGCACGATCATCGGGCGACGCTTGGTGCGTTCGTTCACGAAACGCCCGGCCGCGCGGCGAACATCGCGTTCGAGACCTTCGGGATCACGCACTCCTTCGGCGAGCGCTTTCTCGACGGCGGCCGCGACGGTGTCACACGCTTCGTCGAGAAGATCCTCGGCTTCTGGTGCGTACACCCAGCCGCGGGTGATGATCTCGGGACCGGTGAGAACCTTGCCGCTCTCGACGTCGACGGTCACCACCACCACGACGACACCTTCTTCGGCCAGCACGCGTCGGTCGCGCAGAACACCGTGGCTCACATCACCGACGATTCCGTCGACGTACAAGAAGCCCGCCGGAACGCGTCCGGCCAACTGCAGGCCGTCGTCGGAGAGTTCGATGACGTCGCCGTCTTCGCACATCACGACGTTGGAACGCGGGATACCCATCAATTCGCCGAGTCGAGCATTCGCGACGAGATGGCGGTACTCGCCGTGCACCGGCACGAACCATTCGGGCTTCACGATCGAGTAGTAAGTCTTCAACTCGTCGGCCTGGGCGTGGCCAGTCGCGTGCACGTCGACGACTCCGGAGTGCACGACGTCGGCGCCCGCGCGCAAGAGTCCGTCGATGACACGGGTGACGTTGAATTCGTTGCCCGGGATCGCGTGACTCGAGAGGATGACCGTGTCCTGATCGCCGACCTTGAGCCACTTGTTGTCGCCTCGGGCCAGGAGCGACAGGGCCGACATGGGTTCGCCTTGGCTTCCGGTGGAGATGACGCACACCTTGTGCGGCGGGTAGTCGTCGATCCGTTCGATGTCGATGAGCGATTCGTCGGGAACGGTCAGCACCCCGAGGTCGCGCGCCATGCGGACGTTCTTCTGCATCGATCGACCCAGGGTCGCGACCTTGCGGCCGGTCTCGACCGCGGCGTCGATGATCTGCTGCACACGGTGGATGTGGCTGGCGAACGACGCGGTGATGATCCGTCGATTCCGGTGCTCGTGGAAGAGTGCGCGCAGCACCGCACCGATGGTCGTTTCGCTCGGCGCGTACCCGCGCTCCTCGGCGTTGGTGGAGTCGCACATCAGCAGGCGAACTCCGGGTCCGGCGGCAATGGCTCCGAGGCGAGCCAGATCGGTGCGGCGTCCGTCGACGGGAGTGAGGTCGAGTTTGAAGTCACCGGAGTGCAAGATGACGCCCTGCGGCGTGTGCACCGCGACGGCGAAGGCGTGCGGCACCGAGTGGGTGACCGGGATGAACTCGACGTCGAACGGTCCGATGGTTCGGCGCTCGTTGTCGGCCACCGTCACGAGTTCGGTTGCACCGAGAAGTCCGGCCTCTTCGATGCGGCCTCGAGCGAGTCCGAGTGTGACCGCCGATCCGAAGATCGGGAAGGACACGTCGCGTAACAAGAACTGCAGTCCGCCCACGTGGTCCTCGTGGCCGTGGGTCGCCACACACCCGACGATGCGGTCGGCGTTCTCGCGTAGCCAGGTGAAGTCGGGCAGGACGAGATCGATGCCGTGCATGTCGGCATCGGGGAACATCAGACCGCAGTCGATGAGCAGGAT
>CAYNKE010000303.1:0-1646 GCA_964397715.1 uncultured Bifidobacterium sp. | reverse complement strand
TTCCTTCGCCGTGCAGCGTGAGCGGCTCTCCGCGAAGCGCCTGCTCGATGAACGTGCCCACCACACGTCCATCTTGTGGACGCATACGTTCGCCGTACGTGTTGAAGATGCGCGCGATACGAATGTCGACCCCGTGAACGCGGTGGTACGCCATCGTGAGGGCTTCGGAAAAGCGCTTGGCTTCGTCGTAACAGCTACGTGGACCGGTGGATGACACGTTTCCCCAATAGGTCTCGGGCTGTGGGTGGACCAGCGGATCGCCATACACCTCGCTGGTGGATGCCAGAAAGAAGATCGCGTTGTCGGCGAGTGCGCGATCGAGAAGATTGCTCGTGCCCGTGCTGCCCACTGACAGGATCTCGAGCGGGATACGCGCGAAGTCGGATGGCGACGCCGGGCTAGCCAAATCCATCACGGCGTCGAAGGGTTCGGCTAACGCGATGTGATCGGGGAACGGATAACACACGTCGTGCTCGACCAAGGTGAACATCTCGTTGTTGTAGAGATGAACGAGGTTGGAGCGTCGACCGGTAGACAAGTTGTCGATAGCCACGACCTCGTCGCCGCGCGACAGCAGAAAATCGGCCACATGCGAGCCGACGAACCCGGCTCCGCCGGCAAGTAGAACGCGCACGCTTATCGACCGATCCCTTGGTACGCGAAACCAGCGGCGACGAAACCTTCACGGTCGAGGATGTTGCGCGCGTCCACGACGCCCACTCCACGCATCGCTGATGCGACGTGGGTGGGATCAATCGCACGGTATTCAGCCCACTCGGTGAGAACGCACAACGCATCGGCGCCTGCGCAAGCAGCCAAGGGTGAAGGAGCCAGTTCGACCGACGATGGCACGCCCGCTCGGTGGCTCGGCACCGTGGGGTCGTGGGCCACCACACGCGCGCCAGCCGCGAGGAGTCGAGAGATCACATGTAGCGAGGGCGACTCGCGCAGGTCGTCGGTGCCGGCCTTGAAAGTGAGACCCCAGACCGCGACGGTCTTCCCCGAGACAGAAACACCACATGCGTCGATCACCTTGCGTGCCGTTCGGTCGTATTGCTGCTCGTTCACGGTGATTACGCCGGCGAGCAAGTCGAATGCGTAACCGGCATTGTCGGCGATCTTCACCATCGCGCGCGAATCCTTTGGAAAACACGAACCACCCCAGCCGGGGCCTGGTTGCAAGAACGCCGAACCGATGCGTGAGTCACTTCCAATGCCGGCGACCACGTCGTTGATGTCGGCACCCACGCCTTCACAGATGGCGGCAACTGCATTGATGAAACTCAACTTGGTGGCGAGAAATGCGTTGGCCGCATACTTGATGGTTTCGGCCGACGACGGATCGGTGATGATCGTGTGCGCACCAAGCGGTGCGTAGAGCGCTGCGACGCGTTCAGCGGCTTCGCCGTCATCACTGCCCACGACCACTCGGTCGGGATGCAAGAAGTCCCTCACTGCCGACCCTTCGCGCAAGAACTCGGGATTGGAGACCACGCTCACGTCGGCACGGCCCATGGCGCGCTCGACGACCTTCGTCGACCCGACAGGAACAGTCGACTTGTTCACCACGACCGACCCGGCCGGTAGGACTGGGGCGATCTCGCGGGCGGCCGCCTCGATGTAGGAGAGGTCGGCCGAGCCGTCGT
>CAYNKE010000302.1:0-1647 GCA_964397715.1 uncultured Bifidobacterium sp. | reverse complement strand
GAACCCGGCCCGCCGAACGGTCGACTGCGACGCGACGTTGGTGGAAGCGATGCGGGCGATGGCCGAGCGAACACCACTCCACGAAGCCACCTCGTCGCGCACCATCGCCACGGCGCTCGACCCGGCACCTTCACGGCGGCCCCACGGTGCGATCCAGTAGCCGATGTCGGCCACACCATCGGTCACCGAGTGCACACTGATCACGCCGACGGCGCGCGCGTCAGCGATGCGTTCGACCACCCACACACGACGATCGCCGGCGCCGTCGATCACGAACGATTCGGCGTGTGTGCGTAGGTACGGCCGCGGCACCAGCGTCCAGCGCTGAATCTCGGCGTCCTGGCAGGCCTCGTGAATCCACGCCGCATCGGCGGGAGAGAGGTCGCGCAAGCGGTGGGTGCCGGCCGAATCAGGCATGACTGCGACTGTACGGCGCGCTCACCTGGGAGAGCGGGCGAATTCACCATTAGGGTCGCCCGCATGAACGTCGTCGATGCCGTGTACAAGCGCAAGTCCATCCGCAAGTTCCGCCCCGATCCGGTGAGCGACAGCGATCTGCGCGCACTTCTCGTGGATGCGGCCCGCGCTCCCAGCGGCGGCAATGTTCAGCCGTGGCGCATCTATGTGATCAACGGGGAGTCAATGCCCCGCATGAAGGAGTTCTTGGCCGCGCAGCCGCCGCTCGATACTCCCGAATACGAGATCTACCCGGCTGGTCTCACTGAGCCGTATCGCACCAACCGATTCAACATCGGTGAGCAGATGTACGCCACCATCGGCATCGCCCGCGAAGACAAGGACGGGCGTCGCCGTCAATTCGCCGCCAACAACGACTTCTTCGACGCGCCGGCCGCGCTGTTCTGCTATGTCGATCGGCAAATGGGATTGCCGCAGTGGTCGGATCTCGGGATGTTCCTGCAGACGTTCATGCTGCTGGCGGTCGAGCGTGGTCTGGCCACGTGCGCTCAGGAGTACTGGTCGGTTCGGCACAAGGCGGTCACGGCGTTCGTGAACGCGCCGGAGAACGAGATGCTGTTCTGTGGAATGTCGATCGGCTACGCCGACGATTCGGCG
Source organism: uncultured Bifidobacterium sp. (assembly GCA_964397715.1). Taxonomy (GTDB): domain Bacteria; phylum Actinomycetota; class Acidimicrobiia; order Acidimicrobiales; family Ilumatobacteraceae; genus Casp-actino8. Next base: position 573 of record CAYNKE010000302.1, on the reverse strand, counting down.
CCGATCAACACGCTGGTGTCGGAGCGCATGCCGCTCGACCAGTGGGCGTTTTTCGTCTAGGTCACGCAACGAAAAAGGGCCCGCAACCGGACCGAAGTCCGACTGCGGGCCCGAAGTCGATCGTGATCAGAGGCTGGTCTTGAAGAGAGGACCGGTGATCATGAAGCGGAAGTTGGCGTTCTCGAGCGAGAGCACGGCGAACATGAAGATCGCGCCACCAGCCATCGAGATGTTCTTCCAGAAACCGATCATGTCGGCCTGCTTGGCCTGAGGCTCACTCACGGTCCAGTAGTTGTGCATGGTCACCGCCATGACGACGAGCGAGAGAGCCAACACGATGGCGCCGAGGTCGGCCCACACGCCGAGGATCACCGAGACTCCGCCGAGCAGGAGTACGAGGCCCGAGACCTGAACGGCCAGCTTGGGGGAGGGGATCTTCTTGAACTGGGCGTAGCCCGTCATGCCTTCGGTCTGGGTGAAGTGGTTGATTCCGGACGACACGAAGATCAGTCCGAAGAGGATCCGCCCAATGAGCATCACGAATTCCATAACTTACGTCTCCTTCTGAGGGGC
>CAYNKE010000301.1:0-1686 GCA_964397715.1 uncultured Bifidobacterium sp. | reverse complement strand
GAGCGAACACCATGTTGCGAATGGTGGGAGCGCCTTCGTCGGTGATCTCGAGCTTCAAGGCACCGGCACGACGGGCTTCCTGGAATCCAAGTGTCTCTGTGCGGAGTTGTTCGGTCGCATCACCGAACGACACCTCGTCGAACAACGGAGTACCGATCTTGCCGATGCGTGCGCCCGGTGCCATGCCGGTGGCGTCGGCGGCTGAGAGCAGCTGGGCGACGAGTCCGGTGGCTCGTGCACCCGACGGGCCGACCCAGATGGCAATCGGTACGGACGCATCGCGAATCTGCCGGTACAGATCTTTCATGTCGTCGCGGCCGACCACCGAGGCCTTCGAGTTGAGCTGCAGGATGAGCGCTTGCGACCCGTCGGTTTCAGCGCGGTCGATGGCCTTGGTGATCTCGTCGACCACGATGCGATCGACGAGGCCCGACACTTGCAGCACGTCCACTGGAACCAGACCGATGTCGTTGGAGCCATCTTCGGAGGACATCGCGGTGTCGCTCGTCTGATCGGCTGGTGCGACCGTGGCGTTGACCGACGACACGTCGGCGAATCCGAGCACCGATCCGATCGCGATGAAGAGGATCGCTAGTCTGCGCACGAGTGCCTCCGAAAAATCCTGATCCGAGCCGACTGTTCACCAGTTCGCGTCTGCTCGTGGTGGCCGGCAAAGGGGGTGTCGGCAAGACAACGGTAACGGCTGTCCTGGCCACCGCTGCAGCCGATGCCGGACTTCGCGTGTTGGTTGTGACACTTGACGGTCGACCTGGCTTGGCTGCGCTGCTCGGTGCGAGTGCGTCGGCTGGCAGCACGTACGACGGTGACGTCGTGGCCAGCGGCCGCGGACCAAGCAAGCGGGGCTCCATTCATCTGCGCACTCTCTCGGCCGGCGAGGCGCTTCAGGACTACCTCGGTACTCAAGGTTTGGCTCGTCTGGCCAAGCGTTTGGTCAACACCGGTGTGGTGGACGTGGTGGCCAGTGCGGCTCCTGGTATCGACGACTTGCTCGTGCTCGGCAAGATCAAGCATCTCGTCGGGTTGGCCGGACCCGACGGACCTCACGATCTGGTGATCGCCGACGGACCCGCGGCCGGCCACGCGATCAGTTTCCTACGATCACCGTCAGCAATGGCCACGACGATTCGCGGCGGCCCGTTGCGCGCACAAGCCATCGAGATCGATGCGATGTTGCGCGATTCATCGCGCAGTCGGGTGGTGCTCGTGACGTTGCCCGAGACCACGCCAGTGAACGAGCTCTCCGAGACAGCCGCGACGATGACGTCGGAAGTTGGTGTGTCACTCGCTCCGGTGGTCGTGAACGGTGTTGACCGCGCGAGTGACGTGGAGGCGCTGGTGGCAGCCGGGCGAATGGGTGAGAGCGACTTCGCCGAGGCGGCGCGTTTCCGCGCCACACGGTGTGCGGTTCACACTCGCGAGGTCGATCGCCTCACCACTCTTCTCGGCGAACGGCCGATCGAGCTTCCTCATGTTGCGACGGCTGGCCTCAGCGCGCGAGACATCGAGCGACTGGCGCGCATTCTGTCCGAGCAGGTCTCGACATGACTCGCAAGAAGTCGAATGGTTCGTTCGCCGCTCTAGTGGATTCGTCCAAGGTGGTGGTGTGCTGCGGTTCGGGTGGTGTGGGCAAAACGACGACCGCCGCTGCCGTGGCCATCGAAGCGG
>CAYNKE010000300.1:0-1690 GCA_964397715.1 uncultured Bifidobacterium sp. | reverse complement strand
CGCATGCAGGAACTCTCGGAGGATCGACCGCTGTTGCGACGTCTGGTCATGTGGGCGGCCCTCAACTGGCTCGTCGACGCGGCGGCACTATGGGTGTTCCTGCGGGCGTTCGGTGGCGATCTACCGATCGATGGCCTCATCGTCGCCTTCGGGCTCGCGAACGTTCTCGCGGCCATCCCTCTCACGCCAGGAGGGCTCGGAGTCGTCGAAGGTGTCTACGTGCCCGTGATCGTCGGCTTCGGACTCCCGCGAGCGACCGCGGTCGTCGGCGTGGTGTCGTATCGCATCGCGCAGTATTGGCTGCCGATCCTCGTCGGCGGAGGCTCGTATCTGTCGTTGCGTATCGGGCCATGGTCGATCTCGAAGGACCGCCTCGAGCCGTTGCGCGATGTCGTCGCGACCGTCGGCTCGACCGAGGAAAGCATCCTCGACTTCTCCGAGCGCTATCCGGCCCGCGAGCGCACGCGTGAGATCCCGGTGCCTCCGCAGGAGCCCGAGGTGAACGATCCGACGCGCGAGTGGGCGGATGGGGAGCCTCCGGCCGACCAGCGGTAAGTTGCCCTCATGACAGTTCATGAGCGCCCGTTCGGCCGTTGTCTCGAAGATTTCCAGGTTGGCGACGTGTATCGCCATTGGCCCGGCAAGACCATCACCGAGTACGACGATCATCTTTTCTGCATGATCACGATGAACCACCATCCGTTGCACACCAACGACTGGTTCGCCTCGAAGAGCGTTCAGGGTCGCAACGTGGTCGTGGGCAACCTCGTGTACTCGCTCGTTCTCGGAATGAGCGTGCCCGATGTGAGTGGTGCGGCCATCGCCAATCTCGAAGTCGAAACCCTGCAGCACAAGTCACCCACGTTCCACGGCGACACGATCCATGCCGAGACCCGAGTGCTCGACGTGCAGGAGAGCAAGTCGAAGAACGATCGCGGTGTCGTGACCGTCGAGACCAAGGCCTGGAATCAGGACGGCAAGGAAGTGTGCTACTTCCGTCGTCGCGTGATGGTGTGGAAGCGCGAGTTCGCTCCGTCGCGCGAGCGGCCATACGACACCGACGCCGCATGGGGCGAAGCCTGATTCGTCACGACGTGCGCGTTCAGCAGGACGCGCTACTGGGTTGGGCGACACCGCGCCTCCGCGAGTTCGCCTGGCGCACCACACGCGATCCATGGTCGGTGCTCGTGAGCGAGGTGATGCTGCAGCAGACGGGTGTGGGTCGCGTGATCCCGAAGTGGGACGCGTTCATGGAGGCATTTCCCTCGCCGCGCGAATGTGCTGAATCGTCGCTCGGCGACGTGCTGCGCTCGTGGCAGGGCCTCGGCTATCCGCGTCGAGCACGGAATCTGCACGCCGCGGCCGGTGTGATCGTTCGCGAGCACGGGGGAGAGGTGCCCGACTCGTTGGATGCGCTGCTCGCTCTGCCGGGTGTCGGCGCGTACACCGCTCGTGCGGTGCTGGCGTTCGCGTTCGAGTACGACGTCGCGGTGGTCGACACCAACATCGCGCGGGTGCTGGCCCGACTTCACGGCGAGCGGCTCACTCCGAAGCGCGCGCAGGAGGCCGCGGACTCGCTCTTGGCCGAAGGCACGGCGTGGTTGTGGAATCAGGCGTTCATGGATCTCGGTGCGACGGTCTGTCGACCGGTACCGGTGTGCGACGCCTGTCCGTGGTTCGAGTTCTGCGC
>CAYNKE010000299.1:0-1694 GCA_964397715.1 uncultured Bifidobacterium sp. | reverse complement strand
AGCACGGCACGCCCACCACGGGCTACGGCATGACCGAGACCCACGGCATCATCACCGCCAACACGTCGCTCTGGTACACGAGCAAGCCCGAGTCGTGCGGCCCGGCGGTGCCGACGCTCGAGGTGAAGCTCGTCGACGAGGAGGGTCGTGACCTACCGCGTGATCCGGCCATCACTGGCATCTTGTGCGTGAAGGGTGCGATCACCATCAAGGGCTACTTGAACCGCCCCGAAGCCACGGCCGACACCATCAAGGATGGCTGGCTGAACACGGGCGACATCGCGCGCATCGACGCCGACGGATTCATCTACATCGTCGACCGCGCCAAGGACATGGTCATCCGCGGCGGCGAGAACGTGTACTGCTCCGAGGTCGAGACCGCGATCTATCGTCACGACGCGATCGCCGAGGCCGCCGTGTTCGGCATCCCCGACGAGCGTCTGGGTGAAGAGGTGGCCGCGTGCATCGTGCTGCAGCCCGGCAAGTCGGTGGGCGAGGACGAACTGCGCGCGTTCTTGAAGCAGACCTTGGCGAGTTACAAGATCCCGTCGAAGTTGTGGTTCCGGAGCGAGCCGATCCCGCGTAACGCGAGCGGCAAGTTCCTGAAGCGCGAACTCCGCAAGGAACTCGTCGGCGAATAACCATTGGGTGCGGAACCCCGGCAAATTTGCCGGTCTGGTTCCCCAACACAACGGAGGGGACATGGGACACGACGTCTCGTACATGATCGACGGTGTCGAGTACATCGGCTATCTGGCCGAACCATCCGGGAGTGGAACCACCTCGGGCGTTCTCGTCTGCCACGAGGGCCCGGGTCTCGACGATCACGCCAAGATGCGAGCCGATCGTCTGGCCGATCTCGGTCACGTGGCGTTCGCGCTCGATTACCACGGCGGCGGCAAGCCGGTTCCGTTCGACGAGATGATGCCCAAACTCGTGGCTCTCATTCAGTCGCCTGACGAAACTCGCAAGCGCGCCAAGGCCGGTCTGGCGCAACTCCTCGCTCATCCGCGGGTTGATTCCAAGCGCGTGGCATCGATCGGCTATTGCTTCGGTGGAACCATGTCACTCGAGTTGGCGCGTGATGGTGTCGATCTCGCGGCCGTGGTCGGATTCCATTCTGGACTCGGTACGTCGAAGCCAGCGGCAACCGGAGCGATCAGCGCGAAGGTTCTCGTGTGTATCGGAGCCGACGACCCGATGATCCCGGTCGAGCAGCGCAATGCGTTCGAGGCCGAGATGAAGGCGGCCGGTTGCGATTGGCGTCTCTACACGTTCGGCGGCGCCGAGCACTCGTTCACGAACAAGAACGCCGATCTGATGGGCCGCCCCGGCATCAAGTACCACGCGCCCACCGATGAGCGCTCGTGGCGCGCAATGCTCGACTTCTTCAGCGAAGTGTTCTGACCGCGAGAGTCACGAGGGCTGGCGGTCGCGCGCGCGCACCGCGAACGCGATTCGGGTTCCGATCACGGCCATGCCGAGCATCAGGACGCCGAACAATGCGATCTGCATCGCGCCGCCGCGGTCTCCCGATGACGTGGGCTCGCGCCCACAACCGGGCTTGGGCATCGGGCTCGAGCACTCGCTCACATCGCGCTCGAGCTCCATTAAGTCGTTGGTGACCGGGGGAGCGAGTGGCGGAGTAGTGGCCGAGGCGTTCGATCCGGCGGCGGCCAGCGGCGTGATAGCGA
>CAYNKE010000298.1:0-1697 GCA_964397715.1 uncultured Bifidobacterium sp. | reverse complement strand
CGATCGGAACCCCAGCGATCGCCGCGATGATTGGTGAGACCCGACATGAACTGGCGAACGAGCGAATGCTGGCCCGCATTGATCTCCACACCGTCGAGACCGGAGTCGACAGCCTGGCGAGCAGCCCGGCCGAAACCGTCGATTACCGTGGCGATGTCGGCCTCTTCCATCCACTTCGGAACCTCGCGCGTGTTCACTTCAGGAACGCGCGACGGCGCCCACAGCGGCAACTGCGAATACGCCGACGAGCCTTGGCCCCCCGCGTGGTCGAGTGACGCGATCACCAGCGCGCCGTGTGATTGGCAGGCCGCGGCGATGCGTTTCCAACCGTCACCACACCGCTCGGCGAGCGGTGCGCGCTCGTACGGCCAGTCACTGGCGTGAACACTTGCGCCCTCGGTGACGATGATGCCCGCACCACCGCGCGCGCGACGTTCGTAGTACGCGACGTGACGATCGGTGAACGAGCGGTCGTCATCACCCAAGTTGGTGACGTGCGGGCCGAACATCACACGGCTGGGCGCGGTGCGCGCGCCGATCGACAGCGACTCGACCAGGCGCATCAGGAAACGGTGATCGGCTTGCGCGAGAGGCGAACCGGCTGCGAGTGGTCCTGGCTCGGCTTAGGCGCCGATCCGACCGACACTCCGGCCAACGCGTGCTCACCCTCGCCGCCGACGCATTCGGGGTCGGGGCCGTCGAGCGGCAGGCCGGTGAAGAATTTGGCCGCCATGCAGCCGCCCTGGCACGCGTCGTACGCGCCGCACGACGCGCAGGCACCGGCCGATTGCGGCTCGCGTAGCGAGCGGAACAAGTCGCTCTGCTTCCACACTCGGGAGAATCCGCCTTCGTCGCGCACGTTGCCGGCCTTGAACTCGTCGTGAATCACGAACGGGCAGGCGTACACGTCGCCGATGGGGTCGATGAGACACACCACGCGACCGGCCCCGCACATGTTCAGGCCGGGCAGCGGATCACCGAGCGCGTTGAGGTGGAAGAACGAATCGCCGGTGAGCACGTTGTCGCCGGCCTTCATCAACCAATCGTAGATCTCGCGTTGCTGACCCAACGTCGGGTGCAACTCGTGCCACGAGTCGGCGCCGCGGCCGGCCGGTCGCAACCGTGTGATGCGCAATTGCGCGCCGTACGAATCGGCGAGAGCCTTGAACTGATCGAGTTGCGGAACGTTGTGGCGCGTGACGACCACCGAAATCTTGAACGGCCCGAATCCGGCCGCGGCCAAGTTGTCCATGGCCGCGCGGGCCATGCGATACGAACCGGCACCGCGTACCGCGTCGTTGGTCGTTTCGTCGACGCCATCGAGGCTGATCTGGATGTCGAGATAATCCATGGCGGCCAGACGACGCGCCTTCTCGGTGTCGATGAACGCGCCGTTGGTGGAGAACTTCACGCCGATGCCGCTGTTCACCGAGTACTCGACCAACTCGAAGAAGTCGCGGCGCACCATCGGCTCGCCCCCGCCGATGTTGATGTAGAAGACCTGGAGGTCGCGCAATTCGTCGAGCACGCGCTTGGCCTCAGCCGTCGTGAGTTCGCGCGGATCGCGCTGACCGCTCGACGAGAGGCAGTGAACGCACTGCAAGTTGCACGCGTAGGTGAGTTCCCACGTGAGGCAGATGGGTGCGTCCAGGCCACCCTTCAACTGGTCAACGAGCGCGCTCACGAACGATCTCCGA
>CAYNKE010000297.1:0-1734 GCA_964397715.1 uncultured Bifidobacterium sp. | reverse complement strand
CGAACGAGCCGCCGTCGGGGTGGGGCCAGACCTTCCAGTCGACCTTGTTCCAGGCCATCGGCAGACTCTGATCGCGACGCAGGTCCCAGTCGACACCGCTCGCGCGCAAGTTGGCGCCGGAGAGCCCGTACTGCAGAGCGATGTCCTTCGGGATCACGCCGATGCCACGCGTGCGGCTCTGGAAGATCTCGTTGCCGAACAACAGGTTCTCGATCTCGTCGCAGAAATTGCGCAACTTCTTCATGACCGCGCGGGTCTCGTCGACGAAGCCAGCGGGCAGATCGTCCTTCAAGCCGCCGATGCGGTCGAAGTTCGGGTGGAAGCGTCCACCAGTGGCCGCCTCGATCAGGTTGAGGACGTACTCGCGATCGCGGAACGCCATGAACACGGGCGTGACGGCACCGAGCTGAACGCCCAGATCGCCGAGGAAGAGCGACACATTGGCAATGCGCGACAACTCGAAGAGGATCGTGCGGATGTGCTGGGCGCGCGGCGGCGCCTCGATCTCCATGAGCTTCTCGGCGGCGAGGATGAACGGCACCTCATTGGCGAAACTGCCGAGCCAGTCGATGCGGTTGATGAGCGCGGTGACCTGAGGGTAGGTACGAACCTCGGTCAGCTTCTCGTAGCCGCGGTGCATGTATCCGCAGGAGGGCTCGGCCCACACCACCTGCTCGCCGTCGAGACGCGCGATGATGCGGAGAGTTCCGTGCGTCGCCGGATGCTGCGGTCCGATGTTGAGGGTCATGCCCTCGGTCTCGAGTTCGACGTTCACGCGGGCGTCGGAAGCCTGCGCCGCGATGTACGCCATCTGCTTGCGATCGATGAGCGACTCGGTGGACGTCATTCGGCATCACCTTCCTCGTCGTTGGCACCACCGGGGAGAGGTTCGACGTCGACGATGCCCGGCCAGGGCTTCACCATGCGCGCGAGCAACGGGAAGTCCTTGCGGAGCGGATGACCTTCGAAGTCGGTGGGCAGGTACATGTTGCGGAGGTCGGGATGGCCGGCGAATCCGATCCCGAACATCTCGTGCGTCTCGCGCTCGTGCCAGTTGGCGCCGGCGTAGACCGGGATCCAGGACTCGACGATCGGTTCGGCGTCGGGGACGTCGCACTTGACGTTGACGCCCACGTGGAGCGCACTGCTCGTGACTCGGGCGAGCATCTGCAGGCGCGTGTCACCACCGGCGTAACCCTGGCGAATGGTGTCGTCGCGCTCGGGCGGAGGCGCGGTCGGATCGTCTTCCCCCTTGCCGTAGGGAGACGGCATCCAGTCGATGGCCGACAGGAAGCAGAAGTAGTCGAAGCCCATGTCGTGACGCAGAACGCGAGCGGTCTCGCGCCATGCCGACGGCGCAACACGGACCCACACGTCGTCGCCCGGTTTGACGTGGCTGTCGAGCAGGTCGGCGCCGATGCGCGCACGCAGATCGTCGACGATGCGCTGGCGAAGAGTGTCGCCAGGGATCTCGGCTACGGGAGCATCAGACGACACTGGGCTCACCGTTCCGGTCGGCGGATGTGTTCGCCGCCTTGTTCGACTTGTCGGCGACAATGATCGGCTTGCTGCCTTCACCGCGCCAACGCGCACCCATGTCCTCGTTGCGGATGCGCTGCTGCAGCAGCACCACACCTTCGAGCAGTGCTTCGGGCCGGGGCGGGCAGCCGGGGATGTAGACGTCGACCGGAATGATCTGGTCGACACCCTTGGTGACCGAGTACGAGTCCCAGT
>CAYNKE010000296.1:0-1735 GCA_964397715.1 uncultured Bifidobacterium sp. | reverse complement strand
TCGTTCGGCGGCGACGGCAGTGTGTCTCCCAACATCGATCGCCGCTGACTCATGGCTGATTCACCCTCTCTCGAAGTGATCCTCACCGGAACCGGCGTCCCCCACGCCGCTCCTGGCCGAGCCGGGGCCGGAACCTTGGTGCGCTTCACACTCGGCAAGAAGCGAATCGCGCTGCAGTTCGACGCCGGACGCGGCACGGTCATTCGCCTGGCCGAGGCTGGAACACCTCCGCCATTCCTCACTGCGCTCTTCCTCACCCATCTTCACAGCGATCATCTCGTCGACTTGGCCGATGTGGCGATGACCCGGTGGATCCAGCAACAACTCCACAAGACCGGTCCACTCACGATCGTCACACCCGAAGGTGGTGCGGCTCGTTTCGCTCGTCGCATGCTCGAACCTTTCGACGAGGACATCGCGGTACGACGCGAACACACCGATTCCGACCAGCCCGAGATCGATCTACGAGTATTCGACGGTTCGTTCTCTCCGCAGATCGTGTGGCGTGATGACGAAGTGGGGGTCACCGTCACCGCCGTTGCCGTTCACCACGAACCGGTTCCTGACGCGTGCGCCTACCGCGTCGACTCGCCCGTCGGCTCGGTCGTGATCTCAGGCGACACGCGAGTGTGCCGCGAAGTCGAAGACCTGGCGCGCGGAGCCGACCTCCTCGTACATGAGGCCTGTCGTACCACTGCGATGAGTGCACAAGTGGCCGGCACCGTGTTCGAGACCATCTTCAGCTATCACGCCGATTCGGTTCCGCTCGGCGCGCTGGCCGAGCGCGCCGGGGTGCCCCATCTCGTGCTCACGCATCTGATTCCCGGAGCGAAGGACGAAGCCGAAGAAGCGTTGTTCGAGGCCGACGTTCGACAGGGTGGTTACACCGGCCGAGTGTCTGTCGGCCGCGACCTGATGTCGTTCCGACTCCCCACCTGACCTTGCCCTCATGGGTGCGAAACCCCGGCAAATTTGCCGGTCTGGTTCCCCATGCACTCGGGTCGCGCTCCGCATGGGCGGGATAACCGGCAAATTTGCCGGGTTTTCGCACCCATTCAAGGCGGGGCGGGTCACACGAACGTGAGTGAATCGCCGACGCCGATACGTCCGGCTTTCGCGACCCGCGCGTACACGCCCACGTTCTGATCGAGGTCGCGCACGATGTGGCGAAGCACCGCGCGATCCTCCGGAACGTCTTTCCCCACCGCGCGAGTGACCATCACACAACGAGGACATGGTCCCAAGAATTCGATCTCGGCCTCGCCCAACATCGCCCGACGTCCGCTCCACGAGAACTCGGGATGTCCGGGTTCTTCGCCAGTGTCGATCACGAGGCTGGGCCGAAAGCGCGTCACATCGACAACCGAATCGGGCAACGCATCGCCCAATGCACGTAACGCTGACGTGCTCATGATCATCAACGGCCAGCAGTCGTAATACGTACCGGGCGGTGATTCGAACTCCATGACTTCAGGAGGAAACTGCGCGAAATCGGGCAGAGGTTCGTCGTTGGTGCGGCCGAACACGCCGCGCAGTTCGGCCATGATGTCGTCCGAGTCGGGCGCGCCGCGGCGGTAGTGATCGAGATCGGTGGCCGGAGCCAGCGACTCGAGGCGCACCGACTGGCCGACCGCCGCACTCACCGCTTCGTGAACCGCCGGATCGTCGGTCCGGACGGTGCGACCGTCGGGCAACGCGATTTCCACCACGTCGTCGTTCCTGCGGGCCGAATTGT
>CAYNKE010000295.1:0-1740 GCA_964397715.1 uncultured Bifidobacterium sp. | reverse complement strand
GGTCTCTCGAGCACCCGCGCAGCTGCATCGAGTGCCGTTATCGCGGTGGATGACGACCTGCTACTCTCGTTTGGTCCGCGTACCGGAGCACTCATCACCCGGTTGGCGGAGATTCTCAACACGTTCAGTAGCGACGCATGACAAACGCCAGACGCACCAGTCTTCCCGCCGTTGCGGTTTTTCTCGTTGCCTTGCTCACCATCACCACCTTGCTGTCGCTTGCAACCGGGGCGTTTCGAATCTCGTTGTCCGACCTGTTCGGCATAATCGGTGACGGTCCCAGCCGCGACTCGTCTGAGGCAGTCGCACACAACGTGTTCTGGCAAGTTCGACTCCCCCGAATCGTGCTCGCCGTCATCGTTGGCGCAAGCCTCGCCGTTGCCGGCGTCATCATGCAGTGAATCTTCCGAAATCCGCTGGCTGAACCAGCGACGGTTGGCGTTTCTGCTGGTGCCGCAGTTGGCGCGGTGATTGCGATCATCGTTGGCCTCAACCAGTTGCCGCTCGGCGTTCAGCTCGCAGCATTCCTCGGTGGCACGCTCTCCACCGCGCTGGTGTACGTGCTTTCGCGATCCGACGGCAAAACAGAGGTGGTCACACTCATCCTCACCGGCATCGCTATCAACGCATTCGCCGGCGCGGTGATCGGATTCGCCGTGTTCGTCGCCGACGACGACGAAATTCGCTCCGTTACTTTCTGGAGCCTCGGCACGCTCGGACTTGCAACGTGGAAGGCGGTTGGCGTGGTGATTCCACTCGCCCTCTTGGGTATGGCAATGAGCGCCAAGTTTGCGCGGGTCCTCGACACGCTCGCACTCGGCGATCGGCCTGCCACGCACCTCGGGGTTCGAGTGGAACCGGTTCGCCTGCAGGCGATCGCCGTGGTGGGTTTGCTCGCTTCCAGCGCGGTGGCCGCCACGGGAATGATCGCCTTCGTGGGTCTGCTCGTGCCACACATCATGCGCATCGTGCTTGGGCCACGACATCGTCATTTGTTGTGGACTGCCGCACTCCTCGGCGCCAGCGTCACTCTGCTGGCCGACCTGGCGGCGCGTTCGTTGTTGTCACCAGCCGAGCTCCCGCTCGGTGTGGTCACTGCGTTGATCGGTGCACCGTTCTTCCTGCTGTTGCTACGCAGCACCCGTCGCAGTCAAGGTGGTTGGGCGTGACCTCGACACTTGTCGCTTCACATCTCGTGGTGTCTCGTGGAGGAACCAAGTTGCTCAACGATGTATCGCTCAGCGTGCAGTCCGGTGAATTACTGGCCGTACTTGGCCCCAATGGAGCAGGAAAATCCACGTTGCTCGGCACCATCGCCGATGCCCCGATGGGCAAAGGTCACGGCAACGACGGCAAACCGTTCGACCCGCATACGGCCTGTTACACCATCCCCATCTTCGAGGAGTTCAACAAGCCGACCACGCGCAAGATCGTCGTCAAATCCGGCGTCAAAACGCTGAAATCGTTCATCATCGAAGCCGCGGCGGTGGATCATCTGTGCAACAAGACGGGGGATGTAGGCATTTTCTTCGGCAGCGGCGAATCGGCGGATGACGTGAGCAGCACGCGCATCCTGGATTATTTCGAGGGCGTGCCGTTGTATCAGGAGAAGATGAAAACCATCGCCGGCCAATACGATTATACCATCGGCGCGGTGAAGTTTCCTGACAAGACGTTGTGGATCAAACCCGCGAACCTGGCGAATGCGCAGCAGAAAAACCTGTGTTTCGTGGGTGTGCA
>CAYNKE010000294.1:0-1770 GCA_964397715.1 uncultured Bifidobacterium sp. | reverse complement strand
GCTCCACTGCTGATCTCCGCGATCTCGTGCGGAGGAGGTGGCGGATCGAGCGGCTCCGAATCCAACGACGCTGCTTCATCCCAGACCGATTCGGCTGACACGTCGTTCCTCGATTCCTGCACGGAGACGCCCCGGGCAGACCTCGGTCTTCCCGAAGGCTGGCTCACCTGTTCGGACAGCGGGCTCCTGCCCCCATCCGACGGCTTCAGTTTCGAGAACTGGGGCGGGCCGCCCGAATCCGACGCGTTCACGCCCACGCTTGCCATCAGCATGTTCGGCCAGGACGCGGTGTGCATCGACGTCACCAATGGGTGCGTGCTCTACCCGGCGGCCCAACAGTGGATCGACCAGATGAACGCCGCGATCCAAGGAGGGCGCTGCGAAGGAATGGCGGTTCTGAGTCAGCGCCTGTACGACGGCAACGACACCGCGGCACAACTCCAGTCGAACGCGAGCCTCACATCCGATCTCCAGCGTCAAGAACTCACCGTTGGCTCGTCCATCGCACGTTGGTGGGCATCACAGACTTTCCCCGCGGTGCGAGAACCAACGTCCGCCACCCGTGATTGGACCCCTGAACAGATCGCCGCGCGAATCGCTGAAGCCCTGACGAATCGTGAAGGCGTGACACTCGGTCTCTACGGACCCGACGCCGCACACGCCGTGACGCCCCTCGCCGTATCCACCGACGGCGCCGACCAGATTCTCGTCAGCCTCTACGACAACAACTACCCGGGACAGATCACTCCGCTGTTCATCGATCGCGCGACCCAGACCTGGTCATACGACATCGCCGCCGCCAACTCGGGGACCGATGCCCAAACCTGGAGTGGTTCGACGGGCACTCTCGACCTCACTCTCATGAAGGAGCGCGAGGTCGCGGCTCCGGCGCCGTGGTCCGACGACAGTCAGACGAAGGGCGCGACGATGATCACCGTCTCGACCGGCGGCGCATCCAAAGCGGGTGTTCTCATTTCGGCTGGTGGCCAGACGATCGACAGCCGGAACATCGCTACTGCCGTACCCGGGGTCGACATCTACCCGTTCCGGGGCTATCGATTCGGCACTGGCGCCACCGTGGTCATCTCGGCCTCGTTGGGCAAAGTGACCGTCACACCCGTGGTCGGTGAAGTCGTCGATCCGTCGGTCGAGCTCATCCGACTGACCGTCACCATCGACTTCCCCGGCATCGGATCGAGCCAACTCCAAGGTGACTTCGACCCCGAGCAAGCCGATGCTGAACTCCCGGAGATTTCGTTCGAGGGGGATGAGGGCGACTATTCGTTCGACGTCGACGGCTCAGGACAATTCGAGCTGGACGTCGCCTACGGAGAAGAGGCGACGTCATTCGATCTGACCGGAGATGCCGACTTCTCCTTCGAGGAAACCGATGACTCGTCGAACCTCGACCTCCTGGATGCCGAGGGCAACTCGCTCTGGGAATCCGAATTCGACGGGAGCGACGACGACGGTGCCTACGGCTACACCGAGATCACTTTCGATGCCGAGACTGGCGAGTTTGTCGACGAAGAGGTCCCGGCTGAGGCGTACGAGATCGACGAAGAACTTCTGGGATGGATTCTCGATCAGTTCCGCGCGGTCCTCTCGGCATGGGCAGACGTATTCGGAGAGGATTTCGCCTCGTTCTTCGGAGATGACTTCATTGACGAGTTCACTGCTGCCTTCTCCGACATCTGGTCGGGCGACGAAGGGGATGTCACCGATTCGACCGACGTCCCCGATTCCACGGAACTGGCGCCTGACGACACT
>CAYNKE010000293.1:0-1776 GCA_964397715.1 uncultured Bifidobacterium sp. | reverse complement strand
TGCGCTTGGCGTCCTCGGTGCCCTTCTGGATGGCCAACGGAACTTCCTTGGCCTTTCCGTAGCCGAGACCCACGCGACCGTTGCCGTCACCGACCACCACGAGTGCAGTGAACGAGAAACGACGACCACCCTTGACGACCTTGGCGACGCGGTTGATGTGAATGACGCGCGATTCGCGGCCACCATCACCCTGCTGCTGGCCACCCTGGCGCGGGTTGCCACCGTATGCGGGAGCGTTCGACATCAGAACTCCAGTCCAGCTGCTCGGGCCGCCTCGGCGACGGCGGCGACGCGACCCTGGTAGAGGTACCCACCACGGTCGAACACGACTTTGTTGACACCTGCGGCCTTGGCGCGCTCGGCAACGAGCTGGCCCAGGCGCGATGCGGCGGCCACGTTGCTGCCACCGCCCGACTGACGCACCGTCGCTTCGACCGAGGACGCCGACGCGATGGTGACACCGCGGTCGTCGTCGATCACCTGAAGGATGAGGTGCTTGTTCGAGCGGTACAGCGACAAGCGCGGACGCTCGGCGGTGCCGTGGATCTTCTTGCGGACGCGCGAGTGACGACGGAGTCGTCCGGTACGGCGCTGATTGGCGATCTTGGTCATTGCGTCTCCCTACCGCGCATCACTTCTTGCCGGCCTTACCGGCCTTGCGCAGGATCTTCTCGTCGACGTAGCGCACACCCTTGCCCTTGTAGGGCTCGGGCTTGCGGATCGAGCGGATGTTGGCGGCCACTTGGCCAACCAGTTCTTTGTCGATGCCCTTCACGATGATGCGGGTCTGAACCGGCACCTCGAAGGTGATTCCTTCGGGACCGGGGAACTCGACCGGGTGCGAGAACCCGAGGTTGAGACGCAGCGCGCCCGGACCCTTGGCCTCGGCGCGATAACCCACGCCGACGATCTCGAGTTCTTTGGTGTAACCCTGCGTGACGCCGACGACCATGTTGTTGACGAGAGCGCGCGAAAGACCGTGCAGGCTGCGCGACTCACGGGCATCGTCGGGACGCTCGACGACGAGAGTGGACTCGTCCTTGCGAACCGAAATGCCGCCGTCGAGTGTGCGCGTGAGGGTGCCCTTCGGGCCCTTCACGGTGATGGAGGCACCGTTGATGGTGACGTCGACTCCCGAGGGAACCGCGATGGGGGAATTGCCGATACGTGACATGTCAGGCTCCTCGGCTCACCACACGTAGCAGAGGACTTCACCGCCGACCTTGCGCTTGCGCGCTTCACGGTCGGTCATGAGCCCTTGGCTGGTTGACAGGACGGCCACACCGAGACCACCGAGCACGCGCGGCACGGTGTTCGACTTGCGGTACACCCGCAGGCCCGGAGTGGAAATGCGCTTGATGCCCGCGATGGTGCGACGGCGCTCAGGCGAGTACTTCATGGTGATGGAGAGGATCTGGCCCGGGCCCTTCGGATTGGGCGCGACCGAGAAGCCGGAGATGTAACCCTCCTGCTCCAGGATCTTGGCGAGCGCGACCTTCTGCTTGGAGGACGGCATCTTCACCTCGTCGTGCATCGAAACGTTGGCGTTTCGGATGCGCGTGAGCATGTCGGCAATGGGATCAGTCAGCATCAGTACCTCACCAGCTCGACTTCGTCAGACCGGGGATCTCACCGGCGTGTGCCATCTCGCGGCGGCAGAGTCCGAACTTGCGGTACACCGAACGAGCCCGGCCGCACTTGCGGCAACGGGTGTAAGCGCGCACCTTGAACTTCGGCTTGGCGGCTGACTTGTTGATCAACGACTTCTTGGCCATG
>CAYNKE010000292.1:0-1781 GCA_964397715.1 uncultured Bifidobacterium sp. | reverse complement strand
AAGCGCCGCCGATCTGGCCGCACGGCCCGAGTTCCTGGCGAGCAGCTACCTCGGTGGGTCAGCTGGCTGACGCCCCGCTGTGGGGCGAACTCAGATGATCCCGTCCCACAGCGCCAATTCATCGGCGCGCGGATTTGAAGCAACGGAGCAGGTGGAGTCGAACAACAGCGTGGTGCGTTTGTTGGTGTCGTAGCGATCCCAGGCCGGTAGTCCTCCGTGGTGCGGATTGCCCTTGGTAATGAACGAGACCCACGACTGGTGCACCGCATCGGCAACCGCTTGCGGGGCGTCGGGACCGGCGAGGAACGCCGCGGCCGGGTCGGAGACAGTGTTGAAAACGAAGGCCAGTTCGAGCGCGTGGCACGCACCGAGCGCTCCGCCGAGCAGCGGCGTGCGCCAGTCGAAGCGGTACGACCACACGTCCTTCGTGTGAGCGAGTTGGGCCTCGGCCAAACGGATGGCCGGCACCGTGAACATGCGATCGGTGTCGAAAGCCGCGCTGATCACGTGGGCCGGCGCGTCCGGACGATTGCCGCGATACATCTTGAGCGCGTTCTCGGCCTTCTGCGCGTCTCCGAACGTGGCAACGGCCATGCCGTTCACGAGTTCGTCGGAGAACATGTCGGCCATCGCCACCACGAACACGAGAGACTCCTCGAGTGTGGTGCCGACGAGAATCGGAATCCCGGCGGCCGACCCGGCCGCGATCGCATCGATCGGGCGTTGCGGCAACACGTCGGTGAAGTAGGTCGGTTGCAATGCCATGCTCGCGACGGCCGCTTCGCCGAACACGTTGGGGTCGCGTTGCGTCTGGATCTCGGTGGTCATGTCGACCTGGGCCGCAAGGAGTACCTGCGGGTCGAGTGCAGCCAGCGCCGCCGAATCGCCCGGCTTGACTCCGACTCGTGCCAAGAGATTCTTCGCGATCTTGGTGGTGGTGGGCGCACTGATGCCGTTGTGCCCGGCACCGCTCTGCGGAATCGCCTGTTGGAAGAGACCCTTGGCCTTCGGCGACGCGAGCAGACTGCCGACGCTCATGCCACCGGCCGATTCTCCGCCGACCGTGACGCGATTCGGGTCGCCGCCGAAGGAAGCAATGTTCTCCTGCACCCATCGCAACGCCGCGATCTGATCGAGGAGGCCGAGGTTTCCGGAATCGGGGAACTCGGGGAACAGTTCGGCGAGGTTCCAGAAACCTTGTGCGCCGAGGCGGTAGTTGATTGTCACGCAGACGACACCGTTCTTCGCGAACGACGATCCGTTGTAGACGGGTTCGATGCTGCTGCCGCCGAAGAACGCGCCACCATGGATCCAGACGAACACCGGGAGCTTCGATGCTCCCGGGTCGGGGGTCCACACCGTGAGGTTCAGACAATCGTCACCGGCGGGCGGGAGCGGTTGACCGAACGGCGGCGGGAGCGGCGGTTGGAAACTGATGAGACCGTTCTTGGTGCCATCGCGAACTCCGTCCCACGCCGGCGCGGGCTGCGGAGCCTTGTAGCGGTTGGCTCCTCCGGTCGGCGCGGCGTACGGAATGCCGCGGAAGACGTGCACGCCGTTCTCGGATCCGCCTTCGATGCGGCCCGACTTGGTGGAAACGATGACCCCCATGATGATCCCCCTCGTTCGCGCCCTGAGGCGCGGCTAACAGTCTTGCTCATGGCGAGTGTTGCCGATTTCGCCGTCCCCTTCCAGTAGGGGTTCCCCTACTTCCGTTCGCCCTGAATGGGTGCGAAACCCCGGCAAATGTGCCGGTCTGGTTCCCCAACTAGCTGTTCTTG
>CAYNKE010000291.1:0-1820 GCA_964397715.1 uncultured Bifidobacterium sp. | reverse complement strand
CCGTAGGTCAAACCAACCTCTCTAGTTACACGCCTGGCACCACCTACTGGGGCCGCAGCAACTATACGGAATATATTGCCGGGAACCTGCCCTTAATCATTTCCGCACCGCACGGAGGCGACACGAATCCGGCAGAACTTCCGAACCGCACCAACACCTCCACTTATACGGTCACCACCGACCCTGATCTCTGGACCGCGAACCTCGCCCGCGCGATCCGCACCGCGGCCTTCAACCGTTACGGCCGCTATCCCCATGTGATCATCTGCCGGGTGGACCGAGCCAAGGTGGACTGTAACCGCGACATCATCGAAGGCGCCCAAAACAACACCAATACCCAGACCCTTTGGCGGGAGTTTCATGCCTTCATCAACATCTCCCGCCAGCATGTGAGCAACAACTACGGCCGCGGTCTTTACATCGACCTGCACGGCCACGGACACACCATTCAGAGAAACGAAATCGGCTATAACCTCTCTGATTCCGACTTGTTCAAGTCCTCTCTTACCAGCACGGATGAGGATGATTCCACCATTCGCGCCATGAGCCGTCGCTCCCGCGTCAGCTTTACCTCGCTGGTTCGGGGAGAACTCGGCCTTGGTGGTCTGCTGGAAAAAAGGGGCTTCCCCTGCGTTCCCAGCCACATCAACACCAACCAAGGCATCAGCAACGGAATCACCAACGAGTATTTCAACGGTGGCTACAACGTCCAGACCTATGGCACCAGTCTGACCAACGGAGGCACCATCGACGCGATCCAGATCGAGTGCAACTACACCAATGTCCGGGCCAAATCTTCCACCTCCTCCGCCGCCGAAGACCTGGCCGTGCGTGCCACCTTTGCTTCCAACTTTATCGCCTCCCTTGACGAATACTTCAAATACCACCTTGAGATGACCCTCAACACGCAGGCTACTCCCCCTCCCTCCGTCAACAGCAGTTTTAGCGATAAAACGATTACCGAGGACGGCCAGACCTCCACTTCCAGCATCACCCTCTCCGACTCCAATAACCTTTTTTGGGGCGAATCCTTTGACACCAATGTTGTGTCCTCCGACACCAACGGGTTTATCTTTGGGGGCTCTGGCACCAACCGTACCCTCGTGGTGCGTCCTCGGCCGAACGCTTTCGGAACCAATATTATCGTGATGGTATACCAGCAGGCCACCAATGGCGGCGTGAGTGCTGACTGGTACTACCTCGACGTCACTCCGGTCAACGATGCACCTACCTTTGCCGCCCCTAGCAACCCCTCGATCAATCCCGGATTTAACCTCACGCTGCCCAATCTGGCCACCGATGTGGAAAACAATGTGCTCACCTACCAGGTCCTTTCCGGCCTTCCCACGAACGCCACCTTTAATTCGATCAATGGCACCGTGAACTGGCGTCCCTCGATCGCCCAAGCTGGCCGGTCTTACCCCATCGTGATTCGCGTGACCGACAATGGAACCAACCTTTTGACCGCCACCAACACCAACACGGTGACCGTGGCGGCCGTACAAACCCCCATCGTATCGATGGCGTGGTCAAACTCGAGCTCGGGAACGAATGTAACGCCCCAGCTTCGCTTATCCGTTCAAGGCCAAACCGGACCGGATTACATCCTGATGGCCTCCACGAACCTGACGAATTGGAGCACGATCTCCACGAACACTCCGGGCACGTTCCCGTTTGTCTGGACGGATACTAATGCCAACCAATTTCCCCGACGGTTTTACCAAATCCAGTTGGGACCTTAGGTGAGGCGGGCTGAACATTGTGCACCGGTAGGGACGAGTACCCCTACTCGTCCATGTTGATTGCCGATCATTTAGCGC
>CAYNKE010000290.1:0-1822 GCA_964397715.1 uncultured Bifidobacterium sp. | reverse complement strand
CGATGGAAGTCGCCGACGTACTCGACTGGCGGGGTGTGTCCTCTCCCCTGCGTCGCCCGGTCCTCGTCGTCGCGATGTCGGGATGGTTCGACGTGGCCCAAGCCGCCACCAAGGCCCTCGAACACTTGATGGACAACAACGAATCCGAGGAAGTCGCAACGATCGACGCCGATCCGTTCTACGACTTCACGCAACATCGCCCTGAGGCGCGCCTCGACGAGGACGGCGACCGGATGCTCGTGTGGCCGGCCAACGACATCACCGCGGTGCGCTTCCCGTCGGCGGCGCGAGACATCGTCGTCATGACCGGGACCGAGCCCGATGTTCGCTGGCGCACCTACGTACGGTGTCTCATCGCCACGTACACGCGTCTCGGCTGCGAAGCGGTCGTGACGGTCGGTGCCGCCGCCGACGCGGTTCCGCACACCCGAGTGCCACCGGTGGTCGGCAGCACCGCCGATCCGCAGTTGGCCCGCACCCTCGGACTCTCACGCCCGACGTATCAGGGCATCACCGGTGTGGCCGGCGTGCTCCAAGAACAGTTCGAACGCGAAGAACTGCCGGCCATCTCGCTGCGCGTGGGCGTGCCGCACTATCTCGGCAACGCTGAGCATCCGCAGTCGTCGGCGGCGCTGCTCCGCCATCTCGAACACGTGCTCGGCGTTCCCACTCGCCATGTCGATCTCGCCGACGACATCGAACGGTGGCGCGGGTTCCACGACGACGCGGTGGCGAGCGACGACAAGGCGCGGCACTACGTGCGCATGCTCGAAATCGAATTCGACCGCCGAGCCGAAGCCGAACTTCCGTCCGGCGACGACCTGGCGGCCGAATTCCAGAAATTTCTCGACGATCGCCGCAACGACGACTGACGCCGAAGCGCCGGCCGTCGTCACGTGGAATCAGTTCGCCGCGGCGGCGAATCCACCCTCGAGGTCGGCGATGATGTCCTTGATCGACTCGAGACCCACGCTCAAGCGAATGAGACCCGGGTCGACACCGGCCGACTTCTGCTCGTCTTCGGTGAGCTGGCTGTGTGTCGTGGTGGACGGCTGAATGACGAGGCTGCGCACGTCGCCGATGTTGGCCACGTGGCTGTGCAGGTTGAGTCCGGCCACGAACTTCTCGCCAGCCGGACGTCCGCCCTTGATGTTGAACGCGAGCACCGACCCGTAACCACGGCCGCCGAAGTACTTCTTGGCGCGGGCGTGCCAAGGGCTCGATGACAAACCGGCGAAGTTGACGCTCTCGACCTGCGGATGATTCGCGAGGAAGTCGGCGACGGCCTGAGCGTTGCTCCAGTGGCGCTCCATGCGCAGCGACAACGTCTCGAGACCCTGCAGGAGCAAGAACGCGTTGAACGGCGACACCGCCATGCCCAGGTCGCGAAGCAACTGCACGCGTGCCTTCAGGATGTACGAACCGGCACCGAGGGCGGGCCAGTACGCGAGGCCGTGGTAGCTCGGGTCGGGCTCGGTGAAGTTGGGGAAGCGGCCCGACTTCGAGAAGTCGAACTTGCCGCCGTCGGTGATGGATCCGGCGATCGACGTGCCGTGTCCACCCACGAACTTGGTGAGCGAGTGCACGACGACGTCGGCACCCCAATCGAGCGGACGGATGCCGTACGGAGTGGGCACGGTGTTGTCGAGGATCAACGGAACTCCGACGTCGTGCGCGACCTTCGAGACACCTTCGATGTCGAACACGTCGTTACGCGGGTTGGCCAGCACCTCGCCGTAGAACGCCTTGGTGTTGGGACGAACCGCGGCCTTCCACTGCTCGAGGTTGTGCGGATCGTCGACGAACGACACCGCGATGCCCA
>CAYNKE010000289.1:0-1834 GCA_964397715.1 uncultured Bifidobacterium sp. | reverse complement strand
GCGGTTCACGCTCGCGAGGTCGATCGACTCACCACTCTTCTCGGTGAACGGCCGATCGAGTTGCCGCACGTTCCGACGGCTGGCCTCGCCGCCCGCGACATCGAGCGACTGGCTCGCATTCTCTCCAAGCAGGCCTCGACATGACTCGCAAGAAGTCGAACGGTTCGTTCACCGCTCTCGTCGAGTCGGCCAGGGTCGTCGTGTGTTGTGGTTCGGGTGGTGTGGGCAAAACGACGACCGCCGCTGCCGTGGCCATCGAAGCGGCGCGTCGCGGGCGACGCGTGTGCGTGATCACGATCGACCCGGCCCGTCGTCTGGCCGACGCTCTCGGAATCGCGGGCGAACTCGGCAACGACACCACGCGGGTTGTGCTGCCCGACGGTGAGATGTGGGCGACCATGCTCGATGCACGCTCAACGTTCGATGGCGTGATCCGTCGACACGCGCGTGACGAGAAGCAGGTGGACCGCATCCTCGGTAACCAGTTCTACGTGAACGTGGCCAGCCGGTTGTCGGGCAGCCAGGAATACATGGCGGCCGAGCGCTTGTTCGAACTGCACAACGACGATCGCTTCGACTTGATCGTGGTCGACACACCACCGAGCCGCGAGGCGCTCGACTTCCTCGACGCACCGCAGAAGCTCATGAACTTCTTGGATCACCGTGTGTACCGGTGGTTGATCGCGCCGGCTCGCGGTGGGCTGAAAGTCCTCAACATCGCGGCCCAACCGATCCTTCGCACGATCGGGCGCGTGATAGGAGCCGATGTGCTCGCCGACGCGATCGACTTCTTCCAAGCGTTCGAGGGCATCGAAGAGGGATTCCGCACGCGGGCCGAAGAGGTGCAGTCGCTTCTGCGGTCGACCGACACGCGCTATGTGGTGGTGGCTTCACCGCGGCACGACACCGTTAACGAAGCCATGTACTTCGTCTCACAACTCGCACGCGGGGGGATCGACACCAGTGCGGTCATCGTCAACCGTTTGCAACCGCGCTTCGGAAAGCACTCGGCCACGAAGTTGCGAACGGAGATCAAACGTCTCGAGGCCGAGTCACCCGACCCCGATGAATTGATCCTTCATCGCAACATGGCCGATCTAGTGGCGGTGGCCGACGCCGAAGAGACGAGCATCGAGCCGTTGCTCACGTTCGCCGAGTCGGCCGTGGTGACCCGGGTGGCCCTGCGGGCCGACGACGTGCACGACCTGACCAGCATCGGGTCGATCGGACGCGAGATCTTCGACGATCGCTGAGCGAGGTTCGTCTACGCCCGACGGGTCGGGATAGCGTCACCCTCGTGCACGTGATCCTCGCTACCGACGCCGATTGGCTCATCGACGAAGTGACCGCCGCTCTCGGTGGACCCGACACATCGTTCACCGTGTGCCGTGACGGCCGTGCGGTGGCACCCACCGTGAAGGCCCGAACACCCGACCTGGTGATCCTCGACATGCAGATCGGCACCATGGGCGGCGTGGCCGTCACGATGGATCTGCGTCTCGACGAGAGCGGTGGCACGTTGCCGCACGTTCCGATCCTGATGCTCCTCGACCGCGACGTCGACATCCATCTCGCACGTCGGAGCGGTTCGGACGGCTGGCTCATCAAGCCCCTCGACTCGTTGCGACTGCGCCGCGCGGCTCGCGCCATCGCAGGTGGTGGGTGCTACGCCGAGGGCATTCCGGCTCCGGTCGAGAGCACCGATTCCCCCGACGGGGAACCCGCCAACGCCGGGTAGCCTTCCCACTCGCACCATCGGGGTGTAGCGCAGTTTGGCTAGCGCGCCACGTTCGGGACGTGGAGGCCGGAGGTTCAAATCCTCTCACCCCGACCA
>CAYNKE010000288.1:0-1847 GCA_964397715.1 uncultured Bifidobacterium sp. | reverse complement strand
GGCCGCTCTCGCTCTCGGCGATCCATTCCTTGGCGAACTTGCCCGACTGGATCTCTTTCAGGATCTTCTGCATGGTCTTCTTGGTGGCCGGTGTGACGACACGCGGTCCGCGCGTCACGTCGCCGTACTCGGCGGTGTCGCTGATGCTGTAGCGCATCCCGGCGATGCCCTCTTCGTACATCAGGTCGACGATGAGCTTCACTTCGTGCAAGCACTCGAAGTACGCCATCTCGGGCTGGTAACCCGCCTCGACGAGCGTCTCGAACCCGGCCTGCACGAGCGACGTGAGTCCGCCGCACAGCACCACTTGCTCACCGAACAAGTCGGTCTCGGTCTCTTCGGCGAACGACGTCTCGATGATGCCAGCGCGACCGCCGCCGATGGCCGACGCGTACGACAGCGCGACCTTCTTGGCGTTGCCCGTTGCATCCTGCTCGACGGCGATCAGACACGGCACACCGCCACCCTCGGTGTAGGTACGGCGCACCAGGTGACCCGGGCCCTTGGGCGCGATCATGATCACGTCGACACCCTTGGGCGGACGGATGCGCTTGAAGCGGATGTTGAAACCGTGCGCGAACGCGAGCGCCTTGCCGGCCTTCATGTAGCGCTTGATGTGCGCGTCGTACGTGGCCTTCTGCTCGGTGTCGGGCATCGTGAGCATGATCACGTCGGCCCACTTGGCGGCGTCGGCGATCGACTTCACGGCGAGACCGGCGGCTTCGGCCTTGGCGGCCGACGACGAACCTTCGCGCAGGCCCACCACGACCGGTACGCCGCTCTCCTTGAGGTTGAGCGCGTGGGCGTGACCCTGCGAGCCGTAGCCGATGATCGCGACCTTGCGACCCTTGATGACGGAGACGTCGCAATCGGCGTCGTAATACATCTTCGCTGCCATGTTCAACTTGCCTTTCCTTTGGCGGCGCGCGAGCGCGCCTCTTTGTCGAGTTTGGGGAGGGCCACTCGGCCGGTTCGCTGGAGCTCCACGATGCCATAGCCGCGGAGCAATTCCTCGAAGTCGTCGAGTTTTTCGGGGCTTCCGTCGAGGGACACCGTGATGGCCTCGGTGCCCACGGCCAGAATCTTGCCCTCGAAGATGTTGGTGAGTTCGACCACCTGGCCACGTTCCTCGGCCGGGACGCGAACAGTGGCGATCATGAGTTCGCGTTCGACCGAGCGACGCGGGTCGAGTTCGCTGATCTTCACGACGTCGATCAACTTGAAGAGCTGCTTCACGATCTGCTCGAGCGGCGCCGACTCGACGTCGACGACGATCGTGATACGCGACATCGCCGGATCTTCGGTGGGGGCCACGGCCAACGAGAAGATGTTGTACCCACGACGGGCGAAGAGACCGGAGACGCGCGCGAGCACGCCGGGCCGGTTCTCGACGAGCACCGACAAGATGTGGTGGGCGGGTTGACCGTTGCTCATCGCAGGAACTCCCTCTTGGTCGACTGCGCCGGATGCAAGATCACGTCGTCGTTGCTGAACCCGGCCGGAACCATCGGGAACACCTTCTCGCCGGCGTCGACGCGGAACTCGACGACGACCGAGCGGTCGTCGATGGAGTTGGCCTTCTCGATCGCGGACTCCACTTCTTCGGGGCTCTCGACGCGGATGCCGACGCATCCCATCGCCTCGGCCCACTTCACGAAGTCGGGCAGTTCGGGCGACAGGTACACCTCGCTGTAGCGCTCTTCGTAGAACATCTCCTGCCACTGGCGAACCATGCCGAGATACGAGTTGTTGAGCACCGCGACCTTGATCGGGATGCGCTCGACGCTCGCCGTGACGAGTTCTTGGGCGGTCATCTGGAAGCAGCCGTCGCCGTCGACGGCCCACAC
>CAYNKE010000287.1:0-1851 GCA_964397715.1 uncultured Bifidobacterium sp. | reverse complement strand
GGCCCGGTGCGCGGCAACGGCAAGATCATCCAGGAACTCGAAGCCGTGTTCCGCGGTGCCGGCTGGAACGTCATCAAGGTGATCTGGGGTTCGCGCTGGGACGAACTGCTCGCCCAGGACAAGGACGGCGTGCTCCTCAACCGCATGAACACCACCGTCGACGGCGAGTTCCAGCGCTACTCGGTGGAGGACGGCAACTTCATCCGCGAGAACTTCTTCGGCCCCGATCCGCGCCTGCGCCAGATGGTTGCCCACCTCAGTGACGACGACTTGCGCAACCTTCCGCGCGGCGGCCACGACTACCGCAAGCTCTACGCCGCGTATCGCGCAGCCACGCAGAACCTCGGCACCGGCCGCCCCACGGTGATTCTGTGCAAGACCATCAAGGGCTGGACACTCGGCCCCGACATCGAAGGCCGCAACGCCACGCACCAGATCAAGAAGATGAACGCCGCGCAATTGCTCACGCTGCGCGATCGTCTGCACCTCAACGACGAGATTCCCGACTCGGCGCTCGAAGCCGATCAGCCGCCGTACTTCCGTCCGAGCGACGGCTCGATCGAGTACCAGTACCTCATGGAGCGCCGCCGCGCGCTCGGTGGTTCGGTGCCCAAGCGCATCGTGCGCAACCGCCGACCCATCGAACTCCCCGACGACGCGGCCTTCGCCGAACTCGACGGCGGCTCGGGTGGCCAGTCGGTCTCCACCACGATGGGATTCACGCGACTGCTGCGCAACCTCGCGCGCGACGACAAGTTCGGCTCGCGCGTGGTGCCCATCATCCCCGACGAGGCCCGCACCTTCGGCATGGACTCGTTGTTCCGCGAGTTGAAGATCTACGCGTCGCAGGGCCAGAAGTACGAGCCGGTCGACCACGACTTGCTGTTGTCGTACGCCGAGTCGTCGGGCGGCCAGATCCTCGAAGAAGGAATCACCGAAGCCGGCGCACTGTCGTCGTTCATCGCGGCCGGCACCGCGTACGCCACGCGCGGTGTGCCCGCCGTGCCGTTCTACACGTTCTATTCGATGTTCGGATTCCAGCGTGTGGGCGATCTCATCTGGCAGGCCGCCGACATTCGCGCGCGCGGGTTCCTGATGGGCGCCACCGCGGGTCGCACCACGTTGCTCGGTGAAGGTCTGCAGCACCAGGACGGACACAGCCTCGTGCTGGCGTCCACCGTGCCGGCGTGCCAGGCGTACGACCCGGCGTTCGCGTACGAAGTGGCGGCCATCATCAAGCACGGTCTGCGCCGCATGTACGGCGGAGCGGCGGGGCCCAACGGCGAGACCGACCCCGACGTGTTCTATTACCTCACGCTGTACAACGAGAACTACGTGATGCCCGCGCGCGCGGCGCACGTGACCGATCTCGACATCGTGCAGGGTCTGTACAAGTGGCAGGACGCGCCCGCTGGTGCGGCGCACCAGGCCACCGTGTTGTTCAGCGGTTCGGCGCACTCGGCGGCGCGGGCTGCGGTCGACGAGTTGATGCAGCACTGGAACGTGGGCGTCGAGTTGTGGTCGGCCACGTCGTACAAGTCGCTGCGTGAGGATGCGTTGGCGGTGGAGCGTTGGAACCGGCTGCACACTCCGCAAGTGGAGCGCACGCCACTCGTGGCCGAGTTGCTCGGCGAATCACAGGGTCCGATCGTCGCGGTGAGCGACTTCATGAAGATCGTGCCCGAGCAGATCGCGCGCTTCGTGCCCGGTCGCACGTTCGTACCGCTCGGCACCGACGGCATGGGACGTAGCGACACGCGTGAAGCGTTGCGAAATCACTTCGAGACCGACATGCCCAATGTGGTGGTGGCGGTGTTGAGTGGTTTGGTGAAGGACGGGGTGCTGCCGCAG
>CAYNKE010000286.1:0-1869 GCA_964397715.1 uncultured Bifidobacterium sp. | reverse complement strand
TCGGCGACGAGCGCCTCCCCAATCCCGACCAGACCTCGCAGGTCCCGATCCAGGTGTTGTCCGACGACATCTTCGGGCCGTACCTGCTGCCGTTCTGGGCGCTCTCGTTCGTTCTCCTCGTCGCCGTCATCGGCGCCATCGTCCTGGCGCGCAAGGACTGAAGGACTCGTATGTTGACCGTTCAATTCCTCCTCCTCGGCGCCGTCCTCTTCTGCATCGGCGTGTACGGCGTCCTGGCTCGCAAGAACGCGGTCATGGTCCTCATGTCGATCGAACTGATCTTGAACTCGGTCAACATCAACCTGCTCGCGTTCTCGTCGCGACTGGGTTCGGTCGACGGCAACACTTTCGCCCTGTACGTCATCGCCATCGCCGCCGCCGAGGTCGGCGTGGGTCTGGCCATGGTGCTCCTGATTTATCGCAACCGGCGCACGATCGCGCTCGACGAGCTGTCGGACATGAAGGGCTGATCGATGCTGGCTGCCGAAACCTCGCAGGCCATGAGCCACTCGGCCGGGTGGTTCCTCGAACACGCCTGGGTGATCCCGATCATTCCGGCGGTCGCCTTCGCCCTCATCATCTTCTTCGGTAAGCGGCTGCCCATGAAGGGGAGCGAGTTGGGCGTCGCCTCCATGGTCGCGTCGCTCGTTCT
This sequence comes from uncultured Bifidobacterium sp., assembly GCA_964397715.1. Taxonomy (GTDB): domain Bacteria; phylum Actinomycetota; class Acidimicrobiia; order Acidimicrobiales; family Ilumatobacteraceae; genus Casp-actino8. Next base: position 1,217 of record CAYNKE010000286.1, on the reverse strand, counting down.
CGCGGTCGGCGCCGCATGGCAGTGGATCCAGAAGATCAACGACGCGTCCGAAGGCGGAGTCGCTCACTTGACGCGGGCCGCCGAGGAGGGCCATTCCGCTCCGTTCGTGGGGCCGATCGTCCGCGAGTGGACGTGGTGGCAGAGCGGTGGCTTCGAATTCGGCATCGGTCAACACATCGACGGTTTGGCTCTCACGCTTCTCGTCGTGGTTGCTTTCATCTCCACGCTCGTGCAGATCTATTCGCTCGAATACTTGAAGGGCGATCGCCGGTACACGCACTTCTTCGCCGCGCTCACTCTGTTCTCGGCCGGAATGCTCAGCATGGTTCTCGCCCCGAACATGGTTCAGCTGATCCTCGGCTGGGAGATCATGGGCCTCTGCTCGTTCATGCTCATTGGTCATTGGTGGGAAGATCAGGCCAATGCCCGCGCCGCGCTGAAGGCGTTCTTCACGGTACGCGTCGGCGACATGGGTCTTCTCGTCGGCACCGGGGCGTTGTTCTTCGCCGCCAACAACTGGACGCAAGCCAATCTTGGCGTCAGCGGCTTCAACATCAGCGGTCTGTCCGCCTGGGCGATGTCGGGTGAAGCGAGCAAGAGCGTGCTCACCTGGGGTGCGGTCGCCCTCTTCATCGCGTGTATCGGCAAGTCGGGTCAGTTCCCGCTGCACACCTGGTTGCCCGATGCCATGGCCGGCCCCACTCCGGTCAGCTCCTTGCTCCACTCGAGCACGATGGTCGTGGCCGGAGTCTTCCTGGTCGCGCGTCTCTACCCAGTCTTCTGGGAGGGCCTGCGCATCGGGGACACCGACATCAACTTCATCGTTCTCATCGGCGGTGTCACGATCGTGATCGCCGCGCTGCTCGCCTTCGTGCAGAGCGACATCAAGAAGGTGCTCGCCTACTCGACGGTGTCGCAGCTCGGCTACATGATGATGGGCCTGGGTGCTGGTGCGTGGCTGCCGGCCGTGTTCCACATCTTCACGCACGCGTTCTTCAAGGCGTGTCTGTTCCTGTCAGCGGGCTCGGTCAGCCACTCGGGCTCACATCACTCGTTCGACATGAAGAAGGACATGGGCGGGCTGGCCAAGAAGATGCCCATCACGGCCACCACCTGGATCGTCTCCACCCTCGCTCTGGCTGGTGTGTTCCCCCTCGCCGGCTTCTTCTCCAAGGACGAGATCATCGACAACGTCGGCCACAACGGCTACCAGGCGT
>CAYNKE010000285.1:0-1880 GCA_964397715.1 uncultured Bifidobacterium sp. | reverse complement strand
CAGAAGAACGGCCCACTCACCGCCCTTCAGGGTGAAGTCCTGCCATCCACCTTCGGCGGCAATGAGTGAAGACACCAGGAATCTCCTCGAGATGATCGGGGGGCAGCTCCGTTGCTGCCCGTTCGGGGCTTCCGAGAGTGTAGGTAACGAGCACTCCCGCGGGCGACTTTGGCCCCGATCGTCTGCAACGGCTTTCACAGTCTCGGCCCGCCCCGGATTTCCGGCCCGGCCTGGGCCGACGGGTAGCGTCGAGCCGGGTCACACCGACGGGTGTCGTCCCAGTCGGCCCGCTGAGGCCCAGGTGAAAGGCGCAGGTACATGGCGCAGGCAGTGATGAAACCAGGCACGGCGCGCGGACCGGTGAGCGGTACCGCCAAGGCGCGAGAAGGCCGGCGCCGCAAGCCGTTCCTCCTCGACCTCTACGGAACGGCCGTTGGCAAGAAGTACGCCATGGCCATCTCGGGCATCGCGCTCCTCGGTTTCGTGGTCTTCCACATGATCGGCAACTTGAAGATGTACCTCGGTGCGTCCGATCTCAACCACTACGCGCACTTCCTCGAGAAGCTGCTGTACCCGATCTTCCCCGAGAAGGTCATGCTCTGGATCCTGCGGTTCGGCCTCATCGCGATGGTGCTGGTGCACATCCACGCCGCGTACACCCTCACCGTTCTCAATCGCAAGGCCCGCCCGGTCAAGTACCAGAGCGCGCGCGACTATCAGGTGGCGAGCTTCGCCAGTCGATCGATGCGCTACACGGGCGTATTGGTCCTCCTCTTCATCGTGTGGCACCTGCTCGACCTCACGTTCGGAGCCGTCAACTCGTACACCGGCACGAAGGACGCCGAGGGCCTGAAGGACGTCTACGGCGCGGTGGTCGCGTCGTTCGATCGCCCGGTCGTCGCGATCTTCTACATCATCGCCAACATCGCGCTCGGCGTTCACCTCTTCCACGGCGTCTGGAGCTTGTTCCAGTCGCTCGGCTGGAACAACCCCCGGTTCAACAAGTGGCGGCAGGCGCTGGCCACCGGCTTGGCCGCCATCGTCGTCGTCGGAAACGTGTCGTTCCCCGTGGCCGTCATGGCCGGGGTCGTCGGCTGATCAGTCGGCTCGTCAAAAGGAGAAACTCGGATGGCAGTCGAACTCAAGTCAAAGGTCCCGACCGGACCGGTCTCCGATGCGTGGGAGACGTACAAGGCCGACGTGAAGTTGGTGGCCCCCAACAACAAGCGCAAGTTCAAGGTGATCGTCGTCGGCACCGGACTCGCCGGCGCATCGGCGGCCGCGTCTTTGGCCGAACTCGGTTACCAGGTGGACGCGTTCACGTTCCACGACTCGCCGCGCCGCGCGCACTCGATCGCCGCGCAGGGTGGCATCAACGCGGCCAAGAACTATCAGGGTGACGGCGACAGCGTTCACCGTTTGTTCTACGACACCATCAAGGGTGGCGACTTCCGCGCTCGCGAAGGAAACGTGCATCGTCTCGCCGAAGTGTCGGTGAACATCATCGACCAGATGGTCGCGCAGGGCGTTCCGTTCGCTCGTGAATACGGCGGTTTGCTCGACAACCGCTCGTTCGGTGGCGCGCAGGTGAGCCGCACGTTCTATGCGCGCGGCCAGACCGGTCAGCAGTTGCTGCTTGGTGCGTACCAGCAGCTCGCGCGTCAGATCGGCCTCGGCAATGTCCGCCTCTTCAACCGCACCGAGTTGGTCGACGTCGTCACCATCGACGGCCGTTGCGCCGGCATCGTCACGCGCGATCTCATGACCGGTCAGGTCGCATCGCACGCTGCCCACGCGGTGGTGCTCGCCACCGGCGGTTACGGCAACGTGTTCTTCCTCTCCACCAACGCGATGGCCTGCAACGTGACGGCCGCATGGCG
>CAYNKE010000284.1:0-1892 GCA_964397715.1 uncultured Bifidobacterium sp. | reverse complement strand
CTCGGCCTCGTCTAGATCAAGCGGTGCACGTTGCGTTGTTGCAGCGCGTGATTCGGAGATCGACGTCCGTGGTGGCCGAGGACACGATGATCGGACGATCGTCTGGTCCGATTACGACGGCGGGGCTGGCCGATGAATCTCCATTCACCACAGTTGTCGTGGCAGTGCTGCAGGAATTGTCGGAGCAGAGAGTTACCCAGAGCGCATTGAATACGGGGTCGACCTGGGCGACAAGAAGTGATCCGTTACTGGCCCGAGTGATCGACGTCTGATTGCCGTTCTGCCGCTGCCCTTCTAGGGTGACACTCGATGCGTCGGAACAGGCCTGATCCTTGCAGCGAGTGATCCTCAGGCGCACATTCGTGAAGTCGTAGTGCGAAATGACTGGCAACCCATCGCTGCCAATGGCGATTGACGCCTCCTGCCCGACGTCGCCTCCGGAATCGACAGTGGTGCTCGTGGCTTCGGTGCACTCGGTGTTCGAGCAGTGACTGACTCGAAGATCGTCGTTCGTCTCGTCACGGTGCGCGATGATGGCCAGGCCGTCCTCGCCGATGGCGATGGACGTGTACCAGCCAACTTCGGCTGACGCATCAACGGTGGTGCTCGTGGCTTCGGTGCACTCGGTGTTGGAGCAATGAGTCACACGGAGGGTGCCGTTCGTGTTGTCGTGGTGGGAAATGATGGCCAGCCCGTCTTTTCCGATGGCGATCGACGTGTCCCACCCGACGTTCCCCTCGGTGTCTACTGCCGTGGTTTTAGCCTTCGTACAAGCAATGTCGGAGCAGTGGGTCACACGAAGATCTCCATTCGTCCGATCCTGGTGGCTGATGATCGGTAGCCCGTCACTCCCGACGGCAATCGACGTGTATAGGCCGACTTCGTTCGCGGAGTCGACAACTGTTGTCTTCGGCGACTCGCAGGCGGCAGTCTCACAGAACGTCACCCGTAGATCACCATTCGTCCGGTCGTGGTGTGCGATCACCAGTGAACCCTCAGAGACCATCGCAACTGACGGATACCAGCCGTACTCCCCGTCGGAGTCGACGATGGTGCTCGTCGCCGAGTCGACGTCGGGGACTTTGGCGGTTGCGTAGAATTCGTCCTTATTGACGCGCTGACCGTCGGGGAGGACGCAGTAGCCAACGGGCTGACCATTTTCCTGGACTGTGTCGACGATTCCGCCTTGGGTGGCGCAGTAAGCCTCCGCCGGATCGCTGTCGGGGACAGTGGTCGTTGGCGCCGATGAGTCGGTGGCGACTGTTGTTGTCGATGAGTCGGCGATCGAGGCGGGGGATGCCGAGTCATCACTTCCACAGGACACGATTAGCAAGCAATTGAGCACCAGGATTGCAATGGGAATTCGACGCATGACGGACCTCACGACGGAAAGAATCGGTTTCAGATCGTAATCAGGTTTGACGGACTGCGCTGGCACACTCGTCAAGAGTTCGGTGAGAATGCGACGTCGACAATGTCACGGAGGAGCATGCTCCCGGCGACCGAGAGATGATGGTCGTCGCGGTACAGGATCTGGTCGCCGTGAGTTGGCGAGCACAGTTTTTTGTCGCACAAAACAGTCACTGGATCGATGAGCCGAACGCTGGGATTGGCAAGCGCCACTTCTGCCTCCGCTCGTCGCGCGGAGGCGATGTATTGGTCAAAGACGGTCCTCGCGACCGAGCAGTCCCGGACACTGCGGCGGGCGAGGCAGTCACTCGGCCAGCGCTGAAGTTCAGGAACGTCGTGAACGATCACGAGGCGTATGTTCACTTCGTCGAGTGCCTTCGCGAGTCGATCGAGGCCGTCTCGCCAGAGGGCGATCGCCTCATCCTTGGTGGCGGGGCGGCCGTCAACGCTGAGGTCGGCCTGACATACGGTGTCGGTGGCGA
>CAYNKE010000283.1:0-1917 GCA_964397715.1 uncultured Bifidobacterium sp. | reverse complement strand
CCATTCGAGAACCGTGAACGATCCGAGTCCCCGCGGATCGAGCAGGGCTTCGGCCTCGCTCACCCGACTGCGCATCTTCATGGCGCGCAGGCCGGGTCGCGCCGCCTCGGCGTCCCAGACCCGCTTGCCTTCGTCGACCAATTCGTCGATCCCCCATCTCTTCAGGAATTGCTCCTGCGAGCGGACGACGTCAGCGGATTTCGCGGCGGCTTCGATCTGGTCGATGCACACGTCGGTGGTGATGTCCTGTCGACCCACCTCGCGCAAGTAGTGCGCACCGCGATCGTGCCCGGCGTACGTACGCAACCAATCGCGCCACGGTCGCGCGGCCAGCATCGCGGTCTGCGGAACCATGTAATCGACGACGACCAGTCGACCGTCGAGACGTGAGAGCACGTCGGCCACCCAGTCACCCGCTCGCTGCTGCCACGGGACTCGAGCACCGTGCGGAGCGTTCACGGGAAGCACGAAGGGTGGTGTTCCTTCGATCGGTCGGAGCACTTCGGTTCCCTCCGACGTGACCCAGGCCTCACGCCACGAGCCATCGTTGACGAGTAGTCGGAACGCGAGATTGTCGAGCAGTTCGTTCGCCAGAACGACTCCGCGCAGTGTTCCATCGGGGAGATACTCGAGGGACGTGACCCCCTCGGGATGAACAGCCCGCTGTGCCACGGCCCGTTCGACCGCGACGTATCGCGACGCGTCACCGCCGAGGCACCGCGGCTCGGCAGCGACGATCGAACGAGCGAGTGTGCCGGGACCGGCTCCGACTTCGAACACCCGAAAGTCGTCGGGTTCGCCCATCTCGAACCACCACGCGTCGAGAGCCCGCGCGAGCACCGCACCGAACAGCGGTCCGACCTCGGGCGAGGTGATGAAATCGCCTCGCCGTCCGGCTCGACCACCCGTCGAGTAGAAGCCGTTCGGACCGTACAGCGCGAGATGCATGAACTCGTCGAAGCGACGAGCGTCCACGACCTCAGCGCCCGAGAGCGCCCACCAGGTCGGCGAGATCGCCGAAGCGAAGCACCGTGCCGGGGAGGATTCCGAGCAGCAGCGTCGCCGCACCGGTGATCGTGAGCGCCGCCACGAGCGATGTCGGGGTGGCCACCGCGCGAGTCTCGCCGTTCGGTGCCGGCTTCATCCAGACTTCGCGCATCACGTTGCCGTAGTAACCGAAGGCGACCACCGAGTTGACGGCGCCGATCACGGCGATGCCGTAGGCCCAACCGCTACCCGCTTCGAGCACCGCACGGAAGGCCGAGAACTTGGCGATCCAGCCGCCGAGCGGCGGGATGCCGGCGAGCGAAGCGAGGAAAATCGTCATGAGCACGCCGAGGCCGGGAGCGTACGAGAAGAGGCCACCAAAGCTGCTGATCTCGCCGCTCCGCGTCGTGCGCGACGCCGCGATCACGACGGCGAACATGCCGAGGTTCATGGCGGCGTAGACGAGCAGATAGACGACGACCGCCTGAAGTGCCGGACCGGCGGCATCGCCGGTACCCGCTACGGCGAGTGGCATCAAGATGAAGCCACCCTGGCTGATGGACGAGTACGCGAGCATGCGCACGATGTTCGTCTGGCGCAAGGCGAGCAGGTTGCCAACCGTCATGGTCAAGGCGGCGAGAACCCACAAGAAGGGCTGCCACACGTCCTTGGCCTGCGGGACACCGACGTAGAGAATCGTCACCAGGGCCACGAAACCGGCGGCCTTGCTCGCGACCGACAAGAAGGCGGTGACGGGAGTGGGTGCGCCTTCGTAGGTATCGGGGGCCCAGGTGTGGAACGGAACCGCCGACACCTTGAACGCGAAGCCCACGATCACGAACACGATCGCCAACGCGTGCACTCCGCCGAAGTCGCCTTCGACGGTGATCTGGCGGCCGATCTCGGAGAGAAGTGTCGAGCCGGTCACGC
>CAYNKE010000282.1:0-1953 GCA_964397715.1 uncultured Bifidobacterium sp. | reverse complement strand
TCGCCATGTGCGCGTGGGTCGCCGTCCGGCTGACCCCGCTACTGAGATGCGCGACGACATCACGGCCGAAGAACGGCGTCTCGGTTCCGAGGGCCGGGTGTTGGTTCGTTCGAGCGGGACCGAGCCTCTGGTGCGCGTGATGGCCGAAGCGGCGTCACATGACGAAGCGCAGGCCGTGGTCGATCGGCTCTGTGCCGTGGCCGCCGAGCGTTTCGCCTGATCATCGGCGTCCCCGACCCCTCGGTAACCTGTTCGACATGTGCGGCATCATCGCTCTGGTGAGCCGTCCGTCGACCCGTGGGGTCCCGACGGTCGATTCGATCCTCGCGCCGCTCGACCGCGCCGCGCAGTCGTCGTCACTCGAGGACATCACCGATTTGGTCGGTGGAGTCAATGAAATCCTGAAGGGTGTGCCGGGATGTCGGGCGCTTCTCGACCAGCGTGAACTCGAAGTCGGGATCGAAGCGCGACTCGAACGGATCGATGCCGCCATCGCTCAGGTCGAGCGGACCCTCGACGATGGGGCCGGTGATCTGAGCGACGACGAAGTCGAGCGACTGTCCTCACGTGTCATCGCCGCGCGCGACGTGGTGTGGTCGATTCGGAACGACCGCTTGCGCACCGCACGCGCCGTGGCTGATCTGGCCGGTCGTGAGGCGAGCACGGCCGCTATCGCCGGCTATCTCATGATTCAACAGTCTCTGTCGGTGCTCGATCGGCTCGAGGTGCGAGGTCGCGACTCGGCGGGCATTCACGTCTTCGTGTGGAACCACGGACTATCTGGTGATGATCCGACGTTGCGTCACGCACTCGATGAACGCGGAACCGACCCGCTCTTCCAGAACCGGTCGGTACGTTCGGTTGCCGACGGTTCAGTTCTCTCGTTCGTGTACAAGGCCGCGGCCGAGATCGGTGAGCTCGGCGACAACACGCGGGCCTTGCGTGCCGCCGTGGCCAGCGACGATCTACTGCGGCGTGCGTTGTCGAATCCGGCTGCGCGCACGTCATTGGTTGGTCATACGCGGTGGGCGAGTGTAGGCATCATCTCCGAACCCAATGCTCATCCGGTCAACAGCGAATTCGTCGACTCGTCACCCGATCCGTACGTGATCGCGGCCTTGAACGGTGACGTCGACAATCACGGCGATCTTCGTATCGAGCACGGGCTGCGCTTCGCGCATGCGATCACCACCGACGCCAAGGTCATTCCGTCGCTGGTGTCGACGCATCGCGCCAAGGGAGCCGAACCGGTGGAAGCCTTTCGGCGGACGGTGGCCTCGTTCGAGGGGTCGGTCGCCATCGCGGCCGCCGCCAGTGACGATCCCAATCGTCTTTTCGTCGCGCTGCACGGCAGTGGTCAGGGGTTGTTCGTCGGTCTCGCCGACGACAGTTACGTGGTGGCCAGCGAACCGTACGGTGTCGTCGAAGAAACCGTGCGGTACCTGCGTCTCGATGGTGAGATGACGTCATCGGCATCCGATGTGAAGGGTCAGATCGTGGTGCTCGACGGTGAGCGGGCCGGCACCGTCGAGGGCATCATGCGGCTGTCGTACGACGGCACGGAGATGCCGGTCGACGACGCCGAACTCACTCGTGCCGAAGTCACGACTCGCGACATCGATCGTGGTGACGCCCCACACTTCTTGTTGAAGGAGATCGGCGAAGCACCCGAGAGTCTGCGCAAGACGTTGCGCGGAAAAATCGCCGACGTCGATGGTCGTCTGGTGGCTCGCCCAGGCTCGCGCGCTCTTCCCGCCGCGGTGGTGTCGCGTCTCACCAGTGGTGCCATCACCAAGATCAGAGTGATCGGTCAGGGCACGGCCGCGGTGGCCGGACAGAGTTGCGCCAATCTTCTCGACGAATTGAGCGATGGTCGTCTCGACGTCGATCCGGTCACGGCCACCGAGTTGTCCGGATTCGGACTGCGTCTCGACATGTCCGACACGCTCGTGA
>CAYNKE010000281.1:0-1963 GCA_964397715.1 uncultured Bifidobacterium sp. | reverse complement strand
CGCCGCTTCGCCAACAAAGTCGTGGTGGTCAAGTACGGCGGTAACGCTCTCGCGGGGGCGACTGAAGACGACGCCCTCGCGCACTTCGCTCAGGACATCGTGCTCATGCGTCTGGTCGGACTCAAGCCGGTCGTCGTCCACGGTGGCGGCCCGCAGATCAGCGACCTCATGAAGCGGCTCGGCAAGACCACCGAGTTCCGGAACGGTCTTCGGGTCACCGATGCCGAGACCGTCGATATCGCCCGGATGGTTCTGACTGGCCAGGTGAACCCCCAGATCGTGTCGGCAATCAACGTCTACGGCGACTACGCGGTGGGTATCAGCGGTGAGGACGCCGCTCTCATCACCGCGGCCCCCCGTGATCCCGAACTCGGATACGTCGGCGACGTCACCGCCATCAACCCCGGGATCATCCACCGTCTGCTCGCCGACGAGTTCATTCCCGTCATCGCGACCATCGGGACCGACGCCAGCGGTCAGGCCTACAACATCAACGCCGACACCGTGGCCGGCGCGATCGCCGAATCGCTCGGTGCCGAGAAACTCGTCTACCTGACCGACATCGAGGGTCTGCGGCGCCAGGTCGACGATCCGACCAGCCTCATCCGTCAGACCACTCCCGACGAACTCGACGTCCTGATGGCCGACGGCACCATCGCCGGCGGCATGATCCCGAAGGTCGAGAGCTGTGTTCACGCCGTGCGTAACGGCGTGAAGCGGGCTCACATCCTCGACGGCCGCATCGCCCACGTTCTTCTTCTCGAACTCTTCACCGACGCGGGCATCGGCACGATGGTCGAGCGCGCTCGTCTCTTCACCGGAGGTCAGTCATGAGCGGCCACGCCTTCTCCACGGCCGGAGCCGATTATTGCCCGTTCATGCCGGTGTTCGGTGCGCCAAGTGTGATGTTCGAACGCGGATTGGGTACCGAACTCTGGGACGTCGACGGCAAGCGGTATCTCGATTTTCTGTCCGGCATCGCCGTGGTGTCACTCGGTCACTGCAACAAGGCGGTGTCGGACGCTGTCGCCACCCAGATCAACACGCTGTCGCACGTGAGCAACTTCTTTGCCAATCCGGCCGCCACCAAAGCCGCCACCGACATCAACGCTCTGCTCCACGAGGCGAGCGGCCAGTGGGGCCAGGTGTTCTTGTGCAACAGCGGAGCCGAAGCGAACGAAGTGGCCATCAAGTTGGCACGCAAGTTCGGCGGCCGCGGCCGCTTCGGCGTCGTGAGTGCACTCGGCAGTTTCCACGGACGAACGCTCGCTGCGCTCGCCGCCACGGGTCAACCGGCGAAGCATGAACCTTTCCAGCCGATGCCCGAGGGGTTCCGGCACGTGCCGTTCGGCGACTTGGCGGCGCTCGAAGCCGCGATCGATCCGTCGGTTGGCGCGGTGCTCATCGAAACGGTGCAGGGCGAAGGTGGAGTGATCCCGGCGACCACCGAATATCTGCAGGGAATTCGTCGCTTGTGCGACGAACGCGGGCTTCTGATGATGATCGACGAAGTGCAAACCGGATTCGCACGTACTGGTCAGTGGTTCGGCTTCCAGCACGCCGGTGTCGCACCTGATGTGGTCACGATGGCCAAGGGTATCGGCAACGGATTCCCAGTAGGTGCGGCCTGGGCCCGGCGCGAAGTTGCCGCGGTGTTCCAGCCCGGCGACCATGGATCCACGTACAGCGGAACGGCCATCGCCGGCGCCGCGGTGTCGGCCGTCATCGCCGAGATGCGGCGCATCGACGCTCCGTCGATGGCGCGTCAGAAGGGGGAGTACTTCGCGCAGAAGTTGGCGGCGGTCGACGGAGTGAAGGCGGTGCGCGGTCAGGGTCTCCTGCGCGCGGCCGAACTCGGCCCCGGTCGTGACGCCAAGGCCGTCTACACCGAGCTCTTGAACCGTGGACTCGTCACCAACGCCGTCAATGCCACGTCGCTGCGGTTGGCGCCGCCCATCACCAC
>CAYNKE010000280.1:0-1969 GCA_964397715.1 uncultured Bifidobacterium sp. | reverse complement strand
CAAATGCTGGGGGGAGGGCACCTACGGCAACCTAGGGCGAGGAGATTTCTCCGATCAGAACGTCGCTGTGTCCGTGATCGCTGCCAACGGCCTTCCTTTCGAGGGAGTGGCCAGCATCGACGTCGGCAACGTCAACGCGTGTGCCGTCATGACCGATGGTTCGGTGAAGTGCTGGGGGGCCAACAACAAGGGTCAGATCGGTGACGGCACGATCGGCGGCGGGCCGGCCGGCAGACCCTTCGCTCGGCCCGTACCCACCACAGTGGTGAACCTGATGATCGCTCCGATCGTCGCTCCAGCTCCCGTCGTCGCACTGTCGAGTGCGACGCTCGATCCGACAGGTGGGTCGTGTGTTGATGGAGCTGCCCACACAGAGGCATGGACCGCCTTCTTCCTTGGCTATCGCTACCTACCCGGGGCCAGCGACTGCACACGAAACGGCTTCGCCTTCGCCGGTTGGGCCAACACCACGACACCAACCACTCTGAGAACGTTCCCCGAACTCGTCGACCCCAGCGATGGCGCACTGCGTTCATTCGTCGCCGAGAACGTCACCCTGGTCGCCGTCTGGAATCCACTGCCCGCAACACCGAAGTTCTTCATCGGCATCTCCAACTGGCTGTGCAACAACTGCGGTGTACTGCTCGCGTGGGACACACCCGCCGGCAACCCCACCGTTACTGTCACCAACGGCTCGTCCATCAACGTGTGCGCCAACACCACCATCGCGATCGGCCCGTGGACCCTGTGCCACGTCAAGACCGGCCGACCCGGCACCTACACACTCACCACCAGCAACACCACGGGATCGAGCCAACCCATCACCACCGTCGGCTGACTCAGCAGCCGAGGACACGGAAGCCGAGATGGCGAGCGGCTTGGCCGAGCCGTAAGTCGAACGTGCAGAACGTCAGGTCGCTGATCTCGAGCATTCGGGCCGAGGCGAGGTGAACGGCATCGAGCGATCGCACTCCGGTTTCCATCGCGATGTCGGCGGCAGCACGCCAGATCCGTTCGTCGGGGTTGATCAACGCCATGGCATCGAGATCGGCTTCGCTCGCACGCAAGCTTCGTTGAAGATCAGCCCCCGCCAAGGCGCGGGCCAAGGTTCGCCGAACTTCCACCACGGTGAGCCAACACGTGACGAGCACGGGGTCGGCTCGGAGGTAGCGCAGCGCGTCGGGAGAGTCAGCCTCGGCCACGTACAACTTCACCAGCGCGCTGGTGTCGACGTATGTGGTCACTCGCCGCGGTCCTCGCGGAGGAGGTCGAGCGTGCGTTCACTCGACCGAAACCGCTCGTTGTCACCGATGGCTCCAATGCGCTGGGGCGGCCTGATCCAGCCGTCGTCGACGCCATGCTGAAGCGGATCGCCACCGCCGATCGGCGACAGAACGGCGATCGGCACGCCACGATCGGTAATGCGGATGACTTCACCCGCCGCTACCCGTCGCAGGTGCTCGGACAGGTGCTGCTTGAGTTCACGGACGCCCACGTTCATGTGGACACATTACTGCTGATGTGACCACATACCCTTGGCAGGCGGCCTTGCCAGACGACGGGTGCCGACTGGACTTTCTGTATGTGCATTCCATGTCTACTAGCGCCTCGGGCTGACTGGATCGCATTTTGAAGGAGCCGCGGCAATGCGCAACACGATGAAATTCCTCCGACTTGCCGTGGTCCTCGCGTCCACCGCGATGTTGATCGTGAGCCCCAGGCCGGCTTCGGCGGCGCCGGCCTGCCCCTTCCCGACGATGATCTCGCACGAGACCGATCTCCTCGACCTTGCTTCGGATGCGGCCTGTCTCGGCCTGTCCTGGTCTCAGGTCACCAACATCACGCTCACCACCGAAACCGAGCTGGAGTCTCTGCCCGGTCTGACAGGCGTCATCAATGCCTCAGACCTGAGCGGCGATCTCCGCGCGGATGAGCACTTCACGTAGCGGTAGTCCAAGAGCAGCAGCCG
>CAYNKE010000279.1:0-1972 GCA_964397715.1 uncultured Bifidobacterium sp. | reverse complement strand
CGAGAACTAGGGTCGAGACGTGCTCGCACTCTTCGACATCGAGAAGTGGCTCGAGTCGGGTGGCTTGGCTCTGCTCGCCGCGATCGTGTTCGCCGAGTCGGGACTGCTCATCGGATTCTTCCTACCTGGTGACTCTCTTCTCTTCATCGCCGGCTTCCTGGCGTCCAACGCCGGCGGCGAGGTGCTGCCGCCCCTCCCCTTCGTAGCGGCCGTTACTTTCGCGGCCGCGGTGGCGGGCGACCAGGTGGGCTATCTGTTGGGTCGACGCATGGGGCCCACGCTGTTCGACCGCGAGGAAAGTCGACTGTTCAACCCTCGCAACGTGCACCGCGCGCAGGACTTCTTCGATCGGTACGGGGCCAAGACGATCGTTCTGGCGCGATTCGTTCCGGTGGTTCGCACGTTCGCCCCCATCGTGGCGGGTGTCGGCAAGATGAACTACCGGGTGTTCGTGACGTTCAACTTGCTCGGTGGCGCGCTGTGGGGAATCGGCATCACCACACTCGGCTTCTATCTCGGAGAGATTTCCTGGATCGAGAACAACATCGAGATCGCGTTGATCGCGATCGTGCTGGTGTCGGTCCTGCCCATGGCCGTCGAAATCATGCGTCACCGCCGCGCGACGCGCCACCTTCTCGACTGACTCGACGAGCCCAGCCGTCGGGCTGAAGCACGAGATCGAACACCTCGGTTGGGAAGGCGAACCCGATCCGGGGTCCGAGATGCGCCACACCGGCGGGCGGAAACGCCGAACTCAGCGACTGACCCCAGCGATGCGTCCGCCGCGAACGCACTTCAGGAATCGCCACCGCGCCTTCGACGGTCTCGACGTCACCGAGGATGACGCCGTGTTGTTCGTAGCCGTCCAGCATGGCGATGGCGGGAGCAGTGGCGTACCACTCGAGATCGCTGGCGACCGGCACCGCCGTGCCTCGCGCACTCGTGAGGGCCTCACCTGGATCGTCGAGTTCGACCGCGTAGGTCTCGTTGCCGATGGTCCACTGCTCGAACGCGTGCTCGCACGTGAACTCAGCCCAGAACGCGTCGGCCTTGGCGATCATCGGGTCGTTGCGACGGCGGATTCCGTCGACGATCACGTGCACGAGCGGTCGGTCGGGTCGCCAGAGCGCCCAGCCGTACCAGGCCTCGGCCCGCTCGACGAGCCGATAGAGCGCGACACCCGCGAAGTGGGGCGACCACCATTCGAACGTCCACTCCTCATGACGCGCTTGCCGGTGGGCGAACTCGTCGGCGGCCACGAGCCCGACGGGCGGCACGTTCGTGGAGGGTTCGGTCGGGACGTTGATGCGGGCAGACTAGGCGGGTGAGCAACATCCGCTACCTCAGCCTCGAGTGGATCGATGCGTTGACAGCCGAGGTCGCCGCGAGTGACTCCATGCGCGCCGCAGCCGCCGATCACACGATTGGTGTGACCCAGGTGGTGAACGGCGGACCCGAGGGAACCGTCGTGTATCACCTGCAGGTCGGCGAAGGTCGGGCCTCGTTCGGACCGGGAGCCGCCGACCCCGAGGACGTGCGCTTCGAACAGGACTGGGACACTGCGGTCGCTGTCGCCACCGACGCGCTGAACGCGCAGCAGGCGTTCATCACGGGCCGAATCCGCCTCTTCGGCGATCAGCAGAAGTTGCAAGCGAGCACACCCGTGTTCGCGGCGCTCGATTCCGTGTTCGGCACCGTTCGAGCGCGCACCGACTACCGCTGAGTTTCAGCGGCGCACCGAGGTGCCGGATTTGGTGGTCTCCACCATCCACCCGGCTGCCTGCAGTTCGGCTCGCAACGCATCGGCCGTCGCGAAATCCTTGGCCGCCCGCGCCGCATCGAGAGCCACCGCCTTGGCGGCCACGTCAGCGGGAACGTCGCTCGCTTGCTTGAGCTCGAGTCCGAACGCGGCGCAGATCTCACGCGCCGCCTGAACCAACCCGGGCCCGGACGCGTCGCCGGCGTCGATCGC
>CAYNKE010000278.1:0-1998 GCA_964397715.1 uncultured Bifidobacterium sp. | reverse complement strand
AGTCGGCCAACGTTCTGCACGCGGTCGAACTCGATCGCCGGTGGAAGGATCGGGGTGTGCGGGGAATCGCGATCCACCCCGGTGGCATCCACACCGAACTCGGTCGCTACATGACCCCTGAGGTGATCAAGGCACTCATGTCGCGCATGGAAGGTGGCGGTTCATCATTCTCGTGGAAGTCGATCCCGCAGGGTGCAGCCACCCAGGTGTGGGCTCTCACGTCGCCGTTCCTGGAGGGTCGTGGCGGGATGTACTGCGAGGACTGCGACGTCTCTCCGGTGCTCGCCGACGACGTGACGACGGTGGACGGCCGCGGAGTCGCGGCCCGCGCGGTCGATTCGGCCAAGGCCCAAGCCCTCTGGGCGCTCAGCGAACGCCTCGTCGGCTGAGTTTGTTACGGTGCGCTCGTGGCAACGATCCTGGCCCATATCACCGTGAAGCCCGGCTCGGAGGCGGCCTTCGAAGCCATCTCGCGCGATCTGTACGCGGCCAGTCATGCCGGTGAAGAGGGGCTCATTCGCTACGAGTATTGGCGGGGGAGCGAACCGAGCACCTATTACACGTTGCTGGCGTTTCGTGACTTCGCGTCGTTCATCGCCCATCAAACGAGCGATCACCACGAAGCGGCCTCACCTCAGTTGGGCTCGGTGCTGGCCGGCCTCAAACTGGAATGGCTCGACCCCGTCGACGGCGCCGCGCCTCTTCCCCGCACCGAGGCTCAAGATCTGTCGCAGGCAGCCGATGAATTGACGCGCCTGTACGCCAAACGATTCGCCGCCCAGGTCGCTCCCTGGTGGGCGACTGTTCGTTCGTAACACAATCCGACATCGATTCACACGGGAGACATCATGACCGACATCCTCGACGAGAAGAAGCCCTGGTTCCTGAACGGTAATTACGCACCGGTGTTCGACGAAGTCACCGACACCAACTTGAAGGTGACCGGAACCATTCCCAAGGCTTTGTCAGGTCTGTACGTGCGCAACGGATCGAACCCGAAGAGCGGCACGGCTGGCCACTGGTTCTTCGGTGACGGCATGGTGCACGGTGTTCGCCTCGAAGGCGGCAAGGCGCAGTGGTACCGCAATCGCTACGTGCGCACTCCGAAGCTCGAGAAGGGTCTCGACGCGATGGACGCCGATTGCATCTTCGACCCCACGGCCAGTGCCGCCAACACGCACGTGCTCGCGCACGCCGGCCGCATCTGGGCCCTCGAAGAGGGCCACCTTCCGTGGGAGCTCTCGCCCGAACTCGAAACGATGGGTTGCGACGACTTCGGCGGCAAGTTGAAGACCGCCTTCACCGCGCACCCCAAGTTGTGCCCCGAGACCAACGAGTTGCACTTCTTCGGCTACGGCGCGATGGCACCGTACGTCACGTATCACGTGCTCGATGCCAAGGGTGATCTGGTGCACACCGCACCCATCACCACGCCGAAGGGCACGATGATGCACGACTTCATGATCACGCGCGATCACGCGATCTTCATGGACCTGCCAGTCGTGTTCAACATGGACAACATGGCCAAGGGTCTGCCGCCCATCGGCTGGGACGACGACTACGGCGCACGCATCGGAATCCTCCCGCGCATGGGCTCCGACGCCGATGTGAAGTGGTTCGAGATCGATCCGTGCTACGTGTTCCACCCGCTCAATGCCTACGTCGACGGCGACGAAGTGATCTGCGACGTGGGCCGTCACGCATCCATGTGGCGCGGGTCCATGGACAACTTCGAGCCCTGCTACATGTACCGCTGGTCGTTCAACATGAAGACCGGTGCCGTCAAGGAGACGCAGATGGACGACTGGGCCCACGCATTCCCGCGCGTCGACGATCGCGTGGTGGGCTTGAAGCACCGCTACGGCTGGGTCTCGGGTACTCGCCCCAAGGCGATGGGCGGCATGGACGCGCCCGGAGTGGTGGCGCGTTACGACATGTCGAACGGCTCCAAGACCATTCATGATCTCGGTCCGTCCGCTCACCCGGGCGAGTTCGTCT
>CAYNKE010000277.1:0-2001 GCA_964397715.1 uncultured Bifidobacterium sp. | reverse complement strand
ACGTTGGCCGGATCGTGAGTCCGCCCCAACGACAACAGGACGTGGCTCACCATCGACTGCACGCCAAAACTCAGACGATTCACACCAGCCGAGCGATACACACTCAGCAACTCGGCTGTGATGTCGTCCGGATTGCACTCGACGGTGACCTCGGCGTCGGCGGCGCGAGGGATGGAAGCGATCACCGAAGCCAGCAGATCGGGAGCGAGCCGTGTGGGCGTTCCGCCACCCACGAAGATCGATGTCGCCGTCGGCATCCCAGCCTCGACGGCCCGCGCCACTTCGGTGCGCAGCGCAATTGAGTAGCGCTCCATCAAGTGATCTCGATCGGTGAACGTGGCGAACGCGCAGTAGTCGCATCGATGACGACAGAACGGTACGTGCACGTACACACCGAATTCGGACATGGCAGCGGCGGTCACGGGCGGAAGATCAAACCGAGGTGATCGAGCCGCGCGGTCACGTCTTCGAGCGGAACGTCGAGCATGGCGGCGATGGCCCGCACGTCGTGCGCACGCACCGTGAGCACCTTGCCGTTGAAGTCGCCGCGCTGCACCTGGATCATCGTGAAGAAGCGATGAAGCATCTTGGCGGCTGGTGTCTTCAACTCGCCGAGTCGCACCAAGTCGATCGCCAGTTTCTGCGGGCGGCTGGCCACCGAATCGGGGTCGACTCCCGGAGCCGATTCGTCGAACGGCAGCAACTGCCCCACCGGCACCGCATACAACGCAGCCAAACGCTGCAGTCGCGGCAACGAGATCGCGCGTTCACCGCGCTCGTACGCACCCACCACCGAAGCCTTGAACTCACCCTCCGACACGTCTTCCACGTCGTTGAGCGAGAGCTTCTTCTGCTGACGGATCGCCCGCAGGCGCTCCCCCACGCGGCGGCCGTACTCGAGGTCGTCGGCATCGGCAGCGTCGATCTCCGACGCGGTGCGCGACCCCATTTTCCTCGCCATTCGGACACCCTAGGTGGGCGACGACCACTCTCCGTGGTCGGGTCAGCGGGTGTGGCGATCGACCAGGAGCGCCCCGGCGACCACCGCCGCGGTCTCGGCGCGCAGCACACCACCGGGCAACGACACCGTTCGTCGACCCTCGAGTTCGGCAGGAGTGAAACCACCCTCTGGACCCACCGCGATCGCGGTCACCGACGCATCGAGCGCCGCGCCACCGGGTTCGGCCACGACGACATCTCCCACCGAGGCGATCGCCGCCGCGAGCGACGGCCGTACGTCGTCGATGACGGGCAGCCGCACCTGACGACTCTGCATCGCCGCTTCGCGCGCCACCTTGCGCAGTCGCTCGACGTTGCGCTGCGACTTGCCGTCGTCCCACTTCACCACCGAACGTTCGGCCACGAACGGCACGATGCGCGATACTCCCAACTCGGTGAGTTTCTGCACCGCGGTCTCGGGCTTGTCGCCTTTGCTCAACGCGAACAGCACGACGACATCACGTGATGCTTCCGAGTCGATCTCGCCATCGGCCACGAGCCTCGATCCGTCGAATCGACAGTTGCGCCAACGACCATGTCCGTCGCTCGCCGTGACGCGCTCGCCGTCGCGCAGACGGAGCACCCGCGTCAAGTGATGAGCGTCATCCGACTGGAGTACGGGCACATCGAGATCGTCGACGAATACGTGCGCGGACGCGCGACGGCGATCGTTCACGAGAACGCCGACTTGATGCGCGAGAAGAAGCCCTGCTCGGCCGGCGCGACGTCTTCGCCGCGCATCTTGGCCAGATCGCGCAACAGCGCCGACTCGGCATCGGTGAGCTTGGTCGGCACGACCACCCGTACCACCACTCGCAGATCGCCGCGTCCACGACCTTGCAGACGCGGAACCCCGCGACCGCGCAGCGTGAACACACGGCCCGGCTGGGTACCCGGAGGAATGGGCAGGGTCTCGGCACCATCGAGTGTTTCGATTTCGATCGTCGTGCCGAGCGCGGCTTGCGCGAACGAGATCTCGAGTTCGGTCACCACGTCGACACC
>CAYNKE010000276.1:0-2004 GCA_964397715.1 uncultured Bifidobacterium sp. | reverse complement strand
TCGTCGCCGTCGTCGTGATCGTCGTCCCGATCGTTGTCGCCTGTCCGGCGCCACATGTCGTCGCTCATTGTTCTCTCGCTCTCAGACTTCGAGCAGTTCCTGCTCTTTCTTCTTCACGGCCTGATCGATGTGCTCGATGTGATCGTGGGTGATCTTCTCGAGTTCCTTCTCCGCCCGCTCGAGTTCGTCAGCCGAAATCTCACCCTTCTTTTCGGCGTTCTCGAGATCCTTGCGCGCGTCGCGACGAACGTTGCGGACGGCGATACGACTGTCCTCGGCCATGTTCTTCACGAGCTTCACGTAGTCGCGTCGACGCTCCTCGGTGAGGGGCGGGAAGCTGAGACGGATGACGGTGCCGTCGTTGGAGGGCGAGATGCCCAGATCGGAGTCGCGAATCGCCCGCTCGACGGCGGCCAGCGCTCCCCGATCGTGAGGCTTGACCACGAGCATGCGGGCTTCCGGAACCTGGAAGCCGGCCAACTGCTGGAGCGGCACTTCCGACCCGTAATAGTCGACCATCAATTTCTCGACGAGGGCCGGAGTCGCGCGACCGGTGCGCACCGTCGTGAACTGGGATTGGGCGTGCTCGACGGCCTTGTCCATCTTCTCGATGGCCTCGAGCAGGATCTCGTCGGTCACCCGACCAGCGTACCGACGGGTCGACCCTCCAGAACGGATCTGATATTGCCGGGAGTGCTCACATCGAAGACCACGATCGGGATGCGATTGTCCCGGCAGAACGCGATGGCCGTGGCGTCCATGACCCGCAATTCCTTCTCGATGACCTCTTTGTGCGAGACCCGCTCGTACCGGGTCGCGGTGGGGTCGAGCTTCGGATCAGCGGTGTAGACGCCGTCGACTCCCGAATGCGTTCCCTTCAGGATCGCCTGCGCGTCGATCTCGGCGGCGCGCAGTGCAGCCGCAGTGTCGGTCGTGAAGAACGGGTTGCCCGTACCGCCAGCGAAGATCACCACGCGACCCTTCTCGAGATGCCGCTCGGCACGACGACGGATGTACGGCTCGGCAACCTTGGGCATCTCGACAGCGGTCATCACGCGGCTGTGTTGACCAACACGTTCGAGCGCGTCCTGTAGGGCGAGTCC
The DNA here is from genome assembly GCA_964397715.1 of uncultured Bifidobacterium sp. Lineage (GTDB taxonomy): Bacteria > Actinomycetota > Acidimicrobiia > Acidimicrobiales > Ilumatobacteraceae > Casp-actino8. Next base: position 901 of record CAYNKE010000276.1, on the reverse strand, counting down.
GTTCATCACGGTGGCGATCATTCCCATGAAGTCGGCCTGCGCCTGATCCATGCCCTGACCCGCACCCTTGAGTCCGCGCCAGAAGTTGCCGCCGCCCACGACGATGGCGACGTCGACACCGAGTGCTTCACGCGCTTCTTTGATCTCGAGGGCGACCTGCTGGAGGACACCCGTGTCGAGTCCGAAGCCCGTCGGTTCGGCCAGAGCCTCACCCGACAACTTGAGAACGACCCGCTTCCAGCGGGGACGGTTCTCGCTGGAGGAATCGCTCACCTCGACGTCAGCCGATCTCGACCTGTGCGAAGCGCACGATCGATGCCGACCCGAGAATCTGCTGCACCGACTGCTTGTCGTCCTTGGCGTACGGCTGCTCGAGGAGGCAGATGTCCTTGTAGAAGCCACCGATACGTCCTTCGACGATCTTGGCGATGGCTGCTTCGGGCTTGCCCTCGTTGCGCGTGATGACTTCGAGCGTCGCGCGCTCCTTCTCGACCACCTCGGCCGGGACCTCGTCGCGCTTCAGGTACTTGGGACGCGCGAAGGCGATGTGCACCGCGATGTCGTGGGCGAGGTCGACGTTGCCGCCGCTCACTTCGACGAGCACCGCGTTGACTCCTCGGCCGCCCTGCACGTGCTGATACGAATCGAGGACGTTGCCGGCGGCCGCTTCGATGCGCACGACTTCGCCCAGCTCGATCTTCTCCTTGAGCGTGATCTTCAGGTCCTCGAGAATGTTCGCGCGCTCGGACACGGCACCTTCACCCTTGGCGGCGACCAACTCGGCGAGTGCCTCGGCTTCACCCTTGAACTGATCGCTGGCGGCCACGAAGTCGGTCTCGCACTTGAGCTTGACGATCGAGCCGACGTTGCCTTTGACGAGAAGTGCGACGACACCCTGGGT
>CAYNKE010000275.1:0-2008 GCA_964397715.1 uncultured Bifidobacterium sp. | reverse complement strand
CCATCACGCGTGGCATCGCCAACACGGGTCGCACCATTCGTCTGCCAGTCCATGCCGGCGACACCCTCGCCCGTCTGCAGAAGGCTCGCTCGCGCCTCGAGCTGAAGTTCGGTCGTCAGCCAACCCTGCGCGAACTCGCCGAAGAAGTCGAGATGCCCGAGGACAAGGTCACCGAGGCGTTGCGTTTCGCTGCTGAGCCGTTGTCGCTCAGCGAACCGCTGCGTGAGGACGGCGACGCCGAACTCGGCGACGTGGTCGAGGACCGTTCGGCCGAGAGTCCCTTCGAGATGGCGGCCACTGCTCTCCTCCCCGAGGAGATCCAGCGTCTGCTCGCTCCGCTCGACGAGCGCGAGCGCGAGATTCTGAAGTTGCGCTTCGGTCTCGACCGCGGCGAGCCGCGCACGCTCGAAGAAGTGGGCGAGCACTTCAATCTGACCCGCGAGCGCATCCGCCAGATCGAAGCCCGCGCGATGAGCAAGCTGCGCCATCCGTCGAGCGACACCGGCGCCCGCGACTTGCTCGCCGTCTGACCCCGAGGCACTAGCGTTCTCTCCGTCACGAGGGGGAGAACATGGCTGAGATTCACGGGTCCTGCGACCAACGCTTTTCTGCGTTGCGCGACATTCTGAGCGCCAACATCGACTCGGGTGCCGACGTCGGCGCGTCGGTTGCGGTCGTCTGGAAGGGCGAGATGGTCGTCGACATGTGGGGCGGGTGGGTCGACAAGGATCACTCCGCCCCCTGGGGCAAGGACACCATCACCAACGTGTGGTCGAGCACCAAGACCCAGATGGCGTTGTGTGCCTTGATGCTCGCCGATCGCGGACTGCTCGATCTCGACGCACCCGTGGCGACGTACTGGCCCGAATTCGCGGCCAACGGCAAGGAGAAGGTGCTGGTTCGCCACTTGCTGTCGCACACGTCGGGCGTGTCAGGTTGGGATCAACCCATCACGGTTGAAGATCTCTACGACTGGGAGAAGTCGACGTCGAAGTTGGCCGCCCAGGCGCCGTGGTGGGAACCCGGCACTCATTCGGGTTACCACGCACTGAACCAGGGTCATCTCGTGGGCGAAGTGATCCGGCGCATCACCGGCAAGAAGTTGGGCGAGTTCTTCCGCGACGAAGTGGCCAAGCCACTCGATCTCGACTTCCACATCGGACTCGCACCGAGTGAGTTCGGTCGAGTGTCGAACGTGATTCCTCCCCCGCCGCTACCCATCGACATGAGCGCTCTCGATCCGAACTCGGTCGTGGTGAAGACGTTCACCGGACCGGCGCCGGGTGCCGAAGCGTCGTGGACGAGTGAATGGCGCCAAGCCGACATCGGTGCGGCCAACGGGCACGGAAACGCGCGGTCGCTCGCGTGGTCGCAAAGTGCGATCAGCAACGGCGGCGTTGTGAAGGGCAAGCGACTGTTGTCGCAAAAGACGATCGACAACATCTTCCGCGTGCAAGCCGATGGCCATGACGACGTGTTGATGGCTCCGGTGAAATTCGGCATCGGTTACGGCTTGCCGAACGAAACCGTGCCGCACCTTCCGACCGATCGACGCGCCTGCTTCTGGGGCGGTTGGGGCGGATCGGCCGTCGTCAACGATCTCGATCTGAATCTCACCGTCGTCTACGTGATGAACAACATGCTCGACGGGCTCGTCGGCGACTTCCGCGGAACGTCGCTCGTGAGCGCTGCCTTCGACGCCGTCCAGAAGTAAGGGTCGTCCGCCTTCCGCATTGGCGGAGGTGGACGGGATCCGTCGCTGCGCTCCTCCCGATTCCGCGCAACCACGTCACGGTTGGCGGAGGTGGACGGGATCCGTCGCTGCGCTCCTCCCGATTCCGCGCAACCTCCGCATTCGCGGAGGTGGACGGGATCCGTCGCTGCGCTCCTCCCGATTCCGCGCAACCTCCGCATTCGCGGAGGTGGACGGGAATCGAACCCGCCGAACGGGGATCACCCGTTCCAACCGCTTTGAAGGCGGCGGAGTCCACCAGGTACTCGGACACCT
>CAYNKE010000274.1:0-2019 GCA_964397715.1 uncultured Bifidobacterium sp. | reverse complement strand
ACGTGATCATGATCCCCAAAGTCGAGGGACCCGAGGACATCCACTACGTCGATCGCTTACTCGCACAACTCGAAGCCAAGGCCGGTTTGAAGAAGCCGCTTCTCATTCACGCGATTCTCGAAACCGCGCGCGGAGTGGCCAACGTGGAGGAGATCTGCGGCGCATCACCACGCATGCAAGGTCTCTCGCTCGGCCCGGCCGACCTGGCTGCCAACCGCCGCATGAAGACCACCCGGGTGGGCGGCGGACATCCCGACTATCTCGTCCGCCAAGATCCGAACCCATCCGATCCGGACACACCACGCACGATCTTCCAGCAGGATCTGTGGCACTACACGATGGCGCGCATGGTCGACGCCTGCGTGATGCACGGCATCCTCCCCTTCTACGGACCGTTCGGTGACATCAAGGACACCACCGCGTGCGAAGACCAGTTCCGTAACGCGTATCTGCTCGGTTGCGTCGGCGCGTGGTCGTTGCACCCGGTTCAGATCGACATCGCGCGCCGCGTGTTCAGCCCGCGTCCGAGCGACGTGGCCCATGCGATGCGCGTGATCGACGCCATGGGCGACGGCACCGGCGCCATCATGCTCGACGGCAAGATGGAAGACGACGCGTCGGTCAAGCAGTGCAAGGTGGTCGTGCAGTTGGCCCGCGAACTCGCCGCACGCGATCCCGAACTCGCCCAGTCCTACGGTTTCTGATCTCGATTTCGAAAAGGAGTCGCCATGTCCGACCTGCGTCCCCGCCGTTCCGTGCTGTACATGCCCTCGTCCAACGAGAAGGCACTCGAGAAGGCCAAGACGATTCCCGCTGACGCGCTCATCTTCGATCTCGAAGACGCCGTTGCGCCCGATGCCAAACCCACCGCGCGCGCCAACGCCGTCGCGGCCGCGCAGAGTGGTGCGTACGGTCATCGCGAAGTGACGATCCGCTGCAACGGTCTCGATACACAGTGGGGCGCCGACGACATCGCCGCTGCCGCCAAGTCGGGGGCGTCGGCCGTGGTCATTCCCAAGATCGCCGACACCAAGCAACTCGACGACGTGTCGCAACACCTCACTGCTTCCGGAGCACCCGCCAGCATGAAGATCTGGGCCATGGTGGAGACCCCCACCGCCATCTTCAATGCCCGCTCGATTGCCGCTCACCCGCGCGTAGCCGTGCTCATCATGGGCACCAATGACTTGGCCAAAGAACTCCGCGCTACTCAGGTTCGTGGGCGCTCCCCGCTCGTTCCCCATCTCGCCACTGCTCTGCTGGCGGCCCGTGAAGCCGACAAGATCATCCTCGACGGCGTGTTCAACGACGTGAAGGACCTCGACGCCTTCCGCGCCGAGTGCGAACAGGGCATGCACATGGGCTTCGACGGCAAGACACTCATTCACCCGGGCCAGGTCGACATCTGCAACGAGGTGTGGGCACCCACTGACGCCGACGTCGATTACGCGCGTCGCGTGATCGCGGCGTTCGACGAAGCGCAAGCCGAGGGACGCGGTGTGATCACTGTCGACGGTCGCATGATCGAGAACCTTCATGTCGACAACGCGCGCCGCGTGTTGTCGGTTCAGGCGGCCATCGACGCCCTAGGGTGAACACATGGCCCTCGACAAGCAGACCGGATTCGGTCTCGTCGGGGGCACTCTCGGGCTCGTCGTCGGCATCGTGATCGGCCTCGTGGTCGTGGGCGACGACGAGGCGCCGACATACAACTTCATCTCGGTCACCACGGCCGCCGCCCCCAGCACCACCACCACGCTGGCACCAGTGACCGATGATGCTCTGGCCGTCGCACCAGGTGACAGTGGCTCAGTGGGAAGCGCTGTCGAGCCGGTGGTGCTCGACGATTCACCGTGCGACGCCATCACGAAGATGCCGCCCGGTCTTCCACTCATCAAGTGCGATCGCAGTACCACGGTCCGCCTGGTGCAAGAACTCCTCGTTGCGCTCGGTTACGACGTGAGGGTGGACGGCGACTTCGGACCCGACACACAAACCGCCGTCGCCACGTTCCAGAAG
>CAYNKE010000273.1:0-2041 GCA_964397715.1 uncultured Bifidobacterium sp. | reverse complement strand
TCGCGGTCTACGTGCGGGCGTTCTTCCACCCGTTCCGCCAGGGTCTCCACGACGCGGCCGCGGGCACGATCGTCGTACGCCGCGACTAGTCGCTTCCGGAACTGGTCAGACGATTAGCGTTCGGTCGGCCGTCCACCGTTCAGGGGCACGGTGATCGTCGGGGGGTCGGGGTGAACGGACGGAGTGCCGAGGCGCGGAGAAGACTTCTCGCCACCGTCCTCGTTCTGTCGCTCGCCTTCGTAGGTGCAGCCTGGGCGCTGGCCTCACCGGTCGGTTCGAGCCCGGATGACGACTTCCACTTGCCGAGCATCTGGTGCGCGTCGTCCGCGCCCGATCACCTGTGTCGCGATCTCGGACCCTCGACACGCGATGGTTTCCGCAGCGTCGAAGTGGCCAGCGCGCTCGGTCCGCAGGTGGCGTGTTACCGGTATCAGATGTTCGAGTCGGGGGCCTGTCAGGACCTGGCGGCGGATGGTGTGATCGAAACTGCCGCCAACGAGGACCTCTATCCCGGTGGCTACTACTTCGTGATGGGATTCTTCGCCCGGGACGGAGTGGCGCAGAGCGTCGTCTTGATGCGGCTGATCAACTTCGCGCTCTGCGTCGGAATGCTCGCAGCCGCGGTCGCTCTCGCACCCGCCAGGATCCGTCGGTCGGCGGTGGTCGGTGCATTGGTCACGTCGGTGCCGATGGCGCTCTTCCTCTTCTCGTCCACCAATCCGAGTGGCGTTGTGGTGGCCGCGATTCCGACGGCGTGGATCACCTTGCACTCATTGCTCGAAGACTCCGATCGTCGAACTCGAATCGCACGGATCGCGGTGCTGGTGTTCGCGTGCGCACTGGCGCTCACGAGCCGATCGGACGCCGGGGTGTTCTTGGTGCTGACGGCGGTGGCCGTGGCATTCGCGCAGCCCCGCGATCGACTTCGCAGGCTGATGACTCATCGCGTCACCATCGTCTTACTGGTCGTGTCGGCGATCTTCGTCGCGCTGGCCCTCGTGTCGAGGTTTCCGAACGCCGGCATCGGCATCGGAATGCAGAAGGAGAATTACGACCGGAGTCTCGGCGAGGTCTTCTTCTACAACTTCGTCAATCTGCCGTTGATGTGGACGGGAAGTCTTGGCGGTCAGGGTCTCGGCTGGCTCGACACGCCGATCCCGGTGCTCACCACGTTCGTGACGGTGTCTCTCGTCGTGCTCGTCGTCGCGCTCGGGGCGAAGGCGAGCACAGTCGGCGGACGCCGCGCGGTGGTGTGGATGACCGGAATGCTGTTCGTGATTCCGTTCTACGTGATGGCCACCGACCGCAGTCTGGTGGGTGAGATCTTCCAAGCCCGGTATCTGTTGCCGTTGCTTCCCGTGCTGGTGATGGCGGGGCTCGAGTCGACGCCGTTCGCTCGAGGCGCCACGGGCAATCGGTCGGCGATGTGCGTGGGTGCCGTGGCGCTGAGCCTGGCGCAGGCGGTCGCCTTGCACGCCAACATGCGCCGCTACGTGACTGGTGTGGAGGTGCGCACCCTCGGGCTCGACGCCAACCGCGAGTGGTGGTGGCCGTGGGGCCCGTCGGCCAACCTGGTGTTGCTCATGGGCACGATCGGCTTCGCTGCCGTCTGCTGGTGGGTCGTCCGTTGGTTGGAGTCCGAGCGCTTCGTCGGCGAGTGATCGAACGAATCGTCAGGCGATGATGATGAGGACGTCGCCGCCGCCCACGGTGTCGCCGGCCTTGCAGCGAACTTCTTTCACGGTGCCCGACTTCTCGGCCTGGATCTGGTTCTCCATCTTCATGGCCTCCAGAACCACCACGGCCTGACCGGCTTCCACCGTCGCGCCGACTTCGACCAACACCTTCACGATGGTGCCCTGCATCGGTGCGGCGACTTCACCCGAACCGCCACCGGCTCCGCCACCCGAACCCGATGCGCGCGCCGGCTTCTTGGCCGCGGACTTGGCTCCTCCGGATGCGACGGCGACGACGGTCTGCTCGGGGACCCACATGGCCACGTCGAAACGCTTGCCGTTCACCTCGACCGTGGTGTTGCGAC
>CAYNKE010000272.1:0-2051 GCA_964397715.1 uncultured Bifidobacterium sp. | reverse complement strand
TGCCGATCGGATCGTGACCGATCGCGGTCTCGGCCGAGAGCATCACGCAATCGAACCCGTCGCGTACCGCGTTGGTGACGTCGGAGACCTCGGCACGTGTGGGGCGCGAACCGGTGATCATCGACTCGAGCATCTCCGTAGCGCAGACTGACACGATTCCTGCGCGCAGCGCGGCGAGCGCGATTGTGCGCTGCGCTACCGGCAGGCGCGCGAAGGGAATCTCGACACCCAGATCCCCACGGGCCGCCATGACCGCGTCCGATGCCGCACAGATGTCGTCGAGCACCGCCAGTGCTTGGGGCCGCTCGATCTTCGACAGAATCCGGACACCTTCGGGGACCATGCGACGGGCCTCGCGCACGTCTTCGGCCCGTTGGACGAACGACAGCGCAATCCAATCGGCACCGTTCTCGACCGCCACCGCGATGTCGGCGCGGTCCTTGGCCGAGTACATCTCGACCTTCACGTCGGTGTCCGGCAGGTTCACGCCCCGTCTTCCCTGGGCCGTGCCACCGCGAACGACACGGGCCCGCACCATGTGAGGTGCGACCTCGAGCGCCGATAACTCGATGCGACCGTCGTTCACGAGGATGCGCTCGCCGGCCTTCACGCCGATCGCGTGTGGATCGAAACCCACGCTGGGGCCGGGGCCGTGCCCGCTCTGCCACAAAGTGACTTCGTCGCCGGTCGCGTCGATGCCGTCGATGAGACGCAACTTCGGTCCCTGGATGTCGACCAGGATCGAGACCGATTCCGACTGCTCGCGGGCCGAGCGAACCGCGGCCCCGACTTCGTCGGTGCTCATGTGTGAACAGTTGATTCGGACGACGGATGCACCAGCCTCGACAAGGTCGGCCACGAGGCTCTGGCTGGCCGGGCCCAAGGTGGCAACGATCTTGGTGCGACGCATCGGGAACATCTTGCCAAGCCAGGTGGTTCGGGACGGGTCAGCCGGGTGAACCGAAGGGAACTTCGGGATGAAAACGGTGTACGGGCATGGTTTCGGGTGTCCAGAGCGTTTCTTAAAGTGGAGTGAGTCAAAGAGGTGAAACTGTGATGCGAATCTCGCGGGTGTTTGTCGTCGCCATGTTGTCCTCGGCGGGCATTTTCGTGTCCCATGGAATTGCTCTGGCCGATGGAGAGCCATCAGGCCCCGGTGGCGCGATCCCCGCCCCGCCGGCGCCGAGTTGTGTTGGTAACTGCGGATACGCGGTGGTCGACAACAGTGGCGTCGTCCATGGCGTGATCGTGTGCCAGGAAGGTTGCTTCGGCGGAGTCATGCCCATTGATTACATGGGCTGTCCGGCCGGATGCTCCCTCGTACTTCAGTCGCCGGCGGATTCGACTGGCAACGTGGCGGGCGTCCATGGGCCGAACGTCGTTTATTCCCCGACCGACAACACCTTCCGCCAAATCGGTGACGACGGAAACCCGACGTGGACGCTTGTTGGAGGACAACCTCTCGAAAGCGCCGTTGTGACTCCGCCTCCGGCCGTACCTTCCGAGCCCTCGCAATCGACTGGTCCCTCAGGCCCGACTGGAACGACCCCACCGGGAACTCTGAATCCCGTCGATGGTTATGTGGCGCCGTCGGGTGAGATATACGAGACGGTGAACGCTTTCGTTGAGAGCGAGTCGGTCGTGTCGGTGACAGCGAACGAAGTGAGCGTGGAACTTCCTCCGATCACCACCTCGGGTGATGCTGGTTACTTCGCCCTGTTCGACCCATCTGGTCCGAGGCCGATGTACGAGGTCGAACGAGGCGAGCTCGATGCGGGAATCTCGATGCAGTCGGTTCGCTCGACTTCGAGTCGGACCTTGTCGGTCTCGATCGATCGCTCGAAACTTGGAAACCTGCCTGGGAAGTTGATCGTCGCATTGGTGAGCGATTCGAAGTGGATCGGAGTGGTCTCCACCACAGTGCAGCCGCCGAAGAAGTACTCCAACTGCAAGGCCTTGCGGAAGGACTACCCGAGTGGAGTGAGTCGTGCGGCTGACGTCGTCGACAAGGGCAAGAAGGCAAACTCAACCGGGCCGCTCCCCATCGTCAA
>CAYNKE010000271.1:0-2079 GCA_964397715.1 uncultured Bifidobacterium sp. | reverse complement strand
GCGCTCGTTCCCCCGTTCGTCTTCCGCGCCATCATCGATGACGCGATTCCCGACGGTTCGCGCTCTCGAATCTGGACTCTTGCTCTGGTGGCGGTGGGTGCGGCTGTTTTTGATGCTGTGCTCGCGATCGGTCAGCGCTGGTATTCGGCTCGAATCGGTGAAGGTCTCATCTACGACATGCGCGTCGCGTTGTTCGACAAGGTTCAGCGCATGCCGATCGCCTTCTTCACTCGTACGCAAACCGGCTCGCTCATCAGTCGTCTCAACAACGACGTGATCGGTGCTCAGACCGCTGTCACATCGACACTCGGGAGCGTCGTGAGCAATGTCGTCGTACTCGTGACGACTCTGTTCGCGATGATCGCCCTGGAGTGGCGGCTCACCCTTCTTGCGCTCATCGTCCTTCCGGTGTTCATCGTTCCTGCCCGCCGCGTGGGCAACAAGCTGCAGGAGATCGCACGGGAGCAGATGGGCCTGAACGCGCAGATGAACACGCAGATGTCGGAGCGTTTCAACGTGGCCGGTGCGATGCTCGTGAAGCTGTTCGGTCGTCAGGATCGCGAAGTCGCGCAGTTCTCCGACCGAGCTGCCGGCGTGCGTGACACGGGCATTCGTTCGGCGATGTACGGCCGAGTGTTCTTCGTGGCGCTCGGCCTCGTCGGTGCACTCGGTGCGGTCGCGGTGTACGGAATCGGCGCGCAACTCGTCGTGTCGGGCGACATCACCTCCGGAACTCTCGTCGCGCTGGCGGCTCTCGTCGCTCGGGTGTATCAGCCCCTCACCGGCCTCACGAACGCCCGCGTCGATCTGCTCACGTCGTTCGTGAGTTTCGAGCGGGTGTTCGAAGTACTCGACGCACCGGTGGCGATCGTCGATAAGCCCGGTGCGGTCGATCTCGTCGGCCCTCGTGGACGAGTCGAACTCGACGATGTCGTCTTCCGATACCCACCGGCATCGGCGGTGTCGATCGCTTCGCTCGAGACGCCGGGAGCACCCACCGGCGATCCCGATCGCGACGTGCTTCGCGGAGTGTCGCTCGTCGTCGAACCAGGCGAGACCGTGGCTCTCGTCGGTTCATCGGGGTCCGGCAAGACCACTCTCGCATCACTCGTTCCGCGGTTGTACGACGTCACGAGTGGTGCGGTGCGCATCGACGGCCTCGACGTCCGCGACCTCACCTCCGACACGTTGCGCGAGGCGATCGGCGTCGTGTCTCAGGACCCGCATCTCTTCCACGAGAGCATCGAGTCGAACCTCCGCTACGTCAAGACCGATGCCAGCGCAGCCGAGATCGAGGAGGCCTGCCGTCGCGCCCGGATCCACGACACCATCGCGGCGCTTCCCGACGGATACGCGACGGTTGTCGGCGAGCGTGGCTATCGACTCTCAGGCGGCGAGAAGCAACGACTCGCGATCGCGCGTCTGTTGCTCAAGGATCCGGCTGTCATGATCCTCGACGAAGCGACGAGCCACCTCGACAACGAGAACGAGGCTCTGGTCCAGTCGGCTCTCGACGACGCGATGCGGGGTCGTACCGCGATCGTCATCGCTCACCGGCTCTCGACGATCAAGGACGCCGATCGCATCGTGGTTCTCGACGACGGCCTCGTCGTCGAACAAGGATCGCACGATCAGTTGATGGCGAACGACGGGCCGTACGCACGCCAAGTGCGTGCCGGCGGCTTGTTCTCGGTTCCGAGTTGATCAGCGCGGACGAGGTTTCGCGCCGCGCACGAGTCGTCCAGGGAGTTCGCCCGTGTGGCGGCCGTCCTCGAACGTGACCACGCCACCCTTCACGGTGAAGCGATAACCGGCGGCTTCCTGCACGAGACGGCGTCCACCGGCCGGAAGGTCGTGGACGATGTGCGGGGGTGCGGCGGCCAGGGTGGACATGTCGATCACATTGAGATCGGCGAGGTATCCGGGAGCCACCACTCCCCGATCGAACCAGCCGACGTGGCTCGCGGTGCGCTGCGTGAGGTGATTGACCATCAACTCGAGTGGAAGCCGACCGTCGGCGTGCCGATCGCGTGTCCAGAGCGCGAGGGCGGTGGTGGGAAAACTGCCATCGCTGATGGC
>CAYNKE010000270.1:0-2091 GCA_964397715.1 uncultured Bifidobacterium sp. | reverse complement strand
GCGTGAGCGTGGAGATACCGAGCATCACGAAGCCCATGTGAGCCACCGACGAGAAGGCGATGAGACGCTTCATGTCGGTCTGGGCCAGACATCCGAGTGCGCCGTAGATGATGCCGATGACCGACAACAGGCCGATCCAGGGCGCCCAGGCCTTGGCCGCTTCCGGGAGAACCGGGATCGCGATACGGACGAATCCGTACGTGCCGAGCTTCAGAAGGATGGCGGCGAGGATCACCGAACCCTGAGTGGGAGCCTGCGTGTGTGCATCGGGCAACCAGGTGTGGAACGGGAACATCGGCACCTTCACGGCGAACCCGACGAACATTCCGGCGAAGATCCAGATCTGCGCCGAGCGGCCGAGCAGACCGCCGTACTCGGCGAGCATCGGGATCGAGAACGACGGCTCGACTCCCTCGGGGAGCGCACCACGAACCTTGAAGAACAGCGCGATGAACGCGACCAGCATGAGCGCCGATCCGAACATCGTGTACAGGAAGAACTTGAGTGACGCGTATTGGCGCTGCTCGCCACCCCACACGCCGATCATGAAGTACATCGGCAGGAGCACGACTTCGAAGAACACGAAGAAGAGGATGAGGTCCTGGGCGATGAAGGTGCCAGCCATACCCGTCTGCAGGATGAGCATCAGGCTGAGGAACGCCTTCGGATTGCCGGGTGACGGAATGTGGTTCCAGGAATAGATCATGACGAGCACGGTCACGACCATCGACAAGACGTAGAGCGGCAGGCTCATGCCGTCGAGGCCAATCGTGTAGTTGCTGGAGATGACCTTGATCCATTCGGCGTCGGCGAAGAACTGCAACGTGCCGGCCTGATCGAAATCGAACTGAGTCAACGTGTAGATACCGATGGCGAGGGTGGCTAGGGCGGTGATCAATGCCACCGACTTGTGCGACTGTTCGTCGGACTTGGGGATGAAGAGCATCACCACCACGCCGACCAAGGGCAAGAAGGTGCCGACGGTCAGCAGCCAGTTCTGGTCACGGAGTACTTCCATGCCGTATCTCCTCAGGTGTTCACGATGACGAGTACGAGAGCGCCGATGGCGGCCGCAGCGAACAGCAGCGCTCCGTATTGATTGACCTTGCCCGACTGGACGGGGCGCAATGCCCCACCCGTACCCCGGGCCGCGGCGCCCGAGCCGTTCACCGCGCCGTCGACGACGCGCTGATCGATGTTTCGGTATACCCAGCCGGCGGTGCGGCGTGAGATCTTGCCGGCGGCGTTGACCACGCCGTCGATGACGTTCTGGTTGAACCAGTACGCGGCCCGAGCGATCGGGTGAGCGATCGAATGGACGACGACTTTCTCGTACAGAGCGTCGAGGTAGTACTTGTTGGCGAGGAAGGTGTAGCCGCCACGCAGGACGACGTTGCGCTGTGTGAGACCGACGAGACGACGATTGCGACGCGTGTAGAACTGCACGCAGAACAACCAACTCGACACCAGCCCGACGGCGACGATGGCCAACGACAACAAGGCCTTGCTCCACTTGAACTCGGCATGGCTGACCGCGGGGAAGTAGCAGACCTCCCCTTCCGCCGGCGCCTGGTACGAGCAACCCGCCTTCTCGCCGCCTTCTTCACCTTCGGAAGCGCGCGTGGAGTCGAGAACGACCACCGCTTCTCCCGGACCCGATGCCTTCACCGGTTCGGGCATGACGAAGGCCGGACTGGGCTCGACATACTTCTTGAAGCGCTCCCAACTCGATCCGAACGGCGTCGCATTGAAGAGTCCGGCGGTGAGCGCGAGGACCGCGAGAATCACGAGGGGAATCGTGATGAGTTTGGGACTCTCGTGCGGACCGTGGGCACCGTGATCGTCGTGGGCATCGTGCGTCGCGTGCGCGTCATGACCGTGATCGTCGTGGGCGTCGTGTCCGTGGTCGGTGGCGTGGCCTTCGTCGTGATGTTCGCCGGCCGCAGCACCACGAGCCTCCCCGAAGAAGGTGAGGTACGTCGCCCGAGTCATGTAGGCCGCGGTCAAGAACGCTCCGCTCAGGCCGATGATCATGAACGCCTGGTAGCCGTTGTGGCCGACGTTGTCGATGATCTCGTCCTTGGAGAAGAA
>CAYNKE010000269.1:0-2107 GCA_964397715.1 uncultured Bifidobacterium sp. | reverse complement strand
GTGGGCCGACGACACTCGATAGACCATCGCGTACTGCGGCCACGGGTTGGCTCCCGCACGTTCTTCGGGCGGACGGGGCATGATCTCGATCTGCGTGATCGACGCCGCACCTTGACGGTGCGCGGTCCCGAGGCAGTCGGCACCGGTGTCGCCACCGCCGATGATCACGACGTGCTTGCCGTTCACGTCGATGGGTGACGAGCCGATGTCGCCTTCCTGCACGCGATTGGCGAACGGCAAGTACTCCATCGCCTGATGAATTCCCTGGAGGTCCCGGCCCGGAACGGGAAGGTCACGCCATGACGTCGCGCCACACGCGAGCACGACGGCGTCGTACGACGCGGTGAGCACGCCGATGTCGACGTTCTGTCCGACGATCGCGTTGGTCCGGAACTCGGTACCTTCGGCTTCCATCTGCGCGAGGCGACGGTCGAGATGGCGCTTCTCCATCTTGAACTCGGGAATGCCGTAGCGAAGCAGGCCGCCGATGCGATCGGCGCGCTCGAGCACCACCGTGTCGTGACCGGCGCGGGTGAGTTGCTGAGCGACCGCCAGTCCGGCCGGACCCGAACCGATGACCGCGACTCGTTTGCCGGTCTTGACGCTCGGAGGTTGCGGGACGACCCAGCCCTCGTCCCAGGCGCGGTCGACGATCTCGACCTCCACCTGCTTGATGGCCACCGGATCAGCGTTGATTCCGAGCACACACGCCGACTCGCAAGGCGCTGGGCAGATACGGCCGGTGAACTCGGGGAAGTTGTTCGTCGCGTGCAGACGATCGATCGCGTCGCGCCAGTGCTCGCGGTACACGAGATCGTTCCAGTCGGGAATGAGATTGCCGAGGGGGCAGCCGTTGTTGCAGAACGGGATACCGCAATCCATGCACCGACCGGCCTGGCGCTTGAGCGCTTCACGGTCGAAGGGCTCGTACACCTCTTTCCAGTCGCGCAGGCGAACCGGCACGGGACGGCGAGACGGGGCTTCGCGCTTCCACTTCAGGAATCCGGTCGTCTCACCCATTGGTGCTCTCCATCACTCGCTGCAACGTCTGCTCTTCCGACAGGCCCTGTCGACGGGCCTCGTCCATGACGGTCAGGACGCGCTTGTAATCACGGGGCATGACCTTGCGGAAGTGCGACACCTCGGCGTCCCACGCGCCGAGAACGCGTCCTCCGATCGCGCTGCCGGTCTCCTCGGTGTGCGCCGTGACGGTCGTGCGGAGGAAGTCGAGGTCGAGCGCATCGAGCGGCTCGAGATCGACCAACTCGTAGTTGACCTTCGACGCGAAGACTTCGTTCGGGTCGTACACGTACGCGATACCACCCGACATTCCGGCGGCGAAGTTGCGGCCGGTCGGACCGAGCACCACGACTCGCCCACCCGTCATGTATTCGCACGCGTGGTCGCCGACACCTTCGACGACCGCAGTCGCACCCGAGTTGCGGACGCAGAATCGCTCGCCGACCAGACCGCGCAGATAGATCTCGCCGCCAGTCGCCCCGTAGCCGATCACGTTGCCGGCGATCACGTTGTCCTCGGCCACGAAGGTGGCGTCTCGATCGGGACGCACGACGAGTCGACCGCCCGAGAGCCCCTTGCCGAGATAGTCGTTCGAGTCGCCCTCCAGCCGCAGGGTCACGCCACGCGGAACGAAGGCGCCGAAGCTCTGGCCGGCCGAACCGCGAAAGTCGATCTGGATCGTGTCGTCAGGAAGCCCCGCACCTTTCCAACGACTCGTGACCGCGTGACCGAGCATCGTGCCGACGGTTCGGTTGACATTGCGGATCGAGACCGCGAAGCGGACGGGCTCTCCGCTCTCGATGGCTGCGCGGGACTTCGCGATGAGCTCGTTGTCGAGCGCCTCGGCCAAGCCGTGATCCTGGGCGACGGTCTGGCGACTGGCCTGGCCGTACGGGTTCTGCGCCGGCGCGAGGATCGGCGCCAAGTCGAGCCCCTTGGCCTTCCAGTGCGCAACCGCCTTCACGACGTCGAGAACATCGCTGTGACCGACCATCTCGGCGATCGAGCGGAAGCCCAGTCCGGCCATGATCTCGCGCACTTCTTCGGCGATGAACTCGAAGAAATTGACGACGAACTCGGGCTTGCC
>CAYNKE010000268.1:0-2119 GCA_964397715.1 uncultured Bifidobacterium sp. | reverse complement strand
CGCCCTCGGGTTCGTCCGAGCCCGGCCTGCGTGTCCACTTGTCGTTGCCGACCACGCCGACCTCTCAGCCGGTTCCGGTCCTCGTCCTCCTCGACGGCGACTTCATGTTCCTCACCGCCACCGAATTCGCGCGCACGCTCGGGCTCGTGTCGCTCGGTGACTTCCCGCCGGTGGCGGTGGTGGGAGTGATGCGCGACGAGCCGAATCCGTTGGCGTACCTCACGAGTCGATTCCGCGACTTCACGCCCGACGAGTGGACCCTGCCCGGCCCGTTCGCGGCCGACAACGCGATGGCGTCGAAGGGAACCGGGGGAGCGCGAGAGTTTCTCCGGTTGCTCGTCGACGAGGTGCTGCCAGAAGTACGCACCCGATTGAGCGCCGCTGGTCACGCGATGGGCGACTGCGCGATCGGTGGCTGGTCGTTGTCGGGCTTGTTCGCCGCGTGGGCCTGGCTCGAACACTCCGACGTGTTCCCGCGAGCAATGGCCATCACGCCGTCGCTGTGGTGGAACGACGCATCGATCCTGTCGCGCGACATCGGGAAGCGTCCGACCAGCCACCGATTGTTCGTGTGCGCGGGTGAACATGAAGAGGGCGACGTGTCGAAGGTGTACCCGCAGCGATTCGCCAATGCCGATCAGCGTGTGATGGCGGCCATGGTGCGCAACGCCGAGACGTTCGGTCGTCGGGCCGCCGAGTCGGGCGCGAGTGTCGACTTCGCGATCTACGCGGGCGAGCACCACGTGACGGTGCAATCGTCCGCCATCGCGCGCGGCATGTTGCACCTGTTCGGCTGAATCTCAGCGTTTGCGCTTCTTGGGCGCAGCCATTCCTGACTGCTCGGCCACCGCACGGATGAGAGCGCGGCGGCTGCCGATGCGCCCGATCTTGTTCTCGAGCGGGCCGTCGATGAGGAGAGTGGCCAAGCCGTGGGCCAGTGCCCACATCGCGGTCGCGCGAGCGCGGATGTCGCTGATCGAAGCCTTGGGCCCGAGAACGTCGCGCACCAAGTCGACGAGCACGTCGAACGAAGCATCGGCGACACGCTGCAGTTCGGGGTTGTCACCGATCATGCACAGATCGGGCCTGAACATCACACGGAAGTGCCCTCGGTGATCGAGCGCGAAGCCCACGTACGCCTCGAGGAGCGCGGTGGTGGGATCGTCGGGGTCGCCGGCCAACGCGCCGAGCATGGCGGCGGTGAACATCTCGTAGCCCTCGGTGGAGATGGCTTCGAAGATTCCCTTGCGATCGGTGAAGTGGTGGTACGGCGCCTGGTGACTCACGCCAGCCGCTTGGGCAACCTGTCGAAACGACAGGCCGTCGGGTCCGTGATCGGCGATGTAGTCGACGGCCGCCTTGAGGACGGTCTCGCGCAGGGTCTGGGGAGCCACGCCGGAATCGTAGGAGAGTCTCTTGACAGTGTCAACGTGGGCGACTAGACAGCGTCACATGAGCGCACTTTCCGATGCCCCCGCCCACAACCGGTACCTCGCGGGCAATTACGCACCCGTCACCGAGGAAGTCACCGCAACCGATCTGCAGGTGATCGGCGAACTCCCCAAGGAACTCAACGGCCGCTACCTGCGCAACGGACCGAACCCGATCAGTGAGGTCGATCCGTCGACTCACCACTGGTTCATCGGCGACGGCATGGTGCACGGCATTCGTCTGCGCGAGGGTCGCGCCGAGTGGTACCGCAATCGCTACGTCGGCTCGAAGCGCGTGAGCGAGGTGCGCGGCCAGGCCGAGATCCCGGGTCGTAATTGGAACAATTCGCCGAGCGGGCCCAACACCAACGTGGGTGCGTTCGCCGGCACCACGTGGGCCATGGTCGAGGCCGGCGGATGCCCGGTCGAGCTCACCTACGAACTCGAGACCGTCGGGTACAACGACTTCTTCGGCACGCTGCCCGGCGCATTCACCGCCCACCCGAAGGTCGATCCGGCAACGGGCGAGATGCACGCCATGGTGTACGCCTGGGCCGAGTGGCTCGACCACATCCAATACGTACGCGTGGGCAAGGACGGTCGAGTGAACCGCACGGTCGACATTCCGCTGCCTGGCATGTCGATGGTGCACGACATGTCGATCACCGATCGCTACGTGGTGGTGTACG
>CAYNKE010000267.1:0-2125 GCA_964397715.1 uncultured Bifidobacterium sp. | reverse complement strand
CGAGCCACCGACGTGGCCGAAGGACTAGACGCGCTCGATGAGGGTGCCCGTACCGAGACCGCCACCGCAGCACATCGACACGAGGCCGTAGCGCCCGTTCGTGCGCTCGAGTTCGTAGAGCGCCTTGGTCATGAGGATGGCACCGGTTCCGCCGAGGGGGTGACCGAGAGCGATCGCGCCACCGTTCGGGTTGGTCTTCTCGAGGTCGGCGCCGACTTCCTTGGCCCATGCGAGAACGACCGATGCGAACGCCTCGTTGATCTCGAAGGTGTCGATCTGATCGATCGTCAGGTTGTTGCGCTCGAGCAGACGCTGGGTCGCGTCGATCGGGCCGGTGAGCATGAGAATCGGGTCCACGCCCACGAGGCACGAGTCGACGATTCGGGCGCGCGGCTTGAGGCCGAGTGCCTTGGCCTTCTCCTCGGTCATCATGAGGATCGCGGCGGCGCCGTCGGAGATCTGCGACGAGTTCCCGGCGGTGTGCACGCCGTTCTCGCGCGCAACCGGCTTGAGGGTCGCCAACTTCTCGAGTGTCGACTCGCGGATGCCCTCGTCGCGGGTGACGCGATGCGTCGTGCCGGTGGGATTGCCCTCGGCGTCGAGGTCGGGTGCCTCGACTTCGATGTACTGGCCGTCGAAGCGACCCTCGGCCCAGGCGCGCGCGGCGCGCTGCTGCGAGGCGAGGCCGAACGCATCGGTGTCGGCGCGCGTGATGTTCCACTTGTCGGCGATGCGCTCGGCACCTTCGAACTGCGACGTGAACTCGTACAACTCGAAGTAGCTCTTCGGAACCGGAACGCCGAGACCGAGCGACTTGGCCGAGTTCGAACCGATCGGAACACGGCTCATCGACTCGACGCCACACGCCATCGCCACGTCGACGACGCCGGACGCGACGAGCGACGCGGCGAGACCGGTCGCCTGCTGACTCGAACCGCACTGCGTGTCGACCGTCGTGCAGGCCGTCGTGAGGGGCAGCCCGGCCGACAGCCAGGCGGTGCGGGTGAGGTTGAAACTCTGGGCACCGACTTGGCTCACGTTTCCGCCGACGACCTGCTCGATCGCGGCCGGATCGATGCCGGTGCGGCGGATCACTTCTTTCTGGACCAGGCCGAGGATTTCGGCGGGATGAAGCGTGGAGAGTCCGCCGTTCTTGCGGCCGACCGGAGTGCGGACGGCCTCGACGATGACGACGTTGCGGCCAGCGGAGCGTGACGAGTTCGACATGAGGGGCATCCTACGGTCACACTCGTGGGGTGACCCAGTCCGACCGTTCTCCGTCCGATCGACGCTTCGGGCCTGGGGTGATCAGCCGCCCCACCCGCTTCGAACCCGGTCTCGTACCGCCCGAGTCGGTGTCGTCGCATCGCTACGTGCACGTCGTCGAGTCACGGGTGTGGGTCGACGATCGACGAGCCGACGACGACTGGTCGGTGCACTACCTCGGCGAGCTCGACGGTCACGCGTGGTGGGGAGTCGACGTCCCTCGTGGCGACGATCCGTCCGAAGGTGCGGCTCTTGACCTGTTCAGTTACTTCGGACGCGCGAGCGAGGACGAGTGGCTCGTGGCGGGCCGCGCGGTCCAACTCGTCGACTGGGCCCGATCGCACCGGTTCTGCGGCCGCTGCGGCACGGCCACCGAACTCGCGCGAAACGAGAGGGCGATGAAATGTCCGGCCTGTGGCCTCGTGGCATTCCCACGATTGGCTCCGGCCATGATCACGCTCGTCACCCGCGGCGAGCCCGGCCCCGACCAAGAGGCTTTGCTCGCACGCGGCGTTCAATTCCGTGCGCCGCTCTACTCGTGTCTCGCGGGCTTCGTCGAGCCGGGTGAAACGCTCGAAGGTGCGGTCGTGCGCGAGGTTCGCGAAGAGGTCGGCGTCGAAGTCGGCAACGTTCGGTACCTGGGCAGTCAGCCGTGGCCCTTCCCGCACAGCCTGATGCTCGGTTTCCGGGCCGACTGGATCGGCGGTGACATCGTGTGCGATCCGAACGAGATCATGGACGCCAATTGGTACCGGAAAGACGCGCTGCCCACGATTCCGCCCGGCATCTCGATCGCCCGCAAGCTGATCGACCACTGGCTCCGTAACGAGTAGACGTAACGAGTAGACGTAACGAGTAG
>CAYNKE010000266.1:0-2157 GCA_964397715.1 uncultured Bifidobacterium sp. | reverse complement strand
GCCGAGGGACCCGAAGTGGAGACCGATTGGTACAACTTCGAGGCGCTCAACATGCCGCCGTCGCATCCCGCGCGCAGCATGCACGACACCTTCTACGTCGACCATGGTGCGCCCGGGAGCACGGTGTTGCGTACACACACGTCCCCGGTGCAGATCCGCGTGATGCAGGCCATCCAGCCGCCCATTTACATGGTGATGCCGGGCCGCGTGTTCCGCAACGAGACCACCGACGCCACCCACCTCGCCGTGTTCCATCAGATCGAAGGCCTGGTGATCGATCGCGGTATCACGCTCGCCGATCTGGCCGGCACCATCGACGCGTTCACCAAGGCATTTTTCGGCACCGAGTTCGGCAGCCGTCTGCGGCCCTCCTACTTCCCGTTCACCGAACCGTCGGCCGAGTTCGACATCCGCACACCCAAGGGCGACTGGCTCGAGTTGGGTGGTTGCGGCATGGTGCATCCCAACGTTCTGCGCGCCGGAGGGCTCGACCCCGAGGAATGGAGCGGCTTCGCGTTCGGCTTCGGCATCGATCGCATGGCCAAGGAGCGCCACGGTGTGGGCGACGTGCGCGAGATGTATACCAACGACATCCGGTTCATCGAGCAGTTCTGACATGAAGGTCGTTCACTCCTGGCTCCGCGAACTGGCACCACTGCCCGATGACGTCGACGCGATCGCTCACACGTTGTCCGATGTCGGCCTGGCGGTCGAGAGTGTCGATCGCGTGGGGGCCACGGTGGCGGGCGTCATCACCGCCCGCGTCATTCGGACCGAGCGCCACCCCGATGCGGCCAAGGTGCATCGCGTGTTCCTCGACATCGGCGACGGCACCGAACACCACGTGTGGTGTGGTGCCTTCAACATGCAGCCCGATGACGTGATCCCGTGGGCCACCCCAGGCACGGCGATGCCCGACGGCCGCCTCATCGAAACCAAGCCGATCGTCGGAATCCCGAGCGAGGGCATGTGCTGTTCGTCGCGCGAGTTGGGTCTCGGCGACGACCACAGCGGAATCCTCATCCTCGATCCGAAGACGCCTCTGGGTGTTCCGTACGGACAGGCTCTCGGTCTGGCCGAAGAGATCGTGTACGACCTTGACGTGTTGCGCAATCGTCCCGACGCCTATGGGCACGTGGGTGTGGTGCGCGATCTAGCCGCGCGTTTCGGAGTGCCGTTCTCCGCTCCGAGTGGTGCGGTGATCGCGAGCGGACAAGCCCGCTCGGCGTCCGTCGAGATCGTGGCTGGCGATCGCTGCCCGCGCTTCACCACCGTCATCATCTCGGGTATCCGGGTGGCCGAATCGCCCGACTGGATGAAGAGCCGCTTGGCCGCGGCGGGTATGCGGCCCATCAACAACGTGGTCGACGTGAGCAACTACGTGATGCTCGAGACCAACCAGCCCAACCACGCGTACGACTTCGACACGCTGGGTGGGGGAGGTTTCCGAATTCGTGTGGCGCGTGACGGCGAGTCGATGATCACGCTCGACGGCGTGGAGCGCACGCTCACCGCCGACGATCTGTTGATCTGCGACGCGACCGATCGGCCCATCGGTATCGCCGGCATCATGGGTGGCCAGAACACCGAGATCAGTGACGGAACCACGACGGTTGCGCTCGAGACGGCGTACTTCGAGGTGCCCGGCATCATGAAGACTGTTCAGCGGCTCGGATTGCGCAGCGAGGCCTCGGCTCGATTCGAACGCGGCGTCGATCCGCTCGGTATCGAGACCTCCATCGCCCGGTTCGTCGAACTGTTGCGCCTCACCTGTCCCGACCTCGTGGTGCACGACGGTTTCGTCGATGCTCGCACGCCGTCGATGCCGGCCGCGGTCACCATCGTGGTGCGCCCCGAGCGGGTGGGGGCGTTGCTCGGTCGACCGTTCAGTGCCACCGAGATCAGTGCGTTGATCGAGCCCATCGGTTTCGCGTGTCGAGCCGAGGGATCAGCACTTGTGGTGTCGGTTCCGTCATGGCGCCCCGACTGCACGCTCGAGATCGACATCGTCGAAGAAGTGGCTCGTTTGTTCGGTTACGACAAGTTGGGCAAGACGGTTCCGAAGTCGACGCTGGCCGGCGGACTCTCACCGGTTCAGCAACGTCGACGTCGGGTGCGTGACGTGCTGCTCGGCCTGGGCCTCGACGAGGCGATGCC
>CAYNKE010000265.1:0-2174 GCA_964397715.1 uncultured Bifidobacterium sp. | reverse complement strand
CGTGTGGCGCATCGGGAATATCAATAATCTGAGCCGTACCACCAGAAGGTAGTCCTAGCGACGCGGATCCTGCAAAAGGTGTTGCCCCGACCGAAGTAAGAGATCTAACGAATTTTACTTCCAAGCTTTTACCCGAAGCAGAGGTTGCCTCGACACTTTTCACGCAATCAACACTCAACTCTATTGAACATTTGCCGAAGGTCGCCGCATATTGAAAGATTGTTGAATTGGCACATGCAGGATCATTAATACTTTTACAAATGTGATGCGCGGTAATCGCGCTGACATTTGGGATCGTGCCATGGGATTCCTGACCAAGCAACCACGAGGTGCCCATGCCTCCGTTGATACCTTCGCCATCAGCATTGATTCCAACGTACGGAGTCGTTCTGACATCTGCAGGTATTGGCATCACCCACTGCTCATCAGGAATCGAATCAGCAATGGCTTCACCAGAAAATGAATTCAGAAAAAGAATCAGGATAAAAAGAATGGAGCGTGAATCCCTACGCTTAATCATCTGAAATTTCCATTCTCGGTATCTAGAGAACTTTTCTCGTTAAGCGAAGGCGAAGCACTTACCCTTAGAGTAACTGGCAGATAGAGGAATGAGTAGGTGTGGGCCCTGTCGGGATCGAACCGACGACCCACGGATTAAAAGTCCGTTGCTCTACCGACTGAGCTAAAGGCCCCTTGTGCGCACGAATCTTGCGACGATGTCGAAGTCTAAACCAACCCGAGCAAGAGCATTGCCAAATCGTTTTTACCCTTGGTCAGGCTTACTTTTTCTTGAATCCTGCGGGGCATTTAGGGTCGACCCCTAGAACCTTCCGAGTGATCTTTCCCTTGACGCAAGTTATGGAAACTTTGGGAGTGGCCTTCGCCGGAGCGATTGTCGAGGCCTGGCTACTTCCCGAACCCGACGATTGTGACGGCGCAGGAGAAGGAGCAGCGACCACTGGTTTATCTTGATTGAGTTTGATCTTCAATGTTGGGCTAGAGAAAGTAAAACCGCGTGCGGAGAGTTTGAGCCACTTATCGGTGCCCGAGCCGAGCTCCTGCAACGATGATGTTTCAATTCTTTGTTCTTTTCCTGCATCAACAACGGTAACTGTTGCGGTTATCGGCGCATCAGTAAAACCATAGAGACATTGTGCAGTGCCTTTGCGCATCACAAGATCGTACGAACCTTCAAATACGGTTCCATCGGGGTTGTAGTGCATACCGCCCACTTGATAATTCAATGTGCTGTTCTCAAATCGTGGGGCTGTTCCTTCATAAACCATCGCGTTAGTCGTAACAACACCAAGAAGTTTTGTTTTATCGGCAAGACATTGCGAACCAAAACCATTTGAGATTGTCGTTGCCGACCAAGTTGAGACAACGCCTGCAGCAGTATCTTTCGCAACATCTTTCCAATTCTGAATAGTCGCAAATGCGCCAGGCTCATTGGCTAATCCATTTGTCACACCAGTGAAATCAGCATTCCGAGGTAGCGAGGCAAGAATCGCTTGCGACGCAGTGGTGCGGTCAGTTGTTGCATAGAACTTTGGAACTTTCACTGGCTCTGCATCGATTGAAATCTTGTTCTGTTCAGCATCAAATTGTTGAACATCGATTACTGGATCTGTCATCCGACCCATCAACCAACCCGTGAGTTGATTGCTGACACGAAGTGTTAAAGATGCCCGTACGCCAGTCGGGAAATCTTCCATCAATCCACAAACGCCCGCTTCAGTCCACGCACATTCGGATGCCGAACCACGACTACCTACCCGAATAGATCCGGTTGGTAAAACCATTTCATCAGTTGATGCTTGTTCGTATTGAAACCCACTCTTCTCTGAATAAGGAAGAACCATTGCAGTGAATCCAGTAAAAGATGGACCACGGCCCGGGAATGAAGTTGCCTTCAACACAACATAGACGGCGTAAGTATCAACGCCACCAGAATTATTCAAACCTTCTGCACGCCAGAGACTGATCGTTGATCCACCAGGCAATCCATCACCTGGAGTATTGACGACGGTTTGACCATTTACTTGTCTAATGAAAGTCGAAAGTTTTGTGATCGGTTCATCCTTCTTGCGAACACTCAGCGATTCCACGCACCACTGATCTGTTAAACCTTTGCATGCAGGCAAGAGAAGATTGGCTACATAAGTTTGATCAGG
>CAYNKE010000264.1:0-2174 GCA_964397715.1 uncultured Bifidobacterium sp. | reverse complement strand
CGCGCAACGCGGTGTCCATGTCGCAGAAGAGAATCCCCTGCGCCTCGAGATCTTCACGGTTGCGGTGGAAGACGACTTCGGAGTTGTGGACGATGAAACCCTCGGCGACGAAGTTGTGATGTCCGGCTACCTCGATGTCGTAGGTGGTCTCGACCCCGACGCTCTCGATCGATTCGATCTTGACGAATCGCAGTGATTCAGAGGTGTGACTCCGGAACGTGGTTCCCTTCGCCGAAGTGTTGGAGTGCGCATACTTGCGGGCTCCGAGACGCTCGGCCTTCTTCGGCGACCGCAAGGGCAACTGGTCGAAATCACCCGAAAGATGAAGTCGGTACCCGGTCATCATGCGATCGGCATCGACTGGATGCGGAGATTCGAACGACGTCACGGCGCTCACACCGATGGAGCAAAGCTGCGCGAGATCACGAAGGTCGTCGAGAAGATCGGGATTGGCCGACGTGATGACCGGATTCCTGGCCGACCGATGCGCGCGCACTGTGCCATCGGCGTCGATGAAACCAGCGAGGAAGGCCAGTCGTTGATTCGAGGGCAAACCGCCCACCCATTCCGGCACGCGCTTGGTGAGCGAGCGTCCTCCGAGGCCGTTCGCCTGCAGGAATTCGGCCAATTGGGCCGTTCGGAGTGCCGTCAATCGGTAGCCATCAGCGGCCAGACGGAATTCGAGACCGAACTGCTCACGAGCGACACGGATGATTTCGTCGACAAGTCCGGTGTCGGAAGCGTCGACGGCGATCTGAGCGGTCGTGTATCCGTCGCTGTTCTTGAAGTAACCGTCACCTAGCCACAGGCCGGCGAACCAGGCGAGGTCCGGATTGGTGAAACCCAAAGAGGTGTGGACTCCACGCTCCCGAAGGCCGTCAGTTCGGCCGAACTCGGGCAAGCATCCGGGGACTGCGACCAGATCACCCACGCGAAGATCTTCGACGGCAACCCATTCCGTGCGATAGCGCGCCTTGCGACGGCCCTCCCCCCGGTGATCACGAAGCACGAGGAACGGGTGATTGGCTGAGGCGCCGATACAACGCGAGCCGGCTCGAATTTCGAAGACTTCTTTCTCTCCAGATTCGCCACCGCCGACCACACGAGCAACCTCGAGTTCGCGACTGTCCTCGTTGAGAGCGAAGACCTCGTCGCCAGCCTGCAGTTCCTTGATGAGGCGCATTCCCTTGGTGGTCCAGACCTTGGTCGATCCGCGGAGGCACTCGTACTGCGCGGTCACACCGGCGAGGTACTTGCGCTCGGCCTCGGGGATGCCGAGCTTCTCGTACGTGGCCTTCATCTGCTCGGGCAGGTCGTCCCACTCGTCGACCTGGGCGGTGGCGGGACGCAGGTAATAGAAGATGTCCTGGAAGTCGATGTCGGGCATGTTCTCGGCGAACCACGGAGCCATCGGCTTCTTGTCGAACAGGCGCAGGCTGCGCAGACGGAACTGGGTCATCCAGCGGGGCTCGCCCTTCCACCACGAGATCTGGTCGACCACGCGATCGCTCAGGCCCTTCTCGGGTGCGAACGCATACTCGACGTCGTCGCTCCAGCCGAGTGAGTACTTGCTGAGATCCAGGTCGAACGAGGTCATTCAGGGTCTCCTACGAGGGGTCGGGCACCCCGGTCACCCGGGGAATTTCCACTACGGCCATAGTAACAATTGGGCCGACGGGCTCCACCGGCGGCTCAGGAGGCCTTGGCGACCGACGCCGGGGTCATCTCGATGAAGATGCACTCGCCCGGGCAGGCCTCGGCCGCATCCACCACCGATTGGTAGTGCTTCAGGGGCACCCACGCCAGGCTGCCGGCCCCGCCCGGGTCGTTCAGCGCTTGGCCCTGCTCGGCCACGTAGGCGATGCCGTCCTCCAACTGCACGAAGACGTCGGGGCAGTGGTCGAGGCACAGGCCGTCGCCCGTGCACAAGTCCTGATCGATCCACACCCGCATGGCCGAGACGCTAATGGTGACCACATCGGGCTCGGCGAGGCGGGCGGCGTTCGATCGGACACATACCCTGGCGACGATGTCGACGACTCCCCCTTCGCCGATCGCTGCGCCGGTCGCACCGGTCAAGCCCACGCGCCTCTCGCGACCGACCGGCGACGTGGACGACCCGTACTACTGGCTCGCCGATCGCGACGACCCCGACACCATCGCCTATCTCGAAG
>CAYNKE010000263.1:0-2175 GCA_964397715.1 uncultured Bifidobacterium sp. | reverse complement strand
TCGGCAGGTAGTCGACGACGGCGTCGAGCATCGGCTGCACACCCTTGTTCTTGAAGGCCGAGCCGCACAGGATCGGCACGAAGTCGAAAGCGAGCGTGCCCTTACGGATGGCGCGCTTGATCTCGGCTTCGGACACGGCCTCACCGTTGAGGTACTTCTCCATGAACTCGTCATCGCTCGTCGCGATGGTCTCGAGAAGCTGCTCGCGGTACTCGTTGGCCTGATCGACCATGTCGGCCGGAATGTCGACTTCGTCCCACTTCGCGCCGAGTTCTTCGTCGCGCCAGATCAGGGCCTTCATCTTCACCAGATCGACGAGGCCGACGAAAGGCTTGTTGCTCTCGGGTCCGCCCGATCCGACCGGGAGATGGATGACGGCACAGGTCGCCTCGAGGCGGTCCTTCACCATCTGGACGGTGCGGTAGAAGTCGGCGCCGATGCGGTCCATCTTGTTGACGAAGCACATGCGGGGTACGCGGTACTTGTTGGCCTGACGCCACACGGTCTCGGTCTGAGGTTCGACGCCGGCGACCGAGTCGAACACGGTGACGGCACCGTCGAGAACGCGGAGCGAACGCTCGACTTCGATGGTGAAGTCCACGTGGCCGGGCGTGTCGATGATGTTGATGCGATGGTTGTTCCAGATACACGTGGTCGCGGCCGACGTGATGGTGATACCGCGCTCCTGCTCCTGCGCCATGTGGTCCATGGTCGCGGCGCCTTCGTGCACTTCACCGATCTTGTAGGTCTTGCCGGTGTAGTAGAGGATGCGCTCGGTCGTGGTCGTCTTACCGGCATCGATGTGGGCCATGATGCCGATGTTGCGGGTGCGCTCGAGGGGGAACTCACGCTTTGCCATCGTCGGTCACTTTCGGTTTCTGTTCTTGTTCTTCGGGGGGTCTTACATGGTCGCACCCCGGCGGCGAGGCCGGGGTGCTGAAGGAGGGGTGTGAACTACTCGTTGGTGAGAATCACCAGCGGTAGTGCGCGAAGGCCTTGTTGGACTCGGCCATCTTCTGCATGTCTTCACGCTTCTTGATCGAGGCGCCGAGACCGTTGGAGGCGTCGAGCAGCTCGTTGGCGAGGCACTCGGCCATGGTCTTCTCGCGACGGGCGCGCGAGTACTCGACGACCCAACGAATCGCGAGGGTGTTCGCACGGCGCGGCTTGACCTCGACCGGCACCTGATAGGTGGCGCCACCGACTCGGCGGCTGCGGACCTCGAGGGGCGGACGAACGTTGTCGATCGCGCGCTTCAGAGTCGCGACCGGTTCGGTGCCGGTCTTGGTCTCGATCATCTTGAGTGCGTCGTAGACGATCTTCTCGGCGACGCTCTTCTTGCCGCGGAGCATGACCTTGTTCATGAGCTGCGTCACGAGCAGCGAGCGGTACACCGGGTCGGGGTGGAGCTCTCGGCGGGGGGCGGGACCCTTACGGGGCATGTCAGTTCACCAATTCCTTCGCGGTCACTTGGCGCGCTTCGCGCCGTAACGGCTGCGGGCCTGCTTGCGGTTCTTCACGCCGGCTGCGTCGAGCGCGCCGCGAATGATCTTGTAACGGACACCGGGAAGGTCGCGCACGCGCCCACCGCGTACGAGAACGATCGAGTGCTCCTGGAGGTTGTGCCCTTCACCGGGGATGTACGCGGTGATCTCGACACCGCTCGAGAGGCGAACACGCGCCACCTTGCGGAGCGCCGAGTTCGGCTTCTTGGGAGTGTTGGTGTACACGCGAGTGCAGACACCGCGACGCTGCGGCGAACCCTTCAGGGCCGGCGTCTTGGTCTTGCTGAACTTCGTGCTGCGGCCCTGGCGGACCAACTGCTGAATTGTGGGCACTCTCGATCCTCTTCGTTCCGGTGAGTGGGCAGGTTCACGGAGGAACGCACCCGGAATCCCGATCCATGCGAATCAGGGACCCTGAGATGTTACGAGCGGCCCCCGACCGACTCCAACCCTGCCCAGACATGGTTTCGGGCCAGTTTCCGGTCGCTCAGCGACCGGAAACTGGCCCGTACACCAGGGTGAACTCAGAGTTCGATGGAGTCCGAGAAGACGTCGGTGTCCATGCTGCGCTGGGCCAGGATGGACGACGGATCCTCGTCGTAACCGCTGTGGTAGGTCTCCATCGGCACGAAGTCGGGCGCGTCGATCCCGAAGTCGCGGTAGCGCATCA
>CAYNKE010000262.1:0-2178 GCA_964397715.1 uncultured Bifidobacterium sp. | reverse complement strand
TCATCGGTGAGAACATCCTCGGGCTCCCTCGCGAGCCCTCCAACGAGCGCGACCTGCCGTTTCGCGAACTTCCGCGTTGAGGCGCAAGCCACTCGTCACATTGCTGCGGGTGACCGACATTCGTACCGGATAGTCGTTACCGTTTCACCCCATCACTCGAACGAATCGCCACTTCACGCTGTCCATGGGCGTTCGCGCGCTCACCGTGGCCTTCCTCGCCACCGTGCTCGGTCTCGGCGCCGGGGTCGCTCGCGCCCACAATGCCTACGACACGAGCACACCTGCTGACGGCGAAGTGCTCGCCGCCGCCCCCACCGAATGGACGATCACCTTCACCAAAGATGTGCCGCTCAACTCGGCGTCGGCCGAGATCATCACCGCCGATGGTGTGCGCACCGACCTCGGCCCCGCACAGGCCGGCCCGCAAGCCAACATCATTCGATTCGCTCTTCCCGCAGCTCTGTCGGGGCCGGTTGGTCTGCGCTGGAAGTTGGTGAGCGACGACGGGCACGTGGTGTCGGGACGAGTCGCATTCACCGTCAACCCCACCGGAACCGATCTCACCACTCTCCCGTCAGCCACGCCGAGCGTCGTCGATGCACCGACACCGCTGCCCACGTTCGACGACACCAACCCGGCACCCGAGCCGGTTCGCTGGTTCGTTCGACTGGTTGTGTACGCAGCGTTGCTGCTCGTCGGTGGTCTCATCCTCTCCGAGCTCTTCATCGCCCAGGGGTCTCTGCGCAGCCAACGCGGGTCGCTCGTTCTGCGGGCGGCCGGCGGAGCGCTCGCGGTCGGTTCGCTATTGCAGTTGCTGTTCCTCCTCGGCGACATTCACGGAAAGTCGGTCGTCGGTGCGCTCGGCAAACTCGGTGACGCGTTCGACTCCACCGCTCTCGGCATGACGACCCTGCGTCTTCTGGCCGGTGCGGCCATTCTCGCCATCTCGTTCCTGTCGATCGACGAAGCCGACGAAGAGCGCGTCTCGAAACTGATGGTCGGCCTGCTCGGCATCTTCGCGGTGGGCCTCGCGTACACCAGCCACTCGCGTTCGCGCGCGTGGCCCGTGCTCGGTGTGCCCGCCGATGTCGCGCACACCGCGGCCGTCGCCGCCTGGCTCGGTGGCTTGGCCATTCTCTTGTTCGTGGTGATTCCTCTCGTCGACGATCGTGACGCACTCGAATCGTTCACGCGCTTCGGACGAGCCGCCACTATCGCCGTTCCGGTGATCGTGGGTACGGGTGTGATCCAGACGCTGCGCCTGCACGGCGGCATCACCACTCTCTTCTCGCAGACTCACGGTCGCGTTCTGCTCGTGAAGATCCTGATCGTGATCGCGATGTTGGCGTTGGCCAACAAGAGCCGCCAGCTCAACCTGCGGCGCATCGCCGACGAACCGGCCCGCTTGGCCACTCGCCGGCGCCAACTGGTGCGAGCCGGCCTGACCGAATGTGCGGTCGGTGGTGTGGTCGTGGCCATCACCGCTGCCCTCGTCACGTCGAACTTCGGATGAAACCGGGAGACATCATGAAACGCCTCGCTATCGCAGTCACCGTCTTCACTCTCGCCTCGTGCGGTGGATCCGGTGAGAAGGTCGATGCCGACGTGATGTTCTCGCAGATGATGATTCCGCATCACGAGCAAGCCATCGAACTAGCCGACATCGCTCTCGACCCCACCGTGCAGGCGGGCGACGACGTGAAGGCTCTCGCCACCGAGATCAAGGCGGCGCAGGATCCCGAGGTGGAGATGATGACCGCCATGCTCGAGGCCTGGGGCGAGCCCACGTACATGGACGAAGGCATGGATCACAGTTCGATGATGAGCGGCATGGTGTCGGCCGATGAGATAGAGAGGCTCGGAACCTTGCGCGGCGCCGAATTCGACGCTGCCTGGCTCGAGGCGATGATCGGCCACCACGAAGGTGCGATCGACATGGCGCGTGACGTTCTCGACGGCGGTGACGATGCAGCCACGGCCGAACTGGCGCAGAAGATCATCGACGGTCAGACCGCTGAGATCGAGCGCATGAAGGGTCTCCTGGGCGAGTGAACGCGGTCGACTGTCCAGGTGAACACCCCTGGATAGCGCGTACCGATCGGTAGTACTTTCACCCTCAGCACAGGGGGTGCCACATGGGCCAGCGCTACTACGTCACCGATACTGATCTGTCGACCA
>CAYNKE010000261.1:0-2180 GCA_964397715.1 uncultured Bifidobacterium sp. | reverse complement strand
TCGTGGTCGCTCATGCCGACCTTCCCCTCGCCACCGACATCGTGCGCGCGATCGGTGCGGCCATCGCCACGTCATCGGGTGAAGGTGAACGCATATTGGTCGCGACCGACCGGCGTCGCGACGGCACCAACGTGCTCGTACTCACCCGCGCCACGTTCACCCACTGGGAGTTCATGTACGGGCCCGGCTCGCTCGCGGCCCACCGCGCGCAGGCGGAGCGCCTCGGACTGAGCGTGATCGAGATCGACGATGCGTCTCTGGCCGTCGACATCGACACGCACGATGACCTCCACGCGGTGCGAGACTTCATCGCCCGGGTCCTCCCCGACTGGAAGCCCACCGAGCCCCAATGACGCTGAGCAAGACGACGATCGACACGACGAGCACGACACCATGACCGCGAACCAATCCGCCAACGATCCGGGTCAACCGCCCACCGCGGCCGGTGCGCCGATCACGAGCATCGATCTCCCCACACCGTCGGTCGCGCTCGCCATCGGCGCGCACCCCGACGACGTCGAGTTCGGCTGTGGCGGAACACTGGCCAAGTGGGCCGCCGCCGGGTGCACCATTCACCACCTCGTGCTCACCGACGGATCGAAAGGCACCTGGAACCCCGACGCCGACAAGGTCGCGCTCGTGGCCGCGCGTCGTGATGAGCAACGTGAGGCGGCCCGTCGGCTCGGCTCACGCGGTGAGGTCGTGTTCCTCGATCAAGTCGACGGCGAACTGGACAGCACCCTCGCCTTGCGCGGAGAAGTGGCCCGCCAAATCAGACTTCTGAAGCCCGACGTGGTGCTCGGTCACGACCCGTGGAAGCGCTACCGACTCCATCCCGACCATCGTCACGCCGGTTTGCTCACGTGCGACGCGATCGTGGCGGCGCGCGATCCGCATTTCTTCCGCGAACACGGAATCCCCCACCACCGGCCGTCCACGTTGCTCCTCTGGGAAGCCGACGAGCCCGATCACGGCGAGGATGTGTCGTCGACCGTCGACGTGAAGCTGCACGCGCTCATGGCCCATGCCTCGCAGTTCGAGAGCACCATGAAAGCCGTCGACCAGGCCGCACTCGATCGGTTCTCGGTGCGCATCCGCACCCGCCTGGCCGATCTGGGTCGGCGCATCGATCGTCCGGCCGCCGAGATCTTCAAGAAAATTGCCGACCTCTGACCCGGCTCGGCCAGCCGTGTCGGGCCGTTTCGGGCCGAATCGGGCCGTCTCGGTTCGTGTCGTCAGGCTCGCGGTTCGCGACCGCGGCCGGCCGGACCGGCGAACGCCTGAACCACCGACATCCAGGTAGTGGCCGACTCGCCCTCCACCCGAAGTGTCGTGTCACGAAGATGACGACGCTGAATGGCGACCAGACAGAACTCGAGGGCCAGGCCCCGCACCGAACCGCCGACGGCATCGGGCGATCCCCACGCCCAGGTGTCACCCTCGGGCGCCGTCAACTCCACGAACACCGGTCGGTCGTCGGTCGCGAGCCGATTGACCATCAGTGCGTACGCCCGTGCACCAACCGCGATGTGAGCCACGTGACGGAGACGCGAGGTTCCGGGCCGATCGACACCGAGAGCATCGACCACGTCTTGACCATGGGCCCAGGTCTCCATGAGGCGAGCGGTCACGCACGACCGCAGCGACATCGCCGGCCCGTACCACGGCACTCGGGCGGTCGGGTCGGCGGTGCGAGCCGCCACCAGCAGCGCGGAGCGGGCGTCACGCCACGCGGTGAGCAACTCGGCCGGCGACAGATCGCGCGCCCGATCGACTGACGCGTCACGACCGACCGCGACCATCTGCTCGAAGTCACGCGTGAAGGCCTCTGGTTCGGTCATGGCCAGTGCCGCCCGCTCGTCGAAGAAAGCGAGGTGGCTGATCTGGTCAGCGATCGACCAGCCGTCGGCCAGGGTCGAGTTCGCCCACGAAGTCGCGGGCAGCGCGCTCACGACGGCGTCCAGTTCGGCGTGCTCGGTGGCGAGGTCAGCGAGGAGGTCGTCGAGGGCCGGGGCCATCCGCCCATCCTGGTCGCCAACTCGGCCGGAAAAAGCAGTCGAGCGGGGTTTCCCCCGCTCGACCCGTTCCGTTCCCGATTGTGATCGGGGCGAATTACTTCTTGGCGGCTGCCTTGCGCTTGCGACGCTTGGCGGGAGCCTTCTTGGCCGGAGCCTTCTTGG
>CAYNKE010000260.1:0-2189 GCA_964397715.1 uncultured Bifidobacterium sp. | reverse complement strand
TAGATTCCAGGCGTGGAAACTGCGGCGACCGAAGCCATCCCGGCACGGGTTCACCGCACGTACTGGTGGAAGGAAGCCCTCATCATGGGCGCCTTCTACGTCTTGTATTCGTGGACGCGCAATCTCTTCGGTTCGTCGCACATCGCCGCCGACGGCGTCCCCGAACAGGCCTTCAACAACGCCGAGCGCCTCATCCGCCTCGAACGACTCGTCGGCCTCTTTCACGAAGAGACCGTGCAGGACTGGTTCCTCGGCTGGCACGGATTCATCCGGTTCTGGAACGTCTATTACGGCACCGCGCACTTCATCGTCACGCTCGCCGTGTTCTGGATCCTGTTCTTCAAACGACCGAACGTGTTCCCGCAATGGCGCAACACCCTCGCGATCACCACCGCCCTCGGAATCGTGGGGTTCTCCTTCTTTCCCGTGATGCCACCGCGTCTCCTCGACGCACCGTGCCCCGACCTCGCTCGGGGTGGATACGGCGGAGCGTGCATCGAGAGCCCGTTACGCGACAAAGGCGCTGACGGCATCGTCGGAACGGCCGACGACGGAACGTTCGGTTTCGTCGACACGCTTCCCGAGTACGGGGCGGCTCTCTGGACGTTCGACTCCGACACCATGAAGTCGATTTCCAATCAGTACGCGGCCATGCCGAGCATGCACATCGGCTGGTCGAGCTGGTGCGCCTTCGCGATGTGGCCGTTGCTCCGACGACGGTGGACCAAGATCGCCATGCTCCTCTACCCCGCCGCCACGTTGTTCTGCATCGTCGTGACCGGCAACCACTACTGGATCGATGGAGTGGGTGGCCAGATCGCGCTCGGGATCGGTGCTCTGCTCGGCTGGGGACTCCACCGCTGGAACCAGAATCGCCTCGATCGCCAGCATCTCGCCCGGCACGGCGCGGCCTGAAACGTCAGCGGTCACACGCCTGGGCCGGGCCGGGTGGTCCTCGCGAACCAGGGCTAGCGTGACTTCGCCATGTCCCTCGAGTCGATCCGCCAGCCGAGCGATCTGCGCCGTCTGTCGTACCCCGAACTCGACGAACTCGCCGGCGAGATTCGCGACTTCATCGTCCGCGCGGTCGCC
The DNA here is from genome assembly GCA_964397715.1 of uncultured Bifidobacterium sp. GTDB lineage: Bacteria > Actinomycetota > Acidimicrobiia > Acidimicrobiales > Ilumatobacteraceae > Casp-actino8. The sequence goes on along the minus strand of CAYNKE010000260.1, from coordinate 1,097 downwards.
GACAACGGCGGACACCTCGGATCGAACCTCGGTGCCGTCGAACTGACCATGGCGCTTCATCGCGTCTTCGATTCTCCGCGCGACGCGATCCTCTGGGACACCGGCCACCAGGCCTACGTGCACAAGATCGTCACCGGCCGCGCCGACCGCTTCGCGTCGCTGCGTCAAGCCGACGGCCTCTCGGGCTATCCGAGCCGCGAGGAGAGCCGTCACGACTACATCGAGAACAGCCACGCGTCCACCGTGCTCTCCTACGCCTACGGACTCGCCGTCGCCCGCGATACCGGCGTCGACCAGCATCGCCACATCGTCGCGGTCATCGGCGACGGATCCATGACCGGTGGCATGGCCTACGAAGCTCTCAACAACCTCGGCCACAGCAAACGGCGCGTGATCGTCGTTCTCAACGACAACGGGCGCAGTTATGCCCCGACCATCTCCAATCTCACGCAACAACTGCCCGCCGACGACGAGCCCACCGGCGCTCTCGAGCGCGCGGCGCTCCCCGAGCGCATCACCGGCAAGTTGTCGGCCGGACTCACGCGCATCCGCATGAACCCCGTGTACGTGCAGCGTCAGCGCCGTATCGAATCGTGGTTGCAGAACCTTCCGGTGGTCGGCCAGCAGGCCGAGAAGGGAATGGAAGCCGTCAAGGCCGCTGTTCGCGAGTTCCTTCAACCGCCGTCGTTCTTCGAGGCCCTCGGTGTTCGATACATCGGCCCCATCGACGGCCACGACATGCGCGAGTTGGAGATCGCCTTGCGCAACGCTGAAGACCTTTCGGCGGAGGGTCCGATCGTCGTGCACGTGCTCACGCAGAAGGGCAAGGGCTATTCCCCGGCCGAGGATGACGACGAGAAGCATCTCCACGACGCGCCGGTGTTCGATCCGGCGGTCGGACCACCCAAGGCCGTGCCCACGGGCTACACACAAGCGTTCGCCGAATCGATCATCAAAGAAGCCGAGGCCGACCCGCGCATCGTCGCGATCACGGCCGCCATGCCCGGCCCGACCGGGCTGCTTCCCTTCCAGTCGCGCTTCCCCGATCGCTTCTTCGACGTCGGAATCGCCGAACAACACGCCGTCACCGGCGCCGC
>CAYNKE010000259.1:0-2191 GCA_964397715.1 uncultured Bifidobacterium sp. | reverse complement strand
CTACGACCTTCTGCTCCGGAGGCAGACGCTCTATCCACTGAGCTACGTGGGCAACTCGATCGAGCCTACCCCGGTCGACGAGTGCCCGGTCCGAGACCGATCCCTGCGCGCATCGTGCTCGCCATTCGGTTGATTCGCGCGTTCATGTCAATGGTCAGGGCTGATGTTCACGTGATCGGCCACAATGAATCACGTGGCCGACCCCCTCGTGACTCTCGCCGCGCGTCTCGCGCCGGCCTTCGAGGCGGTGGCCGGACGGGCGGGCATCGATCCGGTCATCCGGCCATCCGATCGGGCCGATGCTCAGGCCAACGGCGCGCTGGCTCTGGCCAAAGAACTCGGGAAGTCGCCGCGCGAGGTGGCCGACGCGGTGCTCGTGCATGCGCGGAAGCTCACCGACGTGTGCGCATCGGTCGAGGTCGCCGGACCGGGATTTCTCAACATCGTGTTCGACAACGCCTTCCTCGGCGCCGAACTCGCCAAGGTGGCTGCCGACGAGCGCTTGGGCGTGTCCCGCGCGCCACGTTCTCGCACGGTGGTCGTCGACTACTCGGCTCCCAACGTGGCCAAAGAGATGCACGTCGGCCACTTGCGCAGCACAGTCATCGGAGACGCGCTCGTGCGGCTGCTCGAGTTCGTCGGACATCGAGTCGTTCGTGAAAATCACATCGGAGATTGGGGTACGCCCTTCGGAATGCTCATCGAGCACCTCGTCGACCTCGGCGAGGACGAAGCGGCCGATCATCTGTCGCTCGGTGATCTCGACGGCTTCTACAAAGAAGCGCGGGCGAAGTTCGACGCTTCCGAGGAGTTCAAGGAGCGGGCCCGGGCGCGAGTCGTCGCTCTGCAAGGCGGCGATGGCGAAACGCGTCGGCTTTGGAAGCTGCTCGTTCGTATGTCGACCGAATACTTCAATCTCGTGTACTCCTTGCTCGACGTCCGACTCACCGACGACGACATCATGGGGGAGAGCGCGTACAACGACGGGCTCGCCGACGTGCTCACGCGGCTCTCCCGGCTCGGACTCCTCGCCGAGAGCGACGGCGCCGAAGTGGTGTTCCCTCCCGGGTACACCAACCGCGACGGCGATCCTCTTCCGCTCATCGTCCAGAAAGGTGCGGGAGGCTTCAATTACGCCACCAGCGACCTCGCGTGCGTGATCGATCGCGTGGAGCGCATCGGGGCCGACCTTCTCCTGTACGTCGTGGGTGCTCCCCAGGCGCAGCACCTGTCGATGGTGTTCGATGTGGCGCGCATGGCCGGCTGGCTCGCCGATTCCGCCGATGCGGTTCACGTCGCGTTCGGTTCGGTCCTGGGTTCGGATCGAAAGATGTTGAAGAGCCGCAGCGGAGACACGCCCAAACTCGTCGAATTGCTCGAAGAGGCTGTCGAACGGGCTGGTGCCGCGGTGGCCGAGAAGAACCCCGAGTTGTCCGACGACGAGAGGATCGCGGTGGCGCACATGCTCGGTATCGGAGCAGTGAAGTACGCCGACCTCTCGACCGATCGCGTTCGCGACTACGTATTCGACTGGGATCGCATGCTGTCGTTCGACGGCAACACCGCGCCGTATCTCCAGTACGCGCACGCGCGCATCTGCAGCATCTTCCGCCGCGCCGGAGTCGAGCGATCGTCATTGCGCTCGATCACGCCCACGATCGTCGAGGCGCAGGAGAAGACCCTCGCGTTGTCCGTCCTCGGTTTCGATTCGGCGGTGGCCGACACGATCGACAAGTACAGCCCGCACCGGTTGTGCACGTACCTGTACGACCTCGCCACGGCGTTCACGGGGTTCTACGAGCATTGTCCGGTTCTCAAGGCCGACGATTCGGTTCGCCAGTCGCGACTGGCTCTCTGCGATCTGACCGCGCGTGTGATGGAGCGCGGACTCGACCTCCTCGGCATCGGCGCTCCGGAGCAGATGTGAGTTCGCGTCCCGTCCCGCTGCGATTGCTGCCCGAGAACGCTCGGGTCGAAGCCGATGGCTCTCTGTCGATCGGCGGTTGTCGCGTCGACGAACTGGCCGCGCAGTTCGGTACGCCGTTGTTCGTGTACGACGAGGCCCACTTGCGGTCGCGATGCCGTGAGGCGGTGTCGGCGTTCGGTTCCGATCGCGTGATCTACGCGTCGAAGGCGTTCTTGTGCACGGCCATGGCGCGCTTGGCTCACGACGAGGGGTTGCTCATCGACG
>CAYNKE010000258.1:0-2195 GCA_964397715.1 uncultured Bifidobacterium sp. | reverse complement strand
GACTGGTGGGCGATACCGGGCTCGAACCGATGACCTCCACGGTGTGAACGTGGCGCTCTAGCCGACTGAGCTAATCGCCCCAGCAAGTCGAAACGCTATCGCTCGGACAGGACCACGCACACCTGGCCCATGCCCTGACGGTCGCGGAATCCCTGCTCACCGGGTGCGCAGGCCACATCGAACGGTACGAGTCGAGTGACCACCGCTTCGTGGGACCCGCTGCACGGCACTTCGAATGCTTCCTGCCGTTGATCGTCGATGTCAACGCACGAGCCGGGCTGAATCAAGTTGTCGATCGGCGCCGGACCAGCCGGATCAGTGAGCGCACCGACGATGAGAATTGCGGCGGTTCCGAGCACCACGAGCGCGAGTACGAATCGCCACGGAAAACGCGGTGGCGTCAGGTTCGGCCGAACGGGCTGAGGGCTCGAGGCCGTGGCGGTACTCGCGGTCGAGCGGCTGTGACGCGGAGCCTCGTCCACGCCGTTGCGCAACGATGCGTCGTACATCGCGCGTCGACCCGGATCACCGAGAACCGACCAGGCGCGATTGATCGCCGCCATATCGGCACCCGACGCCGAACCACCCGATGCGGCAACGGCGTCGGGATGATGACGACGGGCGAGCGTTCGATAGGCCGAGCGGATCTCTTCCGCTGTCGCCGAAGGCGACACGCCGAGGATGTCGTAGTACGCGCCGATGATGTCGAGGCTAAGGCGATCTCGGAGAGCGTGCCGAGTTCAGTAACCGAGCTCGGGGTCGACCGGCCCGACCAGATCGTCACCATCGATCCACGCCCGAACGTTGGCTGAGATTCGCTCACTGAGCAAGGGGACCGCCATCTCGGGTGTATTGCCCACGTGCGGGGTGATCACGCAATTCTCGAGTGACCACAGTGGATGTCCAGCCGGCAAGGGTTCGGGATCCGTGACGTCGAGGGCCGCGCCACCGATCACCCGGTTCTGCAGCGCCCACACCAAGTCGTCGGTCACGACGTGCTTGCCCCGTGCGACGTTCACGAGCCAGGCGTGCGACTCCATGGCCTCGAACTCGTTGCGCCCGATCAGTCCGATCGTGTCGGGGGTGAGCGGAAGAGCCAGGATCACCACATCGGCACCCGGAAGTGCGTCGAGGTAACGATCGCTCTCGAGAACCGCGTCGACACCATCCATGTCGTTCACGCGATTGCGTACGACGGTGATATGGCAGTCGAAACCGGCGAGCAATCGCACGATCTGCTCGGTGATTCCTCCCCCACCGAGCACCGTGACGCGCGCTCCGATGAGGTTGCGGCCCCGAGGCTTCGACCATTCGGTCGCCCGTGAATACGCGGAGATTCCGCGCAGTCCGAACAGAGCGAGAGTCACCGCCATTTCGGCCACGGGTTCGGCGTACACACCCTTGCCGCACGTCCACAGCCGTCGATCGTCGATCAGGTGGGCGAACTCTTCGACTCCGGCGAACGGCAACTGGATCCAATCGAGGTGATCGGCGGATTCGAGCACCCGCTCGAGCCCTTGCGGGTCGCGAGCCGCGCCCCACACGAGAGCCTCGGCGGTGGCGATCGGGGCGATCTCGCCTCCGGCGGAGACGACTGCGTCTCGCATCCATTCGGGCGCCGACTCGGGAAGAACCGCGATGCGCGGCGAACGACTACTTGGCGGCTTGTCCATGACGCGAAGAACGCTAGTCGGCGAGAATCCGCGCGGCCACCGTGCGACCGGACTCGACCGCGCCCTCCATGTAGCCGGTGCAGGTAGCCACGTGTTCGCCGGCCAGGTGCACTCGACCCCATGGTGCGCGCAGCACGTCCCAGTACTTGAGCACCTCACCCGGTCGATAGACCGAGTACGCACCCCGTGCCCATGGCACGTTCGGCCATGGTCGTGATGCCACTCCCAGCACATCCGACGAAATGCCATGCACTCGTCGCATGTCGGCGGTGATCGTCGCGATGCGCTCGGCCTCGGGCATCGCCGCCAGACGAGTTCCGCCATCGCCGCCGCAGTAGGACATCAGAACACCCGCTTCACCCTGTTGATCGATCGTCGGCTCGTACAGGCGCTGACTGATCGAATCGGTGGTTCCGTAGCCACGCAGCCACTCGCGACGGGCGAAGCGAACGGCGGTCTTGGTGATGTGGCCCCACCCGAGGCCGTTCACGGCCCGATGGAGGTCACTGGGAAGCGGGGTTC
>CAYNKE010000257.1:0-2223 GCA_964397715.1 uncultured Bifidobacterium sp. | reverse complement strand
TGTCGGCCTGGCCGCTCAGGTTGTAGAGGACGATCCCGCCCAGGGCGAGCAGGATGCCGATCACGATCAGCAGCTCCAGGATGGTGAAGCCACGGCGGGTGCGGGCGCGCGAACGGTACGTCTTGGGGGTCTGCATGCGGTCTCCGGTGCCCCGCTGCTACCGCCCGGGCGGGAGGGGGTTGCAGCGCGGAGGGGCCCCTGGGGGTCGGCGGCGCACCCGGGGGAAGGCCCCGCACCCGCAGCCTCACTCCGCCCGTTCCCGCAGTTCGTCCAACAACCCCTGCCACTCTTTGCGGCTTTCCGCGTCCGGGGCCATGCCCACGGCGCGCTCTAAATCCGCGACGCCCGCGGAGGGTTCCCCCATCTCGGCCCGCGCCAGCCCGCGCACCACGAGCGCGATGCCCAGTTCGGCGGGGTCCGCGGGTTCACCGCTTCCACCATCCGCGCGCGCCAGCGCCTCGAGCAACGCCACCGCGCGCTCCGCCAGCACCCGCGCACGCTCGGGCTCGCCCTCGTCCAGCCACAGCCCCGCCACCGCGGCCTGCAGCCCGGGCGCGATGGGCAGCCCCGCCTCCAGCGCACTGCAGAGGACGCGGTCCGCCTCGGCCGTGCCGCCGGCCGCGATCGATTGCTGCAGCGCGACGGTCGCGTGCAGGAGCTTCGCCTCCGCGGAATCGGGGTGCCGCGCGAGCAACTCATCGGCCAGCTGCTGCGCGCGCTCCAGGTCGCCGGCGTCCAGCGCGTCCTGCACCGCCACGCCCTCGACCGTCAGCGGCGACGGCGCCACCTGCGCGGCGGCGTAGGCGTTGGGGATGCCGCCCGCAGCGGCCGACGTACCCTGGTTCATCACCGGCAGGACCGCGAGCCCCAGGAACACCACGAACGCCGCCGCCAGCACCAGCAGCCCGCCGCAGCCGGCGACCGCCAGCACCGGCACCCACGACGGCACGCCCGACCGCGGCGCAACCGGCGAAGGCTGCGTGGGAGGGGCGGCGGCAGGGGCAGTTGCCGGTGACGCGTCGTGTTCGGGATGCACGCGCGGAGGGTACGAGTTCCAACACTCAGCGGCAGCCAACCGGGCTCCACTACCGACGCCGCCCACGGATCCCCAGCATCCCGAGCACCAGGAATGCGGAGGCGCCGGGCGCGGGGAGGGTGTACAAGAGATCGTCCATCACGAAATTCCTGACTCCGCTGCCCGACGAGATGTCACACGTGATTCGCAAGGTGTTGATCCAGACAGATTGGCCGGGATAATCGGTCTTCTGGATGAACCGTGACTGCGTGTTGCTGATGCTCTTCGAAAAGTCATAAATGACGTAACCGCCAAGCACCCCGACCATGCGGATCGATCCCGTGCCTGCTACCGCCGTGATCCACGCGCCGTTGAACTCCCAAAAGCCTCCATCGGCGCGGGAGATGTCGTAGGTGATGTCGGATGGAGCCGACGCGGCGTCGTACCAACCACCGTACACAGCGGTGGTCCCACGGACACCAATCCGGTATCCGTCGAAATTGTTCCATTCGTTCGGGGTGTAGTAAAACCAGCTTTGCGTTCCGGCGGGGGTCGGCCGGGAGTTCGTGAAGGTGAACCCATTCACGGCGAAGGTGAGTTGAGCGGACATCGCGTTGGTCGGCGCAGGCGGGTCGATGCCTTCGAACGTCACGACGCCGGCCCAAGCCATCGTGCTAGCCATGAGGTAGCAGGCGACGAAGTAAAGGACCATGATGAAAGGGCGACTCACTTTCAATGCTCCTGCGTTTGGTACGTGCACTGAGCCGAGTTAGTTGCGCGCAAGCAGATAGACCAACAGCCAATCAACGATCATGGCGCGCTCGCCTTCGGGCCGATCAGCGAGCGCACCGTTCACCAACCCCGAGTCAGCGAAGCCCTGAGCGATACGCGGCTTCATGGAGCCGGCGAAGGCAAAAGGTCCGCGCCAATTTGGACGCGCTACATAAGCGCGCGTGAGGGCCCGATGTGAAAAAAAACCGTCCCGAAATATTCAGGGGAAGCTCGAAAGCAAGCCGGGGATGACCGCGGGTTGGGCGTCGGGATCCGTAAAGGCGTCTGCGCAGAGCAAGGGTGCCACCATCTTGCTCAAACTGTCGGGTTGATAATTGCGCGTCTTGCGGAACGTAGCGGGGCAGGGCCCACCCGCCGCGCCCTACGCCTGATTCCCCAACTGCAGCATCGGCAGCACGAGCGCCAGGAAGATCGAG
>CAYNKE010000256.1:0-2226 GCA_964397715.1 uncultured Bifidobacterium sp. | reverse complement strand
TGGAAGTTGTTGCCGCGTTCCAACGACAACGCCATGCCGCACATCTGGGAGATGCTCTCGCGGTACGCCGATCCCGAATTGCGCGGCTCGAGTCGCCAGATCTGGCGCGTGGTGCTGGCGGGTGCGTGGTTCTCGTTCCGACTGGCCCTCGTCGGTTTCGTGATCGGGACGGTGCTCGGTCTTCTTCTCGCGATTCTCATGGCCCGCTTCAAGGTCGCCGAGCGGGGCATCTTGCCGTATCTCGTCGTCTCGCAGACGGTGCCGCTCATCGCCCTCGCGCCTCTCGTCGTGTCGTGGGGCGGCAAGCTCGAGATCTTCGGCTGGTCGTGGCCACGGTGGCTCTCGGCCTCGGTGCTCGGCGGATTCCTCGCGTTCTTCCCGGTGGCGGTCGGCGGGTTGCGCGGCCTCACGTCGCCGCCGGTGGCGTCGGTCGAACTCATGGAAAGTTACGCGGCTTCGTGGACGCAGACGCTCGTCAAGTTGCGATTCCCATCGGCGGTGCCGTTCATCGTGCCGGCGCTGAAACTCGCGGCATCGTCGTCGGTCATCGGTGTCGTGGTGGCCGAGATCTCCACCGGTCTGAAAGGCGGGATCGGCCGTCTGATCATCGAATACGCGCGTGAAGCCACCAGCGATCCAGCCAAGGTGTTCACCGCGGTGTTCGGTGCGGCGTTGCTCGGTCTCGCCATGTCGGGCTTCGTCACCCTCGCCGACATCTACATGATGCGCAATCGTCCCAAGGAGGCCAACGCATGAGTGCCGTCGACATCCGCAACGTCGGCAAGATCTTCAACGCTGGATCTTCCAATCAGGTCGATGCTCTCGTCGACATCGATCTCTCCATCGCGTCGGGCGAATTCGTGTCGCTCATCGGTCCGTCGGGCTGTGGCAAGTCCACGTTGTTGCGCCTCGTGGCCAACCTGCTCGAACCCACCTCGGGTGACATCTCGGTCAATGGCAAGTCGGCCAAACAAGCGCGACTCGACCAGGACTACGGCATGGCGTTCCAGCAGTCGGGCCTCTTCGACTGGCGCACGGTCGTGAAGAACATCGAGTTGCCGCTCGAGTTGAAGGGCTGGGACAAGGCCAGGCGTCGCGAGCGTGCGCTCGAGATGCTCGACCTGGTGAAGTTGTCCGACTTCGCCGATCACTTCCCGTGGCAGCTGTCGGGCGGAATGCAGCAGCGCGTGGCCATCGCCCGTGCGCTCGCGGTGCATCCGCAATTGCTGCTGATGGATGAACCCTTCGGTGCCCTCGACGAGATGACCCGTGAGCACATGCAGGGCGAGTTGCTCAGCATCTGTCGCCGCACCAGCAGCACGGTCATCTTCGTGACGCACTCGATCCCCGAGGCCGTGTACTTGTCCAACCGCGTCGTCGTGATGTCACCGCGGCCGGGTCGGATCACCAAGATCGTCGACGTGAAGATCGACGGTGAACGCAGCGATGCCACGCGTGACAACGCGGCTTTCTTCTCCGGTATCACCGCGGTCCGTGAGGCTCTGCGTGGCGTCGAGATGACCGCTCACGTGCGGGGGATCGAAGACCGGTGAGTTCACGCGTCGCTTCCTTTGCGCGAAACGCGCTGCCGCCGGCGGTATTCGGCGTCGGCTTCATCGCGCTGTGGGAACTCGTGGTCAAGGGCTTCGATCTCAAGCCCTACTTCCTCGCTCCGCCCTCGAAGATCTGGCAGAAGTTCACCGAAAACTTCGATCTGGTGTGGGGAGCCACCAAGGTGTCGGGCACGAACGCGTTGGTCGGCCTCCTTGTCGGCACCGCTCTCGGCGTTCTGATGAGCCTCGTGCTCAGTCGGTTCAGGGTCCTGAGCGACCTGGTGACGCCGCTCGCGATCGCATTGAACGCGATTCCGATCTTCGTTCTGGTGGCGGTGCTGAACAACATGTTCGCCATCACCAGCGAAGTGCCACGCCGGATCATGGTCACACTGGTCGTGTACTTCATCGTTCTCGTGAACGTGGCCCGCGGCCTCACCCAGGTGAGCGCCACCCACGTCGAACTCATGCGCTCGTACGCGGCCAGCGACGTCGCGATCCTGCGCAAGGTCCGGATCCCGAACGCCGTGCCGTATCTCTTCACGGCACTCAAGATCGCCGCACCGGCCTCGGTCATCACGGCGTTCGTGAGCGAGTACTTCGGCGGGTCCCAGAATGGTCTGGGCAGCCGGATCGCCAGCAAGGTCGCCAATTCGAAGAACGCCGTGGCCTG
>CAYNKE010000255.1:0-2247 GCA_964397715.1 uncultured Bifidobacterium sp. | reverse complement strand
GTGCACCGGGCTCGATCGGTTCGTGCTCGTTCCCCGGTCGCGTGTTCAAGGGTCTCCGCATGGCCGGTCACATGGGTCACGAGCAAGTCACCACGATGAATCTCGAAGTGGTCGATGCCGATGTCGAGCGTGGCTTGTTGTTGGTCAAGGGCTCGGTTCCGGGCCCGAACGGTGGCGTCGTGATCGTTCGCAACGCCGTGAAGGGGAAGTGATCCCATGCCGTCGATGAAGTTGAAGAATCAGTCCGGCAAGGAAGTCGGCAACGTCGCCTTGAGCGACGACGACTTCGGCCGTCAGCCCAACGTCCCGGTGATGCACCAGGTCGTCACGGCTCAGCTCGCGCACCGTCGTGCGGGCACGCAGAGCACCAAGACCCGTGGCGAAGTCTCGGGTGGTGGCAAGAAGCCGTTCAAGCAGAAGGGAACCGGTAACGCCCGTCAGGGTTCGATCCGCGCTCCGCACTTCTCCGGTGGCGGCGTCGCCCACGGCCCCAAGCCGCGCAAGTACTCGCAGAAGACCCCCAAGAAGATGGTCAAGATCGCGCTGCAGTCGGCGCTGTCCGATCGCGCGAACGAGGGCAAGGTCGTCGTCGTCGATGGTTGGAAGTTCGAGACTCCGAAGACGTCGGATGCGCAGGCCGCTCTGACGGCGATCGGCGTGTCGGGTCGCACCCTCGTCGTCGTGAAGCGCGACGAGATCAACGCCATCCGCAGCTTCCGCAATCTCCCCGACGTGCAGCTCATCGAAGTGGGCGAACTCAACGCTTACGACGTGCTGTGCAACGACTACATCGTGTTCACCCAGGCATCGCTGCCGGGCGCAGGCAAGGACGGTCAGTGATGAAGGATCCCCGCGACATCATCATCGCGCCGGTCGTTTCCGAGAAGAGCTACGGCCTCGTCGAGCGCGGCGTATACACGTTCCACGTTCATCCCGACGCCAGCAAGCCCGAGATTCACGATGCGGTCGAAGCCATCTGGGGCGTGAAGGTCGTCAAGGTAAACACTCTCAACCGTCGTGGCAAGCGCCAGCTCACGCGTGGAACCAACCGGATCGGTCAGCGTCCGTCCACGAAGCGGGCCATCGTCACCCTGGAAGCCGGCAGCGAGATCCCGCTGTTCGAGAACAACTGAGGCACTCATGGCTATTCGTAAGCGCAAGCCCACATCGGCCGGACGTCGTTTCCAGACGTCGCACGACTTCTCCGAGATCACCAAGACCTCGCCCGAAAAGACGCTGCTCGCCAAGAAGTCGAACACCGGCGGTCGCAACGCCTATGGACGCAAGACCGCGCGTCACCGCGGTGGCGGACACAAGAAGCAGTACCGCTTGGTCGACTTCAAGCGCAACAAGGACGGCGTGACCGCCAAGGTCGCCGCCATCGAGTACGACCCGAACCGCACCTGCCGCATCGCGTTGCTCCACTACTCCGATGGTGAGAAGGCGTACATCCTCGCTCCGAAGGGACTCGAGGTCGGCCAGCAGGTCGAGAGCGGTCCGAAGGCCGACATCAAGCCGGGTAACTCGTTGCCGCTGCGCTACATCCCGGTCGGCACCATGGTGCACAACGTCGAGTTGCGTCCGGGTCAGGGCGGCAAGATGGGCCGCTCGGCCGGCACGGGTGTTCAGCTCGTCGCCAAGGAAGGTGCGCACGCCACGCTGCGCCTGCCCTCCACCGAAATGCGCCGCGTGCTCATCGACTGCCGCGCCACCGTCGGTGAAGTCGGCAACGCCGAACACGAACTCATCAAGATCGGTAAGGCGGGTCGTAACCGTTGGAAGGGCGTTCGCCCTCAGACCCGCGGTGTGGCCATGAACCCCGTCGACCACCCGCTCGGTGGTGGCGAAGGCAAGACCTCGGGTGGACGCCCGGCGGTGTCGCCGTGGGGCAAGCCCGAGCGTCGCACTCGCAACACGAACAAGGCGTCGCAGAAGTTGATCGTCCGTCGTCGTCGTACGGCCAAGGGCCGTCGCTAGGAGAGAAGAAGATGTCGCGCAGTCTCAAAAAGGGCCCGTTCATCGACGACCACTTGCTCAAGAAGGTCGACGCACTGAATCAGGCCAACGAGAAGAAGGTCATCAAGACGTGGAGCCGTCGCTCCACGATCATCCCCGACATGGTCGGCCACACCATCGCGGTGCACGACGGTCGCAAGCACGTCCCGGTGTACGTCACCGAGTCGATGGTCGGACACAAGTTGGGCGAGTTCTCGCCCACCCGGACCTTCAAGTTCCACGCAGGTCAGG
>CAYNKE010000254.1:0-2249 GCA_964397715.1 uncultured Bifidobacterium sp. | reverse complement strand
ATCTCGACATCTTGCGCACGGTCACCGAAGCCCGCGGCATGTCGTTGGCGCCGCGACTCACGGTGTACCCCGAGTTCATCACCGGCGAGAATTCGCTCAGCCTGGGCGACAGTCGCGGTGCCGGACATTCCTGGATCGATCCGTCGCTCCGTTTCACCGTGCTCGATCGCAGCGATGCCGAGGGCATGGGACGCGATGATCCCGGTGCCATCTGGCCCGAGAAGGTCACGGCCGCCGATGTGGTGCACGACGGCGCCGAAGTGGTGTTGGTGGGTCACCGCAGCACTCAGTGGTATAGCGGCGCCAACAACAAGCCACCCGCTCTCGTCCCGGGTGCTGTTCTCGCGACTTCGGGGGCCCGTCGTTCGCGAGTCCACGAGATCATCGACGGCCATCGGGCTGGCCAGGAGGTCGGCTTCGACGAGATTGTCGCACTGTTCAGCGCGCGCGGTCGCGAAGTCGCCACCATCGCCGAGTACGCCGACCACTTGCGCCTGCAGGCCGTGGGTGACGCGGTCACCTGGGTTCACAACCGCAACATCAACTACACCAACGTGTGCACCTTCAAGTGCAAGTTCTGCGGTTTCTCGAAGGGTCCGTTGTCGCTCAACCTGCGCGGCACTCCGTACCTGCTCACTCTCGACGACATCGCCCGCCGCGCCGAAGAGGCCTGGAACATGGGCGCGAGCGAAGTGACGCTTCAGGGCGGCATTCACCCCGATTTCGACGGTGACTACTACCTGCACGTCACGCAGGCCGTGAAGGACGCCGTGCCCGAGATGCACGTGCACGGCTTCACTGCTCTCGAGATCACCGAAGGAGCGCGTCGCAACGGCGAGGATCTCGAGTCGTATCTGCGCAAGATGAAAGAGGCAGGTCTCGCGTCGCTGCCGGGAACCGCCGCCGAGATTCTCGACACCCGCGCTCGCAAGGTCCTGTGCCCCGACAAGGTTGATGCCGACGAGTGGATCGAGTGCCACCGCGTCGCGCACCGTGTCGGTCTGCACTCCAACATCACGATCATGTTCGGATCGGTCGAGGAACCGGCCAGCTGGGCCGAGCACATGATCCGCACGCGCGATTTGCAGAAGGAAACCGGTGGATTCACCGAGTTCATTCCCCTGCCGTTCGTGCACATGGCTTCACCCATCTACTTGCAGAAGAAGTCGCGGCGCGGCCCGACGTTCCGTGAAACGGTCCTCATGCACGCGATCGGCCGGATCGTCTACGACGGACTGATCGACAACGTCCAGGTCAGCTGGGTGAAGATCGGTGTCGACGGTGCACGTCAACTCCTGCAGGCCGGTTGCAACGACATGGGCGGAACGCTCATGGACGAGAACATCTCGCGGGCCGCTGGCGCCAACCACGGCCAGAAGATGACCGAGGACGGCTTCCGTGCGGTGACCGCTCCGTTGGGACGCACTCTCGTCCAGCGCAACACGGCCTACCGCCACCTGCACCCGGTCGCCGGGAATTAGTGGGCAACTTAGCCCGGATTCTCAAGTCAGCGCTCGGCGTGCGGCGTCGATGTCGAGCGCCAACTGTGCACGAAGTTCGTCGAGGCCGGCGAACTTCCGCTCGCCGCGCAACCGAGCGACGAAACGCAAGCGCGCACTCTCGCCGTAGAGATCGAGAGGTTGGTGTTCGGCGGGTCCGTTGTCGAGCACGTGGGCTTCGATGAGCGACACCGGCTGGTTCTCGTAGAACGTGGGGCGGCGGCCGATGTTCACCGCGGCCGGATACACCGCTCCGGCCCGCGGACCCGAATCGCGTTCGTACCAAGCGGCATACACGCCGTCACCCGGGATGCACATCGCTGACGGCACCTCCACGTTGGCGGTCGGGAAGCCGATCGTGCGACCCCGCTTGTCACCATCACCCACGATGCCACGTAGTTCGTACGCGCGACCCAACCACTCGTTGGCTCGGGCGATGTCACCGTCAGCAATGGCCCGGCGAATGGCGGTCGAGCTGATGATCGTGTCGTCACCCGTGACGAGTTCATGGGGCACGACAGTGAAGTCGAGTTCGGTTCCGAGAGAACGCATGAGCGTCACGTTGCCGGCCCGGCCGCGACCGAAGTGAAAGTCCTCCCCCACGACGATGGCCGTGACGCCAAGGCTGTCGACCAGCACGCGACGAACGAAGTTGTCGGGTGATTCGGCGGCTTGGGTCGCGTCGAAGCGAACGATGGCCACGGCATTCACCCCGGTCTCGGCGAGGAGTTCGAGCTTCTGGTGCTGAGC
>CAYNKE010000253.1:0-2277 GCA_964397715.1 uncultured Bifidobacterium sp. | reverse complement strand
TCGCGTCGCGGTGCCGACGGACTAGCCGCCTTCGACTGGCTCTACGGCGACACCAACAGTCAGGGCTGAGCGAGCAGGTCACTGCAGAACGCCACAGTGGCCGACACCAGAGCGTGCGGCGATTCCCAGGGAACGAAGTGTCCGCAATCGCGCAACAAAAACGGCCCGACGTGATCGTCGAAAACCTGAGCAGCCATGAGATCGAACGCCGGATAGATCACGAGATCGCTCGGACCGAACAGGATGAGCGTTTTCGTGCGCGAGTTGCGAGCAAGCATGGGCTGCTCCGATCGCTTGGCCGCATCGAACACCGATTCGTATCCGCCGAACGACGCACGTAGCGACTCGGCTCGCGCGAAGGGTTCGGTGTGGAAGTCGACTTCGGCAGCGTCGAACGAACCCGGATGAGCCCAGAAGCGACTCGAGTAAAAGGTGGCGATGTAGCGACGACGCTCGGCCTCGGTGGACAGTTCGGCGGCCAGCGCATCGGCGTCGGTCCCCTGGCGGATGAAGTAATCGGACGACTCGCGCGGAGGTCTCGTGCCCACGATGCCGTCCATGCGCTCTTTGTCGTACGGGAGCGGAGAATTGAAGAGAACCATCCGCGACACGAAGTCGGGCCACCGCAACGCCACCTCCTGGATGACCGGCCCTCCCAGATCGCCGCCGAGCAACACCGCACTCTCGTAACCGAGATGATCGTGGACCAACGCGTACAAGTCGCGCGCGTGCGACGGGGTGTCGTAGAAGCCGTCGGCGGCGAAACCGCTGTCGCCGAAGCCGCGCAGGTCGGGCACGACCACGTCGAAGCCCGCCGCGGCCAGAGGCTCGATCACCTTCCAGAAGATCCGCTTCGACTCGGGCCAGCCGTGAACGCACACCAGAGCCGGCCCACGTGTCCCACGTCGCGAACGCTCGAGAACGAACGCTTGATCGAAACCACGCACGTTCGAGCGATGTACCGCGAAGCGCGTCGGGTCGATGTGTTCGTCCATGCGGGCAAGGTAGTCCTGCATCACTAGCGTGATGAACATGGACGCCGAAGAATTCCGGGCCCAAGGACGTGCGATGGTCGACATGATCGCCGACTACCTCGAAACGATCGGCTCTCGTCCCGTCACTTCCGATGCGCAGCCCGGCGACATTCGGCGTCGCCTTCCCGAGCATCCACCGAGCGCACCCGAGCCGTTCGACGCGATCTTGGCTGACGTGCGCGACATCGTCATGCCCGGCCTCACGCACTGGCAGCACCCGAAGTTCTTCGCGTACTTCCCGGGCAATTCGTCGTACCCATCGATCCTGGCTGATCTGTTGACTGCTGGCCTCGGTGTTCAAGGCATGAGTTGGGTCACGTCGCCGGCCTGCACCGAGGTCGAAACACTCATGCTCGACTGGATGCACGAGTTACTCGACTTGCCGGCAAAGTTTCGATCGACCTCCGACAGCGGCGGTGGAGTGATTCAAGGTTCAGCTAGCGAAGCGACGCTGTCGTCGATCCTCGCCGCTCGTCATCGCATCACCGACGGGCGCGTGAACTCCGACGGCGACACGAGCAGATTGGTCGCCTACTGCACATCGCAGTCACACTCCAGTATCGAGAAGGGGTTGCGCATCGCCGGTATCGGCACCGATCGCGTGCGAATCGTGCCCCACGACGATTCATTCGCGATGGTCGTGAGCGAACTCGACAGGTTGATCGACGCCGACCGCGCAACCGGGCTCGTTCCGTTCTGGGTCTGTTCCACCCACGGCACCACGTCGTCGGGAGCATTCGACCCGACTGCCGAGATTGCAGCCATCACGCAACGGCACGGGATGTGGTTACACGTCGACGGTGCGATGCACGGCATCGCGGCTCTGGCCCCCGAGCATCGGTGGGTGAACGAAGGTCTCGAAAACGCCGACAGTTACTGCACCAACCCTCACAAGTGGATGGGAGTCAACTTCGACTGCGATCTCTTCTGGGTCGCCGATCGAACGGCTTTGCTCGGTGCGTTGAGCATCCTTCCCGAGTACCTGCGCTCGGGCGCCGCGCAATCCGGACAAGCCATCGACTACCGCGACTGGCAAATTCCGCTGGGTCGTCGCTTTCGTTCACTCAAGTTGTGGTTCGCCATCCGCGCCGAGGGAGTCGACTACTTCCGATCGATGATCCGCCGCCACGTCGGCCTCACTCACGAACTCGCATCGTGGGTGGCCGCCGACGAGCGATTCGAGATCGTCGCCCCGCATCCCCTCAACTTGTTGTGCGTTCGCCTGCGGGCCGGCGACCAGGCC
>CAYNKE010000252.1:0-2280 GCA_964397715.1 uncultured Bifidobacterium sp. | reverse complement strand
GGCAACGCCGTCGTCACCGATGTGATGCGTTCGGGCTACACGTGGAAAGGACGCGTTCTGCGCGCCGCGCTCGTGAAGGTCCGCGGCTGACCACGGTTCACCCGTCGCATCGCGACGTTCGAAAGGAGGGGACAGCGTGACAGCTCAGCGCGAGTGGTACGAGAAGGACTACTACGCCGTGCTCGGCGTTCCCTCCGACGCTGCCGCGAAGGACATCACCAAGGCCTACCGCAAGTTGGCTCGTGAGAATCATCCCGATGCCAATCCCGGTAACGCCGCCGCCGAGGAGAAGTTCAAGGAGATCTCGGCGGCGTACGACGTTCTGTCCGACGAAGAGAAGCGGCGCGAGTACGACGAGGTCCGTCGCCTGGGCCCCATGGGCATGGGTAACTCGCGCTTCACCGTTGGTGGTGAGGCCGGCTCGTTCGAGGATCTCTTCCGGATGTTCTCGGGCGGGCGGGGTCGTGCTGGACGACCCTCGACCGGTGTCAATCCGCGTCGAGGTTCCGACCTCGAAGCACAACTCATGCTCGACTTCGAGGAGGCGGCACTCGGAGTCACGACGACCGTCCATCTCACGAGCGACGATCGGTGTCAGACCTGCGGCGGTTCGGGTGCGCGACCCGGTTCGAAGGTCGAAGTCTGTTCCCAGTGCAGCGGACGTGGTCAGGTCGAGGACAACCAAGGATTCTTCGCGTTCGCCAGCCCGTGTGGGCGCTGTGCGGGTCGCGGCAACGTGATCAAGGACCCGTGCGGCGTGTGCCGCGGTAGCGGCATCGAGAAACGCGCTCGCGAAGTGAAAGTTCGCGTCCCCGCCGGAGTGGCCAACGGTCAGCGAATTCGGCTCGCGGGACGCGGTGCACCGGGTCGCCACGGCGGACCGGCCGGCGACTTGTTCATCATCTGCCACGTGAGCGGTCACGAAACGTTCGGCCGCGATGGGGACAACCTCACGGTTCGCGTGCCCGTCTCGTTCGCCGAAGCTGCTCTCGGTGCCGATGTCGAGGTCCCCACGATCACGAATGACACCGTGACGCTGCGCATCAAACCCGGAACACAGAGTGGTTCGCGGCACCGTGTGAAGGGTCGCGGGATCGAAACGTCGAAAGGCAAGGGCGACCTCATCGTCACCGTCGATGTGGTTGTGCCCACCTCGTTGTCGGACGACGAGAAGAGGGCCATCGAGCAGCTGGCTGCTCTCGCGAACGGCGACGTCCGCGAGAAGTTGAATCGGAAGCGTCAGTAAGGGGAGATGAGCGTGTCCGGTCGAAACCAGACGATGTACGTGATCTCGGTGGCCGCCGAACTGGCCGGTATGCATCCGCAGACTCTGCGCATCTACGAGCGGCGCGGTCTGCTCCAACCGGCTCGCACTCAAGGCGGCAATCGTCGTTACTCCGAAGCCGATATCGCGCGCTTGCGACGGATCGCCCAACTCACCGCGGCGGGCATGAACGTCGAAGGCATCCGGCGCATCATGGACCTGGAGGCCGAGGTCGCGCGTCTTCGCGACGAAGTCGATCGTCTCCGTCTTCTCGCCGCCCAAGCGATTTCGGCTGCTGACCCGAACGCTTCGCGGTCGGGTGGACTCGTCCCTCTCCGACAACAGGTCGCGGTCTTCGGCCAGGTGCCGCCGGTCCTTCGGCGCGGGCGGAGGCAGTCGTGAGCGACATCGTTCGTTCGGCCCCCGACTACCAGCCCTACGTGGCGGGCCCTTTCCGGTGGCGCCTCGGGCTGCGTCCACTCGATCTCTCCGACTGGATACAGATCGGCGACGACTACGACCACGAGATGGATCGCAAGGCTGCGGTTCTGCGGGACAACTACGACACCGCGGTACGCACCATTCCGGGAGTCGAAGACGAATCGCACGAGGTGCTCGACGCTCTCGTCGAACACCTCTGCTCCATGTGGCCGCAATGGTTCTCGCGTTCGGGCGACGAGGTCGTCAATGCTCATCGTGGAGAGCGATTCCGCATCGTGCCCGACGCCGATGGTCGTTGGTACGAGCATCCGTTGTCGATCGCGGGTCGCCTCGTTCAGGAAGACATGGCGCTGCTCGTCGAGCGCGACGGACGCCTCGTGTTCGGCGGCGGGACCGTGTGCTTCCCGAATCGGTGGGACTTGGCCTCGAAGTTGGGGCGGTCGATGGCCGACGTTCACGCTCCGGTTTCGCGGCTCAACGAGCAACTCGAACCCACCATCGACGACTTCTTCACACGACTCAGTCCCGACCGTCCGTTCTGGAGAATGGGTTGGGGAGTGCTCGACACCGACGAG
>CAYNKE010000251.1:0-2293 GCA_964397715.1 uncultured Bifidobacterium sp. | reverse complement strand
ACCAGAGCCTGGTGGAGCAGCTGCTTCAACTGGCTCCGAATCGGATACGTGCTCGACGGCATCAACTGGGTCATGAAAGTGAGAGTGATGTCCTCCACCGGGTCGACCATGAACCACGTACTGGCGGCACCGCCCCATCCGAAGTCGCCGACCGAACCAGGAGACTTGTTGGCGACCGGATCGAGGGTCACGCTCACTCCGAGTCCGAATCCGACTCCGTCGAACGTCGTCTCCGCGAAGAGTGGACGCCCGTATTCGGTGAGATCGGCGTTGCCGGGCAGGTGATTGCTCGCCATGTACTGCACGGTGCGCGGCGAGAGGATGCGGTGGCCGTTGAACTCGCCGCCACGACGGAGCATCTCGGCGAAGCGCACGTAGTCGGGCATGGTCGAGACGAGGCCACCACCGCCGCCGTCGAATGACGGCTCACTGCGCGTCCCGCGGTCAGCGGCATCGGCGCGAACGGCCTCGCGCTTGCCCGGCAACTTCGTGTAGAGCGCGCTCAATCGATCGGCCTTGTCGGGCGGGCACCAGAACGCGGTGTCGGTCATCCCGAGCGGTTCGAAGATGCGTTGGCGCATGAACTCGCCGAGGCGTTGGCCGCTGATCACTTCGACGACGCGGCCGAGTACGTCGATGGATGTGGAGTAGTTCCATTCGCGTCCCGGCTGGAACAGCAGCGGCTGCTTCGCGAGGAGCGAACACACGCCCGCGAGATCGAGATCGCGCGGGAAACCCCATTCCATGCCGGCCCGGCGATAGATCTCGTCGACCGGATGCGAGTACATGAATCCGTACGTGAGGCCCGCAGTGTGCGTGAAGAGATGCCACATCAGCATGGGTTCGGTCTGGGGTTCGAGGATCGGATTGACGAACGTGCCACCGCGCCAGACCTTCGACTCGGCGAATTCGGGAATGAATTTGGAGACTCGGTCGTTCAATTCGAAACGACCTTCCTCCCACAACATCAACGCGGCCACGGCGGTGATGGGCTTGGTCATCGAAAAGATTCGCCAGATCGTGTCGTCGGCGACGGGGCGACCTTCTTCGCGATCGGCGAGACCGCACTGCGCCGAGTGCGCGACCTTGCCGTCACGGGTGATGACGACTTGCCATCCACTCAGACGACCCTCGTCGACGTACCGCGCGAAGTGCGTGTCGAGTCGGGCCAGACGATCGGACGACAGACCGACCTCACTCGGAGAGACGAGAGGAAGACCGTGATTCATGCCGTCACTGTAAGCGCCGGAAATACAACGACCCGTCGGCGAGCAAGCTCGAGCCTTCGGGTCGTTGCGCCGCTGGCGGGTGCGGCAGACGCACCTTAGTGAGCATCCGCTCCACCACTTCCAGCCCGTGAGCAGAAGGTTCTTACATTCGCGGAACTCGCGAACGTCAGCGCGACTGGGCGTCGATCTCGGCGCGCACCGCGTCCATGTCGAGAGCCTTGGCCTTGTCGACGAGATCGCTCAGCGCGTGCTCGGGTAGCGCGCCCGCCTGGTTGTAGAGAAGGACGCCGTCGCGGAAGATCATGAGGGTCGGAATCGACTGGATCCCGAACTGGGCCGCGATCGATTGCTCGGCCTCGGTGTCGACCTTGCCGAACGTGGCGTCGGGATGGGCCGACGCGACCTTCTCGAACACCGGTGCGAACGCCCGGCACGGCCCGCACCACGCGGCCCAGAAGTCGACCAGAACGAGTCCGTCGCCCGAGACGGTGGACTCGAAGTTGGCGGACGTGAGTTCGACGGCGGTACCCATGGGATCTCCTCGTGACGTGACGTGTCGAGTCGAGTCTTCTTGCGAGCCGGCTCGGTGCCAGTGTTACATCGGTCACGTGGGGGCAGAAAAACCCCAGCACGATGGACACGATCCCCTCACGTTTGTATTGTCCAACCGCTTTATTCATTCCTCATACCCGGGGAGGTCAGACCGATGAATCACCAGACCACCGAGGCCCGCACCCTCACCATCGATCTCACGGAACCCCACTACCCGGGTAAAGGAATCGGCTACGACTGGCGCTCGCTGGTCGCCGCCGCCGAGGCCGCCGCGCTCGACGACGAGCTGGTTCGCCTCGATGCGGTTCCGGTCGACTGACCACCCCGCACTTCCCACGTTCTCCCTGCTCAACGCCCCTGCGCGTGTCGGGGCTGTTGCACGCCCCCATGCCGGTCGGTAGGGTCAGCCACGTGACGAACCTGTTGGGCCTCCTTCTTATGTAGGGCGAGCGCCCCATATCGCGTTCGCCGAAGCCCCGTGCGCACCAGCGCCGGGGTTTTTTGTTTGTCCC
>CAYNKE010000250.1:0-2311 GCA_964397715.1 uncultured Bifidobacterium sp. | reverse complement strand
TCAGTGGGCGGCGGAGGCCTTGGCGCCCTGCGAGGCGATGCCTTCGGTCCGGCGACCGGAGAACGCGATGGCACCGATCAACACGACCAACGCACCCGCGGCCACGAGCAGACGCGGACCATCGTCGTCCTGCAGATTGATGATTGCCGGCAACACGAGCAACGACACCAGGTTCATCACCTTGATGAGCGGGTTGAGCGCCGGACCGGCGGTGTCCTTGAAAGGATCGCCCACCGTGTCGCCGATGACGGCAGCTTTGTGCGCATCGCTGCCCTTGCCGCCGTGGTGACCGTCCTCGATGTACTTCTTCGAGTTGTCCCATGCGCCGCCGGCGTTGCTCAGGTAGTTGGCCATCAATTGACCGACGAGGATGACCGACGCGAGGAACGCGCCGAGGGCTTCCCAACCGACACCGAAGCCGATGATCACGGGCGTCAGCACCGCGAGCAGAGCCGGGGTCGCGAGTTCGCGCAACGAGGCCTTGGTGCAGATGTCGATCACCGGGCCGTAGTCGGGCTGCTTGGTGCCGGCCATGATGCCGCCGTCGGCGAACTGGCTACGCACTTCCTGCACGACGACACCGGCGGTGCGGCCGACCGCACGGATGGCGAGCGCCGAGAACAAGAACGGCACCGCGCCACCGATGAGCAATCCGATGAACACCTTCGGATCCGCCACGTTGATCGGCAGTGCATCGAACACGCCACGCGGGCCCTTCTGCAACTCCTCGATGACGTCCTTCGGAAGGATCTCGTTGGCCGCCGTTTCGATGAACGAAGCGAACAGGGCCACGGCCGCGATGACGGCCGAACCGATCGCGAAGCCCTTGGTGACGGCCTTGGTGGTGTTGCCCACCGCGTCGAGGCTCACCATGATGCGCTCGGGCTCGCCGTGGAACTCACCCGACATCTCGGCGATTCCGGCCGCGTTGTCGGACACCGGACCGAAGGTGTCTTCCGACACGATCACACCGGTGGTGGCGAGCATTCCCATGCCGCACAGAGCGACGAGGTAGAGCGAGAACTGCAGGTTGCCATCTCCAAGAGCGAGTGACACGCCGATCGCGATCGCGATGGCGACCACCGCGTACACCGAACTCTCGAGACCCGACGAAGTTCCGGAGAGGACCACGGTGGCCGGACCGGTTTCGGCCGACTCGGCGATCTCCTTCACCGGGCGGAAGTGCGTGCCGGTGTAGTACTCGGTCAAGCGGCTCACGAGCTGTGCGAGCACGAGGCCGATGGCCACCGCGCCGAAGCACTTCCAACCAGCGCTGGCGGTGTCGTTGCCCACGTACGCGAGCGACACGACGAGCGTTCCGATGAGCGTCAGCACACCGGCCACCAGGAATCCGCGGTTGATCGGCTTGATGGGATCGGTCTCGTTCGGTCGCGCCTTCACAGCGAACACACCGGCGATGGAGGCGACCACACCGATCGCGCGGGCCGCGAGCGGGAAGATCAGACCGAGGGCTGGGTTGGCGCCGATCGAGTTGAACGCCGCGACGCCGAGGATGATCGAGGCCACGAGGGTGACCTCGTACGACTCGAAGAGGTCGGCGGCCATACCGGCGCAGTCGCCGACGTTGTCGCCCACGTTGTCGGCGATGGTGGCCGGGTTGCGCGGATCGTCCTCGGGGATGCCGGCTTCGACCTTGCCCACCAAGTCGGCGCCCACGTCGGCGGCCTTCGTGAAGATTCCACCACCGACGCGCAAGAACAGCGCGAGCAGCGATCCACCGAAGCCGACGCCGACGAGGATCACCGACGAGGTGTTCTGGAAGATCATGATGATGACCGTCGCGCCGAGAAGACCGAGGCCGACGGTGAACATGCCGGCGACACCACCGGTGCGGAACGCCACGGTGAGGGCGCGGGGCATCGAGTTGCTGAGCGCAGCGGCCGCGGTACGAACGTTTCCGCGTGTGGCGAGCGTCATGCCGATGTAGCCGGTGAGGCCCGACGCGAAGCATCCGAGCACGAACGCCAGGGTGCGCCACAGGCCGGACTCGGCGAACGAAAGGGCCGACGAACCGTCGGACTTGTCGATCGCGGTCGACGTGACGAACACGATGGCGGCCAGCGGGATCAAGATGACGGCGATGGTCTTGAACTGGCGCTTGAGATAGGCCCAGGCACCTTCCTGGATGGCCCCGGCGATCTCGCGCATCTTGGGCGAACCTTCGTCTTCGGCGAGGACCTTCTTGACGAGGAAGAACCCCACGCCGAGGGCCAGCAGAGCAGCCGCCACCGACAACAGAAGAACGGCCCACTCACCGCCCTTCAGGGTGAAGTCCTGCCATCCACCTTCG
>CAYNKE010000249.1:0-2323 GCA_964397715.1 uncultured Bifidobacterium sp. | reverse complement strand
CTCGAGCCACTTCTCGATGTCGAAGAGTGCGAGCACGTCTCGACCCTAGTTCTCGACTAGGTCACCGACGTGGAGATCGACCGATTCGAGCCGTTACCGCCCGTCGTTCGCAGCACGTACACGCCCCGCACTCCTGACGGGTCGTGGCACAGCGTCCATTCTCCGAGCACGAGCCGGCTCGAGGCGCACACCACGTCTCCCCGCGGATCGGTGACAGTGACCGTCGAGCCGATTGCCGGTGCATCCCATAGGAGCCACACACCGCAGTTGCGGCAGAAGAATCCGATGACTCCGACGAATGCGCGTGGTCCGGTGACTGGCACTGAGGTGGTCGATGGACTCCAGATGGCGATCAGGTCGACGTTTTCGGCGACGAAGTAGCGCTGCCGCCCGTCGCTGGGGTCGGTGAGCAAGGGGAAGCTACGAGCCGTACTCGGTGTGGTGCTGTTGGCCCAGCCACCGAACGCATATCCCACACGTGTGCAGTCGGACGGTCCAGGGAGGTACGTGTATCCGATGAAGTTCGTGGACACGTTTTCGCTCGTGCACGTACCGCCGTTCGGATCGAGAGACGATCGAAGTAGTCGGGTGGTCGGCGCTGTCGCGCCAGCCGGGGTCGCCACCTCGCAGTGAGCGTCGTTCGTCGAAGCGAGAGTTCCGTTGGGCCTTTGCTTGACGACCAGAACGTCCGAGTTCCCTCTCGCCGTGATGGTGTTCGCCGGATCATCGGGGTCGACCGCGCCCCCACCGAAGCGACCGGTCGAGTAGACGTTGCCGAGGCAGTCGGACGCAACCGCCTGGCCAATGTCATAAGCGCCGGGTCCTGTGCCGAATTCCTTGAGCCACGACAATGTTCCCGTCGAGGGCTCGTGCCGTGACACGAACCAGCGCTTCGTCCCTAGGCCGTACACGCCACTCGTGATGATGTCACCGGTCGGGGCGATGACGAGGTCACGAACTTCGTCGTTAGCACCCGCTTGTCCGATGATGCGGTCTGACCATCGGTGAGTTCCGTTGGTTCCGAATGCCGTGATGAAAACGTCTTTGTTTGGTACGCCGGCAACGGGATAGTTCGTTGCGTTGACCGTTATGGCACCGTAGACCGTCGAAGCAACGGCAACCGTGGTCGAGTCGACATCGACCGAAGTAGCGAGGTCGTCGCTGAGTCCTCCGAATCGAATCGGCCAACCGTTGGTATCGATGACTCCGTTCGAAGAGAACTTGGCAACGAAGCCGTCCCCTGATCCGTATTCAGGGGTGAGAGGAGTCTCAGCGCTGATGGTGGTTCCGTTGGCCAAGGTCGTGGCGGACACTGACGCCGTGTCGTTGATTTGACCCGAGACGTAGATGTCACCCGATGGCGAGAATGCGACGCCACTGGCACCGTCCGCGCTGGTCGTTCCGAAGCGGACTCCCCACGAGGGAGAACCGTTGGTGTCGAGGCGTAGGAGGTAGCCATAACCAGTCGTCGCCGGGCCGCCGGGTACGGCAAGACCACCGATCGTGACGGCCGTTGGTCCCACCGTGTTGCCAACGACGGCGATGTTTCCCGCACGATCGACATCGAGGCCCGAAACGTCGACGGCGTAGCTCCCGTTCGTGATGGGCGAGACCCACGCGGTCGATCCGTCGGTCGACGAGAGCTTCGTGACATAACCCGCACTGGTGGTTGGTCCGGCTGAGGTGAGGAGCGTCCCCCCGAAACCGATCGAGTTGTTGAAAGACCCTGCGATGTAGAGGTTCCCGGCGTCGTCGAGTTCCAGTCCGTCGGGGTTGGCAAGGGTCCCGGAGCCCTCGAAGTACCGGATCCACTCGACGTGCGCAAGGGGCGAGAGTTTCGTCACGAACAGGTTCGTTTCGCACGTGTTGCTGGGGCAGGTGTACGGCGTGGCGTCAGCGATCGAGAAGGGGAGGGCGCTCGTCGTTGCGGAGAAGTAACCGGCAACGTAGATGTTCCCGGCCGGATCGACGGCGATTTCTCGACCGACGTCGGTGCCCGTCGTTCCACCGGTGATGTATGAGTGACCAGAGACATCCCAGGCCCGAGCGAGAGAGCCTTGCGACGCGATGGCCGTGATCCCGACGATCACGAGGAGCATCGACGCGAGAAGTGAGCGACGCACGGGAAGAACGTAGCGCAATTAGACGGAGCGTCTAAATTTCCAGGAGAGGACTCCCGAAGTGATTCGGTTCTCTCGGCAAGCGACGTTCTGGTGGCAGATCAGCACGAGACCCGTGCCGCTTCTGCCACCAGAAGTCTCAAGGCGTTCAGTGGGCGGCGGAGGCCTTGGCGCCCTGCGAGGCGATGCCTTCGGTCCGGCGA
>CAYNKE010000248.1:0-2326 GCA_964397715.1 uncultured Bifidobacterium sp. | reverse complement strand
CGCAACATCGAAGAAGGTGGCTCGCTCACGATCCTGGCGACGGCGCTCGTCGAAACGAACAGCCGTATGGACGAAGCGATCTTCGAAGAGTTCAAGGGCACCGGCAACATGGAGTTGCGTCTCGATCGCCGTCTGGCCGAGAAGCGCATCTACCCGGCCATCGACGTGGACGCGTCGAGCACCCGCCACGAAGAGCTGTTGTTCGACCGTAAGCAGCTCCAGATGGTGTGGCGTCTGCGCCGCGTGCTGTCGGGTCTGGCCGCCGAGGGCAACCCGGCTCCGGGCCTCGAACTGCTGATGGACCGCCTGAAGCAGTTCAAGACCAACGACGAGTTCCTGGCCGAAATCGGCAAGACCCCGACGATGTGACCTGGTGGGGGCGGGTGCGGGGCCTGGTTCGCCCGGTGGCCGGCCCGACCCTCGCCGATACACTCACCGAGTCCCGAAGAGCGGGCGCACGAAGGAAGAACCATGAAGGCCGAGATTCACCCGAAGTACGACACCGTCGCGGTTCGCTGCTCGTGCGGCAACAACTTCGAGACCCGTTCCACCATCACTGGTTCACTCAACGTCGAATTGTGCAACGAGTGCCACCCGTACTTCACGGGCAAGCAGAAGCTCGTCGACACCGGTGGACGCGTCGAGCGCTTCAACAAGCGGTACGGCGACCGCACCACCAAGGCCAAGAAGAAGTCCTGACCCTGGTGTTCTGGTGAGGATTCTTCACCCCTGAGGTGAAAAATCATCACCAGGTCAACAGTGAAGCATCGTGTCTGGTCTCGCTGACGATCCCGATCGACGCTCACGGCTACTCGCTCTCACGCTTCAAGCGTTGGCCCGCGACCACTTCGGAGTCTCCTCCTTCGATGCCGCGACCGGCCTGAGTCGCGGAGCGGCCGGAACCGCCGACAACCGCGCGTTCGTGTTGGTGGACGATCAACCCGCACGTGGTCTCGGAGCCGCTCTCGCCTGGGCGTCGCGCCACGAAGTGGACGAGGTGCATCTCATCGCGTCGAGCGCCACCGGATTGCTCGCGCGTCGCGCCACTCAGTTCCGTTCGCGAGTGACGGTGTGGCATCGCGACGATCGCACTCTCATCGAAGCCGTCCCGGAGGCGTTCCCCGAACCGCGTGAAGTTCCGGCCGAACACCTCGCCTTTCGCGACACGATCGTGGAAGCCGGTGCGCGCGCATCGGTGGAGCACGGAGTGCTGGCTGGCGAAGTGCGCGGCCTCGAGGTGTGTCGGGCCATCACCGATCCGCACACCGGCGCGCATCGCCTCGAAGTCGGAGTGGGGGAGCACGATCGCGAAGCGTTCGGCATGTTGCACGGCGATACGCCCACGGCCGATTCGCTGCGTCGCATCGTTCGCATCGTCGACGCGCACCGTTCACCCGGTGCCGATCCGCATCCGCTCAATCGACTCGGGGCCGAACGTTCATTGCGCGATCGCGTTCTCGCCGAACCGTCGCTCGTCGGACTGGCGTCGCTCGACACCGCGCCGCCGCCGATTCCTCGCGCCAACTTGAAGGACCCCATTCCGTGCGTGGCCCGCGGTCTCACCACTGACGGTCGCGAGGTGGTCGCCGTGTTCTCCACCGGTATCGACCTCGATGTGGTTCCCTTCGCGGCCGACGCACGACTCGCGTTGTGCGGCGGCGATCGGCCTGACACCGAGTTGATGATCGTGGTTCCCGAACGCGACGCGTCACCGGTGACGAAGCGTCTGTCCGAGCGACTGGTGCACCCCGCGCGCGTCGTCGGCGTTCGACTTCCCTAACCTGGGAACGTCATGGCCGAGAAGTCGACGTCCGATCGTTGGGATGCGTTGTTGAACGAACACGCCACCATGGAGGCGTTGTTGTCGGATCCCGACGTCGTGAGCGATCAGCGCCGACTGCGCGATGTCTCGCGCCGCTACAAAGAGCTCGGCCCGGTCGTGGAGTGCATCCGCACCATCCAGACTCGCCAGAGCGACGCGCAAGCCGCCACCGATTTGCTCGGGCTCACCGACGACGCGACCGAACGCGATTCGTTGAAGGACGAGAAGCTCGCCGCCGAGGCCGATGTCGTGCGGCTCGAGGAAGAACTCAAACTCCTCCTCCTGCCCAAGGACCCGAACGACGGACGGCCAGTGATCATCGAGATCCGCGGCGCCGAAGGTGGAGAAGAGGCCAATCTTTTCGCGCGCGATCTCTACGACATGTACGTCGCGTACGCGGCGCGCAAGGGTTGGAAGACCGAGACCCTCGCGTTCGATCCGTCCGACTTGGGTGGCGTGAACCAGGCCACCTTCGTGATTCGCGGCGACGACGCGTGGTCGAGG
>CAYNKE010000247.1:0-2340 GCA_964397715.1 uncultured Bifidobacterium sp. | reverse complement strand
AAGCGCCGCAAGTGCCGACGAACAGATCGAGTCGACCGACGCGTCGCCGGATGGCGTGATGGTCGCCCCGGTGAGCGGCTGCCCGACCAGCGACTTGGCGAGGTGCGACGAGGCTGCGACGAGCCGTGACTCGGGTACCTCGACGTCGAACTCGATCGACTTGCTCTCGACCGCACCGCTCGCGAGCACCACGACGGCCAATGCCGATCGCGGTCCGAGACCCACCACCTGCGCCGAGCGGACCTGGGCCTTCTCGGTGCTCGGACCGAGCACGACCGACGCGTAGTTGGTCATGCCGGCCACGAGGTGCGACGTGCGAGCAAGAAGTTCTTCCATGCGGCCGTGCGCACCGTCGAAGAACTGGCGAACCTGCGCCACCTTCATGTCGTCGAGTCGGCCGTTGGGCGTGAGGTGGTCGACGAAGAATCGGTATCCCTTGTCGGTCGGCACACGGCCGGCCGAGGTGTGCGGCTGCACGAGGTAACCCTCTTGTTCGAGCACGGCCATTTCGTTGCGCACGGTCGCCGACGAGACGCTGATCCCCGGAGCGTTGGCGATGTGCGACGAACCCACCGGTTGTCCGGTGCCGATGTACTCCTGCACGACGGCCCGGAGGATCGCGGTCTTGCGCTCGTCCAGCATGACGAGCCCAAGGTTAGCCCTCGGTGACCGCCTTGTACCGGGCGAGCGCTTCGTCGCGTTCGACCGAGTGATCGACGATCGGCTCCACGTATCCGAGGGGAATTCCCTTGCCTTTGGCCCACGGGGCGTGGATCTGAGCAGTCGGCAGATCAGCAAGTTCGGGCACGAACGAACGCACGTAGTCGCCGGTCGGGTCGTAGCGCTCCCCCTGCAGCACGGGATTGAAGACGCGGAAGTACGGTGCGGCATCGGTGCCGGTCCCGGCCGTCCACTGCCAGCCGTGAGAGTTGCTCGCGAGATCGCCATCCACCAAGTACTTCATGAAGAACTTGGCGCCCCACTGCCACGGCAAGTGCAGATCCTTCACCAGGAAACTGGCCACGATCATGCGCACGCGGTTGTGCATCCATCCGGTGGTCGTGAGTTCGCGCATACCCGCGTCCACGATCGGGTATCCCGTGCGACCTTCGCACCACGCGGCGAAGCGGGCCTTGGCCTTCGCGCCGCTGTCGAGGGCGATGCGATCCATCTTGCGGTTGAGGTTCTTCCATCCGGTGTCGGGATGACGGAACAAGACGTCGGCGTAGAACTCACGCCAGGCCAACTCGCTGCGGTAGTGGGTGTGATCGCCGCCGTCGTGCAGATCGTGCAGCAACTGACGCGGATGCACCAGACCCCAACGCAGCGCCGCTGACATCCGGCTCGACCCCGGCACCGACGGATCGTTGCGACGCTCTTTGTACCCGTCGAGACCTTCCGGGCCGCGGTCGCGGAATTCGGCCCACTGCTCGTGCGCACCGGATTCGCTCGACGGCGGCAACGGCAAGTCGACTTCGGGACGTGGATGCGGACCCTGGCACGGCACCTCGGGTGCGCCCAGCCAGTTCGGTGACCGCGGTGCATCCATCGGGCCGTTCCAACCAGTGGCCAGCCAGCGCTTCGAGAACGGCGTGAACACCGAATACGCAGTGCCATCGTCCTTGTTCACGCGACCGGGTTCGACGGCGTAGGCCGAGCCCACGTGCACGAGTCGTTTGCCCTTGGCCGCCAACTTCTCGGCCACGGTCCGATCACGACGCTGCCCGTACGGCGCGAAGTCGTGCGCGGCGTACACCGCATCGGCACCCACCTCGTCGACCAGCGCCGGAATCACGTCGGCCGGATCACCGTGGCGGTAGACGAGCGCGCGGTTCATCGACTGGTCGAGTGAGGCCAACACATCCACCATGAACGCGACCCGAACCTCACCGGAGCGTCCGATCAGGTGCGGATCGAGCACGAACAACGGGACCACTTCGTCGTGGTCGGCGAGCGCCGCGACCAGTGCCGGGTTGTCGGCCAACCGCAAGTCGCGACGGAACCACATGACGGCGCGGGACATGCGTCGAGTGTGTCAGTGGATCGGCGGCGAATCCACCTGGGGCCGCACCTGGCCTACGAGAGGTCGGGAAAACGCAAGCGCAGCGCGTTGGCGTGAGCCGGAAAGCCCTCGACGTCGGCCAAGGCGACGATGCTCGGTGCGAGCCGACGCAGTGCGCGCTCGTCGGCGCGTGCGATGGCGGTGCGCTTCAAGAACGCCTCGACCGTCACGCCACTCGTGACGCGAGCGAATCCGTTGGTGGGCAACGACGCCGGACAGCCGATCAGGAAGTTGGCGGCCGAGAACGGCGTGTCCTGGCCGATCAGGATCTCACCGGC
>CAYNKE010000246.1:0-2344 GCA_964397715.1 uncultured Bifidobacterium sp. | reverse complement strand
AGAAGCACTTGGTGGCGAGGATGTAGTCGTCACGACGACCCTTCATCCAACGGCCGACGATCTCTTCGGTGCGACCGAACAGATCGGGCGGGCCGCCCACCGGATACACGTCGGCGGTGTCGAAGAAGTCGATACCGGCGGCGTCGGCCGCGTCCATGATGGCGAACGAGGTCTCGTCATCGCACTGATAGCCGAAGGTCATGGTGCCCAAGCACAGGCGCGACACCTTGAGGCCGGTGCGGCCGAAGTAGACGTGGTTCATGTCCCGACCCTAGACGGGATCAGTTCTTGGCGAGCCAAGCCTCGATCTGCTGGCGCACTACGTCGAGGATCGTGAGCGACGCGAGGTCCCAGTCGACCGCGTGCAGGCCCCAGCGAATGTCCATGTCGCCACGAATGTCATCGGTGCGCGGATCGGTCGGGTCGCTGTTCATGCTGATCTGTAAATACGAGAAGTCGCCCTCGCTCACACATTGCGCCGAGATGAGCCCGGGAAAGCTCATGAACGGTGTGGTGATCGTGTCGAGGCCCGAGCCGTCGGCGAAGGCCCACGCGGCGGTCGCGAACGCCGACGACAGCTCGCCCGATCCGCCGCCGAGCGCGGCGGGGTTGGTGCATCCGGCCTCCTGAGTGGGATCGGGGGACTGGCCCATGCCCGCGGCCTTGCCGAAGTAGGCGTCGGGACTCGGCGGCATGGTGTCGCGGAACGACGCGTACGTGATCACGCATCCGGTCTGATCGGCGGCTCGACACAGCGGCACGTTCTCGAAGCGACCGCCCACGTCCTGACCGCGCGGAACGGCGACCGAGCCGCCGAGCAGAACTGCCGACACGAGAAGTGAGCGTTGCGCCTCGTCGCCGTCGATGAGTTCGTCGATGAGTCGCACCGCTTGGCCGGTTCCCTGCGAGTGGCTGAGCAGGATCACGCCTCGACCCTGATTGTCGTTGGCCAGGTAGTGCTTCCACGCGTCCTGGATGTCCTCGAAGGGGATGCTCCAGGCGTTGGCGCGGTCACCGGGAAGTGTCGGATTGAAGAGTCCGGCGAGGGTCACACTGCGATAGGTGGGCGCGAACATGCGGCACACGCTCGAGAGCCGGGCCACTTGTCCGTACGCGATGGCGCGTTCGGCACCCGCCGAGTAGTCGGAGTTGAGAGTGGGGTCCTCACTCGACGTCGGGTAGAGGTAGAAGCAGTCCACCGGCGCGTCGGGGTCGGGAGAGAACGTGAGTACTTCGGTCGATCCGTCGGCGTTCACCACCGTGACACTCGTGTCGTCGTCGCAGGTGTCGGCGGTGTCGGGTCGGCACGTCCAGTTGGCCGGATCGGAATACACCTCGCTCACGTAAGTCGGTGCGGCCGGAGCATCGGTGGCCGCTGGCGCGTCCGTCGCGGCGGGAGCCTCGGTAGCGGGTGGCGTCTCGACCGCGGGCGCATCGGATGACGGTCCCGACGAATCATCGCCTCCGCATGACGCGATGACGATCGAGGTGAGCACTGCGAGAGCGATGGAACGGCGCATGCGACGACGTTAGGCAAGATGCCGAACCGCTGCGATGTCCTGCTATCCATGTGACGTGGAGATCATCCTGGCCGCGGCGGCGGCAGCCGTGTACGGGATTGGTGACTACTGCGGTGGTCGCGCCGCGCGTCGTTGTCCGCCGCTCGCCGTCACGTTGGCCGGACAGATCTTCAGCCTGCTCGTCCTCGCGATCGCGCTCGTCGCGTTGGGCGATCCGGTACCGGGTACGCGCGATTGGGTGTGGGGTGCCGTGGGCGGTGCCGGGGGATTCATCGGCCTCACCCTGCTCTACTACGGCCTCGCCAACGGATCGATGACAGTGGTGGCACCACTCACCGCAGTCGTGAGCACGATCGTCCCCGTGGCGGCCGGCCTCGGATTCGGCGAACGGCCCGGTGGTCTGGCTTACGTCGGGATCGTCGTGGCGATCGTCGGTGTCGTTCTCGTGACCGGAGCAATCGGGACACCGCACACCTCCACACGACCCTTCATCTGGCTGGTGGCGGTCGGAGCCGGCTCCGGATTCGGCTGGCTGTACGTGTGCCTCGATCGCACGAGCGACGACTCAGGGATGTGGCCGCTCCTCGCGGTGCGCATCGCCTCAATCTCGCTCGCCATCGTCGCTCTGGCGGTCTCGCGACCCGAAGGCTCGAGCCCGCGGCAGGTTCCGCTGTTGGCGCTCGTGGCCGGGGTGTTCGACATGGGCGCGAATCTGCTGTTCCTCGCGGCCTCGCGTGAAGGGCTGCTGTCGCTCGTCGCGGTGATCACCTCGCTCTATCCGGTGAGCACGATCGTTCTCGCCATGCGGATCGACCGCGAGCGAG
>CAYNKE010000245.1:0-2368 GCA_964397715.1 uncultured Bifidobacterium sp. | reverse complement strand
TTCATCATGACCGAGATGGTTCGTCCGGCCCTCGAAACGTTGGGAATGGACAAGTGGATCGCGAGCCGCACGCCGATGCGTCGCATCGGCGAACTGCACGAGATCGTCGGACCGGTCATGTTCCTGGCCTCCGACGCCGCGAGTTACATCACGGGTCACGACCTGCTGGTGGACGGCGGAACCAACGCGGGCAACGGCTACTACCAGATCCCGCCGATCCATCAGGAGTGGAACGCCGACACCGCACCGAAGATCGGCAAGGGTTACCCCGGCATTCAGCCGCGACCCGAGTGGTACCAAGCGCTGGCCCCCGGCATCCCGGGCATCCACTATCCGATGCCCGAGGCCTGACGAGTCAGGTTCGCGGAGCCTCGGATCGCGGGGATGGTTCGAACCGGCCCGGCGGAAACGCCGGGTCGATCGTTTCCTTGAGGTCCCAGTCGTGGGTGAGGGCGCGGTGCGCGATGCGCCAGTCCCCGTCGCGACATTCGAAGTGATCGAAGTAGCGGCCGCCGAACTGTTCGAGATACTCGGAACCATCCTCCTTGCGCACGCGATGCCACGCGAGCACTTGCGACTCGACCTCGGCGGTGGTGGCCGACGTGAAGTCGATGAAAGCGTTGCCCAGGAAGTGGGTGGTGGCCACCGCGTGTTGGCGCAACACGGTGGTGGCCATGCGCGCGAAGTCGACGCCGAGTCCCTTGAACGACCCGTGGTCGTCGGTTCCGTCCGGGTGGTACACCGATGCCACCAGGTCGGCATCGCACCGATCGATACCCCGGCAGTAGTCGAGGAGGCAGCGCCGGATGGCGCGTTCGGCGGCGATCGCCGCCACCGGATCGAGGGGGCCGTTGACGGACGCTGGACTGACCATGGCCGAACCGTAGTGGCTAGTCTCGGCCTCGGCTGACAGTCAGCCGCGTCGGCTCGCCTGGGGGAGAAGATGGCACGAGTTCCTGTAACAGAAGGTGTGTTCACCTGGCCGTCCGAGAAGCCGGCTCTCATCGGTAGTCGTTGCGTGAAGTGCGGCAACCACATGTTCCCGGTGCAGTCGGGATGCCCGAAGTGCACCGGCGACTCGACCGAGACCGTCGAGCTCGGTCGGCGCGGAACGCTCTGGACCTGGACCGTGCAGGGCTTCCCGCCCAAGGCCCCGCCTTACGCCGGTGACGCCGACCCCAAGACCTTCAAGGCCTTCGGCGTGGGTTACGTCGAACTGCCGGGCGAATTGAAGATCGAGACCCGCCTCACCGAGGCCGATCCCGAGAAGTTGAAGATCGGCATGGAGATGGAGATGGTGATCATCCCGCTCTGCACCGACGAAAACGGCAATGAAATCGTCACCTTCGCGTTCGCGCCGGTGGCCTGAGAGGACGAGGTAAGAACATGACCACGGAAGTCGCCATCGTCGGCATCGGAATGCACGAGTTCGGACGCACCGAAGGTGTGTCGGGTATGGATC
The DNA here is from genome assembly GCA_964397715.1 of uncultured Bifidobacterium sp. Lineage (GTDB taxonomy): Bacteria > Actinomycetota > Acidimicrobiia > Acidimicrobiales > Ilumatobacteraceae > Casp-actino8. Next base: position 906 of record CAYNKE010000245.1, on the reverse strand, counting down.
AAGGTGTCATCGCGGTTCGCCGTGCGTGCGCCGATGCCGGAGTCGGCTGGGAGGACATGCAGTTCGCGTTCGGCGGTTCCATGGCCGCCGGTGCCGCCGACACGATGGTGTCCCTGCTCGGTCTCACCGGACTCCAGTTCATCAACGTGGCCAATGGTTGCGCCACCGGTGGTTCGGCTCTCTTCTCGGCGTACAACACCATTCGCTCGGGCGTGTTCGACCTCGGCATCGCGGTCGGGTTCGACAAGCACGAGCGCGGCGCCTTCCGCGTCAACACCAAGGGCTCGGGTCTGGGCGACTGGTACGGAGCATCCGGTCTGGCCCTCACCACGCAGTTCTTCGGCATGAAGATCAATCGCTACATGCACGAGTACGGAATCACGCCGTCCACGCTGGCCAAGGTGTCGTCGAAGGCTTTCCGCAACGGTTCGCTCAACCCGATGGCGTGGCGTCGCAAGCCGATCTCGGAAGAAGAAGTGGCCAACTCGCCCATGCTCTCGTACCCGCTGACGCAGTACATGTTCTGCAACCCGGGCGAGGGCGGCGTCGCTCTCATTCTGTGCCGCGCCGACAAGGCGCATCTCTACACCGACAAGCCGATCTACCTCCGCGCCGCCGCGGTGCGCAGTCGGCGCTTCGGATCGTTCGAAGTTCTCGCTCCGTCGATCGCCCTCGAGCACAACGCCGGGCCCACGGTCGACGCGTCGAAGGCCGCGTTCGAGATGGCTGGTATCGGACCCGACGACATCGATCTCGCGCAGTTGCAGGACACCGAAGCCGGTGCCGAAGTCATGCACATGGCCGAGAACGGCTTCTGCGAGCACGGTGAGCAGGAATGGATGATCCAGGCCGGCGAAACCGAGATCGGTGGCAAGTTCCCGGTCAACACCGACGGCGGATGTCTGG
>CAYNKE010000244.1:0-2372 GCA_964397715.1 uncultured Bifidobacterium sp. | reverse complement strand
CACAAGTTGGGCGAGTTCTCGCCCACCCGGACCTTCAAGTTCCACGCAGGTCAGGAAAAGAACGTGAAGGGCAAGAAGTAATGACTGGTCCCAAGTTGAACGAGCGCGACTTCGTTCGCGGCGAGCGCACCGGTACGCGCGCGAGCGTGCGCGGTTCGCGCATGTCGGCGTCGAAGGCCCGCGTGGTCCTCGACCTCATCCGCGGCCTCGACGTCGTGAGCGCCGATCAGGTTCTGCAGTTCACCGAGCGTGAGGCCGCCAAGGTCGTGCGCAAGGTTCTGGCGTCGGCCGTCGCCAACGCGATCAACAACGACAGTCTCGACGCCGAGACGCTGTTCGTTCGCGCGTGCTACGCCGACGAGGGCCCGACCATGCGTCGGTTCAGCCCGCGAGCCAAGGGTCGCGCGACACGCATCAACAAGCGCACGTGCCACATCACGATCGTGGTCGACGTCCTCGACGACGACGCCCTCCAGATCGTGCAGGCGCGTCGCGACCGCGCCATCGCCGGTCGCCGGGCCGCTCGTGGTGGCGGCGTCGCCGATCGCCGTGCCCGTGTGGCCAAGAGCCGTCAGGCGCGCACCGAGTCCGCTTCAGAGTCCACCGAGTCGGGCGAGGCAACTGCCGCTCCCGAGACGACCAACACCCCCGACGCGGCCGAGGAGAACAGCTGATGGGCCAGAAGATCAATCCGTACGGCTTCCGCCTGGGCGTGACCACCGATTGGAAGAGCCGCTGGTTCAGCGAGCGCCAGTACAAGGAATACCTCACCGAGGACTGGAAGATCCGCGACTTCATCATGAATGGTCTCGGCGATGCCGCGATCAGCCGTATCGAGGTCGAGCGCAAGCGTGGCGAGACTCTCAAGGTCGACATCCACACCGCGCGTCCCGGAATCGTCATCGGTCGTAAGGGCGCCAAGGCCGACGAGATTCGCGCCGGCCTGACCAAGCTCACCGGCAACAACAAGGTGCAGCTGAACATCGTCGAGATCAAGTCCCCCGAACTCGATGCGGCTCTCATCGCCCAGGGCGTCGCCGATCAGCTCGTCGGTCGTATCGCGTTCCGCCGCGCCATGAAGCGCGCGGTTCAGAACGCGCAGAAGGCTGGAGCGCTCGGTATTCGCGTGCAGTGTTCGGGTCGTCTCGGCGGCGCCGAAATGTCCCGTACCGAGTGGTACCGCGAAGGCCGTGTTCCGTTGCACACGCTCCGCGCCGACATCGACTACGGCTTCCGCGAGGCTCGCACGTCATCGGGTCGTGTCGGTGTGAAGGTCTGGATCTATCGCGGTGACATCCTCCCGTACAAGCCGCAGACCGACGACAAGATCATCCGCGAAGCCGCCATGGCCGTCGGTGAGACCTCGGGCTCGGCTGGTGCCAAGCGCGTCGTGTCGTCGAGTGGCCGCCGCAAGGCCGAAGACACCGTCGAAGCCGCTCCGCTCATCAAGGAAGCCGATCCCGAACTCGAGAAGTTGCTCGACGAAGAGGAAGAGATCGTGCGTCGTACCCATGAGGGCTCCGAGACCCCTCATTTCCGTGGACAGGACTGATTGCTCATGTTGATGCCTCGTCGAGTCGCACACCGCAAACACCATCGCGGTCGCATGAAGGGAATGACCAAGGGCGCGAGCTCCTTGTCGTTCGGTCAGTACGGCATCCAGGCGCTCGAGCCGTGCTGGCTCACTGCCCGCCAGATCGAAGCCGCCCGTATCGCCATGACCCGCCACATCAAGCGTGGTGGCAAGGTCTGGATCAACGTGTTCCCCGACAAGCCGGTCACGAAGAAGCCGGCCGAGACCCGCATGGGTTCGGGCAAGGGCAACCCCGAGTTCTGGGTGGCCGTCGTCAAGCCCGGTCGCGTTCTGTTCGAACTGTCGTTCCCCGATCCGAAGCAGGCGCACGAAGCCCTCGAGAAGGCCGTGCAGAAGCTCCCGATCAAGGCCCGCATCATCTCGCGTGAGGAGGCGATCTGATCATGGCGAATCGCATCACCAAGGAGCGCGCCGAATTGCGCGAGCTCGATCTGGCCTCGCTCGTCGGCCAGTTGAAGGCCGCCAAGCAGGAGGCGTTGAACCTGCGCTTCCGCGCCGCCACCGGCCAGATCGACAACCACGCCGAACTGCGCGCGGTTCGTCGTCGCATCGCCCGCATCAACACCCTCATCCGTCAGCGCGAGATCGCTGCCGCCGAGGCCGGAGAGTGAACATGACCGAGAACACCGAGCGCAACGTTCGCAAGGTCCGCGACGGAGTCGTGGTCTCTTCGAAGATGGACCGCAGCATCGTGGTCGCCGTCGTCGAGCGCGTCCGCCACCCCAAGTACAACAAGTTCGTCATGCGCACGAAGAAGCTTTACGCGCACGACGAAACC
>CAYNKE010000243.1:0-2396 GCA_964397715.1 uncultured Bifidobacterium sp. | reverse complement strand
GTGGCGGGGCGGCCGTCAACGCTGAGGTCGGCCTGACATACGGTGTCGGTGGCGATGCCCTTACCCGGAAAGTAATAGCCGCTTCGTGCGGTGACGACCACTGCTCGGATGTCGGCGGCGTGGCGAACGATGTCGTCGAGAACCTTGCGGTTCCAGGCCGTGCATTCGTCGTACTTCGTCTCGCAGACGAGGATCTCGGTGTCGGGAAGGAAGGGGCATCGTGGCTGACTCGCGAGGGCCAGCCCCCACCCCTCGCGTTGAGCGAGATCGACGAAGACCGGGGCGATGGATGCGGCGTGCGAGTCACCGGCGAGCACGATGACCGATTGACCCTCGACGAGCCGGCACCGTGGATCGAAGGGCATCGGAAGCTCGTAGTTGCTGCACGGCAGATCAGGTACGACGCGACTCAGTTCGAGTTGAGCCGGTCTTTTCCGCCAGTCGATTTCTGGTTCTACGACGGTCGAGTCGGAGGCGCGTTCGGTTGTCTCGAGAATCCGGTTCGGCGTCGGGCCAACCAGAGTCGTTCCGGGGTCGACTGACTGCGCGCTCAACGAGCGCGGCATCACGGCTCCGGTGACGGCGGTGATCACCGCGATCGTGGCGAGTCCGACCGCGACCACCACCCGCTTGTCACGCGGCCGAGGGGTATGCGTGGGCCGGAACCGACGTTCGACGAACCACCACGAGGCGACGGCGAGGGGCAGAGATCCGATCGCGACCCCGATATCGCGGCCCAACGAGTCGGTCTGGGTGGCGATACGAACCAGCACGAGTGCCGGCCAGTGAACGAGGTACCACGAGTAGGACACGAGGCCGATCCCGCGCATTGGTCGAATGGCGAGTGTGCGGTTGATCACGGAATCGGGACGTGATGCGATGATCAATGCCGCGCCGATCGTGGGCAGGAGAGCGGCCGCCCCAGGGAATCGGGTGGACGTGTCATAGAGGATCGACGCGGCAACGATGAGGCCGAGGCCGATCACACCTGCCATGGTGCGCCCACGACGGATGACGAGGCCGGTGAGAGCGAGTAGCGCGCCGATCAGAAGTTCCCAGACGCGGAACCACGGCAGGTAGAACGCGTTGGTGGGCGATGAGGAGACGCTCCAGATGGAGGCCGTGAGAGACACCACGATGAGAAGCGGGGCGACGACGACTGCGGTACGCCGTCCGAAAGCCAAGAGGAGCGACAACAAGATCGGCCACACGAAGTAGAACTGCTCCTCGACTCCGAGCGACCACGTGTGGAGAAGTGGCTGCAACTCGATGCTCGACGAGAAGTAGCCGCCGCTCATCCCGTGGAAGTGGAAGTTGGCGAGCGAGAGGACGGCGCTTCGGGCACCTTCGAGGAGATCGCGTTGTTCCCATGGCAGCAGGATCCATGTTCCGGCGAGGGCGACCGCGACGAGCATGGTGACGAGAGCCGGGAGAATGCGCCGGATGCGACGCGACCAGAACGCGAGGAGATCGATTCGGTTCGTCGACGCGTGCTCGTCGAGCATGAGACGCGTGATGAGATAGCCCGAGATGACGAAGAAGACGTCGACCCCGACGTACCCGCCGCTTAGTCCCGGGACGCCAGCGTGATACGCGACGACCAGCAGGACCGCGACGGCGCGCAGCCCATCGATATCGGGCCGATAGGCCCGCTTTCCCCCCACGAATGCAAGTTTACGACCGTGTCAACTCGCCGTCCGTCGAAGCCACTTCCCCGGTCTTTTGGTGAGAGAAATTCACCCGGGAGGTGAAGAATCCTCACCAAAACACGACGCAATTCAGCCGGTGGGTTTCCAGACGGCGATGAGGTCGTATGAGTTGGCGATGAAGTAGCGCCAGATGCCGTCGTCCCAGCCGCGGAGGAGCGGAAGTGGAATGACGGTGTCGGGTTTCGTCGTGGCGGCCCAGCCTTGGAACGTGAAACCGGTACGCGTGCATTCCTCGGCGCCGGGGATGTACGAGTAGCCGAGGAACGGCGTGCGCGCTGATGTGGTGGTCGCGATTCCGTTCGTCACGCACGTTCCACCGTTCGGATCGAGGCTCGCGTGGTATAGCGACACAACGGGTGAAGGTGACGTCGCTGACGCGAAACTCCGCTGCAAGATCGAGACCTGGATTCCGCTAGTGGACCGGGACCAGACGGCAATGGTCTTGACTCCGTCGATGCTCCCCGTGACCTGTGGTCGATCGCCGTTGGCACCGATTGTGGAGAGGTCGGAAGGGGCAGTCCATGTGGCGCCAGTGTCACTGCTCGATGCGGCCTGCACGATGTGATGAGCCCCGTTGAAGCGGATCCAGATGGCGGTGAGTTTGGTGCCATCGCCACTTCCGGTGATCTGCGACAACTGCGCGGTCGCGCCGGGGGCGGAGAGGTTGATGGGGGTGCTCCACGTTGT
>CAYNKE010000242.1:0-2410 GCA_964397715.1 uncultured Bifidobacterium sp. | reverse complement strand
TTTCAACCGGCACGCGGCGCATCGTCGATCTGGCCTGCCTCGTCGCGCACCGACCCACGGTCATCCTTCTCGACGAGCCCACGTCAGGTCTGGCGCAACGAGAAGTGGAGGCGCTGGCTCCGGTCGTTCGTCGCCTTCGCGACGAGATGGGCGCGGCACTGCTCATCGTCGAACACGACATTCCGTTCATTTCATCAGTCGCCGATCGGTTGGTGGCGATGGATCAAGGGCGAGTGGTCACCAGTGGACCGCCCGCCGAGGTCCTCGTGCATCCGCAGGTCGTCGAGTCATACCTCGGCACGTCGAGTGCCGCGATCGCCCGTTCCGGGCAAGGGGGATAGCCATGCAACCAGCCAGCAGCGCACCGGCCGGGGGGTCGCGTTCGCTCAAGAAGTGGGGTCCGCTCATCGGCATCGCCGTGGTGGCCGTGATCGTCATCGCGATCGTGGCCCTCGCCGGTGGTGGTGACGACAACAGTGACTCTGCCGACACCACGGCCGCTCCCGCGGCCACTGAAGCACCAGCCGGCTCAGAAGCACCCGCCGGTGGGGAGTGGACGTATCCGCTCTCGTACCCGCAGGCGCAAGAACTCGGCGTCGAGGGAAGCATCGACTGGGGTGCGCGATGCGACACCGAAACCGGCCGGATCAAGGTCATCGACGCGTTCGCGCCGTTCTGTATGGCTCCCTTCACCGGCGACAACGGCGGGGCGACCGAAGTCGGGGTCACAGCCGACGAGATCACCATCGTGCACTATCTCGGACCCGATAGCGATCCGGTGATCGGCTACATCACCGACGCCGTGAAGGTCGACCGCACGAATGCCGAAGTCGAATCGGTCGTGTCCGGTTTCCTGACCTACTTCCAGACCTACTACGAGCTCTACGGACGGAAGATCAACTACATCACCTACGAGAGCACGGGCATCGCCACCGACGAAGTGACGGCTCGTGCCGACGCACAGCGCATCGCCGACGAGTACAAGCCGTTCGCGGTGATCGGCGGCCCGGCGCTCACCAACGCCTTCGGTGACGAGTTGTCGGCCCGCAAGATCCTCTGCATCTCGTGCGGCGGTGGCTCACCCGAGTGGTACGCCGAACGCGACCCGTACGTCTGGGGAATCGACGGGAGTGCCGAGCAGAAGCAGCAGCACGTGGTCGAGTTCATCGGCAAGCAGCTCGCCGGCAAGCCGGCCTCACATGCCGGTGACGAGTACAAGGAGACCACGCGAAAGTTCGGCCTGGTCTACGTGGAAGGTGGCTCCGACTCGAAGAAGTTGGCCGACCTCATGGTGTCGCGCCTCAGCGAAGTTAATGCCGCACCGGCCGAAGTGCTCTCGTACGTGCTCGACCCGGGCACTCTTCAGCAGTCGGCGTCACAGATCATCGCCAAGTTGAAGGCTTCGGGGGTCACTTCGGTGATCCTCGCGACCGATCCCGTGGCCCCTCGCGACCTCACCCGTGAAGCGACCGCTCAGGAGTACTTCCCCGAATGGATCGTGGCGGCGGCGACCCTGGTCGACACCAACGCGTTCGGTCGTACGTACGACCAAGCGCAATGGGCTCACGCCTTCGGCGTCACGAGCCTCGCGGTTCGAGTCAAGCCCGAGGTGAGCGGCAACTGGGCGCTCTACAAGTGGTTCACCGGTGAAGATCCGGCCGACCCCGAGGAGATCGACGTCTTCATGCCGCCGTTCTTCTTGTTGTTCAGTGGTCTGCAGTCGGCTGGGCCGAATCTGACGCATCAGAGTCTCGCGGACGCGTTCCGGAGTTTCGATACGGAGCAGGCGCTCACTCGGTCGTGGCTCACCTGGGGTGACCACGGGATCTGGAGCGACCCCGACTACGCCGGCATCGATGACGCCACGGTGTTCTGGTGGGACACCACCGCGACTGGGTCGGACGAAATCCGCAAGGAGGGAACCGGCATGTTGCAGTTCGTGGATGGCGGGAAGCGTTATCTGCCGGGTGCGTGGCCGAGTGAGGACAAGCTCTTCGTGAAGGACGGTGCGGTCGCGATGTACGACGCTCGTCCCGAGGGCGAAGCACCGCCGGACTATCCGAGTCCGGCTAGCTGATCTGCCAATCGATCGGGTCCCGGCCTGCCTCGCGCAATGCGGTATTCGCGCGCGAGAAGGGTCGGGACCCGAAGAACCCGTTGTGGGCCGAGAGCGGCGACGGGTGCGCCGACTCGATGATCGTGTGCCGGCTCGTGTCGATGAGTGACTTCTTCTTGCGCGACGGCGCACCCCAGAGCAGAAACACCACACGCTCGCTCTTGGCGTTCACCGCACCGATCACCCGGTCGGTGAATCGCTCCCAGCCCTTACCTTGATGCGACGCCGCTTGTCCGGCCCGAACGGTGAGTGTGGTGTTGAGCAACAGCACACCTTGCCGAGCCCACTGCTCGA
>CAYNKE010000241.1:0-2423 GCA_964397715.1 uncultured Bifidobacterium sp. | reverse complement strand
GGATCCGCCCAATGAGCATCACGAATTCCATAACTTACGTCTCCTTCTGAGGGGCCACCGGCGAGAGCCGGATCGATTGCGCTCTCAACGATACGGACAAATGGTTGAGTGCGCAACTATTTGGTCCGAAAGTCGGTAGGGTGCGGTCGTGGCTCGGACGCGCTGGCTCGATCCCGATGAGATGAGAGCCTGGCGCTCGTACATCACGACCTCGGTCGACCTGATGAAAGCCCTGGAAGGCGACGTGTCGCCTCATGGCATCACGATGGGCGACTACCAGCTCCTGGCCATGATCTCCGAGGCTCCCGACAGCCGGCTTCGGCTCTGCGACCTCGCTGATCAGTTACGCCTCACGCGTGGCGGGCTGACTCGCCGGATGGAGGGCGTACTCACGCTTGGGCTCGTTCGCCGCGTGCAGGACGAGCGCGACCGTCGTGTGGCCTTCGCCGAACTCACGCCCAAGGGTTGGTCGCTCCTCAAGAAGGTGGCGCCTATTCATCTCGCGAGTGTGCGCCGACTGATGATCGACCACTTGTCGCGGGCCGAGATCAAGGCCATCGGCAACGCCTTTGGCAAGATCGAGGCCAATCTGCGAGAGTCCTGACATGGCGCGTGTGTTCGGCCGCACGATGATCGACCAGTGGATGCTCGACCCCACGGTCACGTATCTCAATCACGGCACAGTGGGTGCGCCGCCCATTCCGGTGGTCGCCCGGTGGCGGGCCATCCAGGACGAGATCGAGTTGCAGCCCGCGCAGTTCTTGTTGCGCGAACTGGCCGACATCGACGCAGTGGGCAAGCCCGCGGCGCCACGTATGCGAGTGGCTGCGCAAGAGGTGGCCGACTTCGTGGGTTGCGAGGTCGAGCAATTCGGGTTCGTCGACAATGCCACCACCGGCTGCAACGCGGTGTTGCGATCGTTCCCGTTCCGTGCGGGCGACGAGATCCTCGTCATGAACCTCGGGTACGGGGGAGTGAATCGCGCGGTCGACTTCACGGCGAAGCAGAACGAGTGCACGGTTCGAGTGGTCGAGCTTCCACGACCGGGCGCCCAACCGCACGAGTTCGTAGCAGCGGTCGACGCCGCAATCGCCCCCAACACGCGCATGGTCGTAGTCGACCACATCACTTCGCAGACCGCCCTCGTACTTCCCGTCGCCGACATCGCCGCGGCGTGCCATCGCCACGGGGCGGTGGTTCTGGTGGATGGTGCGCACGCCCCGGGGGCTATCGCGCTCGACGTCGACAGCCTCGGTGTCGACTTCTACGTGGCCAACTTGCACAAGTGGCTCTGGACCCCGCGCAGTTGTGGCTTCGTCTGGGCGGCCGAGGAGCACGTGGCGAAACTTCACCCGACGGTGATCTCGTGGGGGTACGGCAACGGCCTCGCCGCCGAGTTCGATCTGCTCGGCACGCGCGACCCCTCGCCGTTCCTCACCGCACCGTTCGCGATCGAGTTGTGGCAGGACTGGGGTGGCGAGACGATTCTTGAGTACAACCACGACCTCGTCGTGAAGAACGCCCACCGACTGGCCGAGGCCTGGGGCACCGAGTTCGCGATTCCGCACGAGATGATCGGGCCGATGGCCTACGTGGCTCTGCCCGAGGGGCTCGGTTCCACCCGGGTCGAGGCGGTGGCGTTGCAGGAATCGCTCCTTGCCGACGACCGCATCGAGGTGCCCGTGTTCGCCGATAATGGCCGCCTGACGTGCCGAATCAGTGCCCAGATCTACAACGACGACAACGATTTCGCCTTTCTGATCGATGCCGTGAAAAGTCGTCGCTAGACGACTTCTCACATGTTCACGAACGGGGGTACGGTCCGGCGCGATGGGGGACCGTCACCCGACCGCCCAAGCCATGATCGAGTTGGCCATTCAGGCCCTCGATGAAGGCGGCGAGGCCGCGGTGAAAGTCGACGCAATCGTGCGCCACTGCCAGGTGTCGGTCACGTCCCTGTATCACCACTTCGGAAGCCGTGAGGGTCTCATCGAGGCGGCCCTCATCGAGCGCTACGCGAGGCTCATGGCGAGCAACGTCGACGAGTTCGTGGACGGCGTGAATCGATCCACGACACCCGACGAGATGAAGCGGATGATCGAGCAGTTCGTCCCGTTCCTCCAAGGCAAGATCAATCGCGGCCTTCGTTTCGCGCGGGCCGCGGCCGTGGGTGCGGCGATCAGTCGCCCGGCGCTCCGTGAGTCGATGGGTCACGTGCAGGAATTGCAGGCGAAGGTGTTGGCCGATGCACTGGCCGATGGTCAGCGACGCGGCATCGTGCGCGCGGGAGTGGACGCGCTCGCCTTGGCCTATTGGCTGTCGGGCATCGTGTTCGGCAAGATCATCCTCGAGATCACGTCACCGTCGGAGGCGCAGGAGAATCTGTACTCGGCGTTGACCGTCGAGGCCGTGGAGTCGGTGCT
>CAYNKE010000240.1:0-2444 GCA_964397715.1 uncultured Bifidobacterium sp. | reverse complement strand
CCACAACCTCGTCCCCCTGTGCAGCCAACACCACCACGCCGTCCACGAAGGCGGAATCACTATCAGTCTTGACGAACCCACTCGGCAGGTCTGGGTCGCTTCATACGATCCGTGAGTATGAACATCGTTCGCAAGGCAGCGTCGCGATCACGTCGTGAGCATCGGATCCTCATCGGTCTGGTGAGCGGCGTGATGATCGTCGCAGCCTGTGGGGGAGGGGCGACGGATGTCGCCCCGGAGAACACGACTGCTCAAGCGCCTGCGTCGACCGAGGTCACAACAACTGTCGCTGCTACGACGACAACCACGACACCTCCCGTCAAGTCGTGTGATCCGATGCCCGCATCGAATCTCGAACTCAACATCGAGACCGACTTGGACGACGAGGTAATTCGACCGTTTTTGTGTGGCATACACGCGGCGGCACGCGATTTGGGAGTTGGACCATCCGCGTTGAACTTGGCGCTTTTCAACGACAAAGCCGCGATGAAAGAGGCCATCGGCCGCTTCATCCCCGGGATGCCCTTCGAGGGTTCGCCACCGGACACCGGATACTTCGGCTTCATGGGTAGTGACGTCATGTTCTGGAACTACCCCATGACGCTCGACTACGCCACCGATGAGGCTTTTATCTTCCGGGTCGGGACCCACGAATACTTTCACGGCGTGCAGGCCTCGTTGTTGTACGGGGGGACGATCGAACCGTCACCGTCATGGCTCAACGAAGGGTCTGCCGAATACTTCGCCCTCGAGATGTTGGAGGACTACGGCTACACCGATCATCTCGAGAGGTGGAAGTTCGGCGCCGAGGTGTTCGTCGCGGACTACGCCACGAACTTGGGCACTCTGAGGAACTGGGAAACGCAGCCGTTCCCGCCAAACCTGCTCCCGTACGTCAACTATCCGACCGCCGCTCGCATCGCTGAGATGTTGGTCGACCTGTCGTCAGAGGACGCGCTATTGAAGACGTATTGGAGCGAACGCAAGGCTGAAGAACCCTGGCAACAAACGTTCGAACGGGTCTTCGGGCTGACCGTGGACGACTTCTACGCAATGGTCGACGCCGAGTTCAGTTGAGCCGGCACTGTCCAAGGTGGCCCAGAAGTCCCTCTAGGCTCACAATTGCAGGCAGTGCGTCGAAGGGGGATCGTCGTGAAGAAGCAGTGGTTGCGCAGGTTGACGCTGTTCGTTGTGGCGATCGCGATAGTCGCTGGGGTGTCGGCCTTGCCGTCGGCCAGCCCGAGCGCCGTTCAGGCTTCACCCAAGTCCGGTGTTCAGTACGGGAAGGACTGGCAGACCGGCAAACTGCCGCGCGGCGTCACCAAGGCCAAGATCGACGCAGTCGTGTCTCCGGCCATGGGTTCGAAGACCAACCCGAACCGCGTAGCCAGCGTGATCGTCGTCGTTGGCGACAAGATCGTCTATGAGCGCTACCACCCGCGTGAGAACAAGACGTCGATCATGGGTCTGTTCTCGGCATCGAAGAGCTTTACGTCGAGCATCATCGGCGCACTCGTCGATGACGGACTCCTGAGTCTCGACGCCACGCCACCGGTCGCTGCATGGTCCGACCCGGCCGATCCTCGGCGTGTGGTCACGCTTCGCCACCTGCTCAACATGTCGTCCGGACTCAAGTGGGACGAACTGTGTCGCAACTGCGCGAACGACCTCAATCGTCTGATCGCGTCACCCGATCCCGCTGCCTACGTCGCTTCCCAGCCGCTCGAGAAACAGCCGAACACCGAATGGGAGTACAGCTCGGGAACATCGGCTCTCCTCGGGAGTCTCGTCTACACAGCGGCGGGATCGGTCGCGGGTGGCGATACTTACATCAAGGCCCGCCTGCTCGACCCCATCGGCATCAAGTCGTACACACCGTCTCGCGATGCCTCGGGCCGATACCTGGGCTACATCGGTGCCGACATGAATTCGCGCGACATGGCGCGCTTCGGCTTGCTGTATCTCAATCGAGGCGTGTGGGGAGACAAGCGGGTCATCTCCGAAGCGTGGGTCGACTTCGTCAAGACGCCGTCGCCGGCGAATCCCGAGTACGGCGGCCATTTCTGGATCTACAAGGACGGCGGCTTCATGGCACGCGGTCTGGGCGGGCAACTCATCGTGATTTCGCCCAACAAGAAGATGGTCATGGTCGTCACGACCAAGTTCGACGGCCTCGCTTCGTCGGAGGCGATGATGACGAAGGCCGAGGCAGTACGCGACGCGATCTACGCTCTGTTTCCGAATCAGTGAGGACGAACACGTGAAAGCCCGAACATCGACCTCCCGACAAACAACATCGCGAACAGTCCGTCGGCTCCTCGTTGTGGTCGCATTGACCGTGTCGGCGGCACTGTCCGGAGTCCCGGCAAACCCGGTCGTCGTCCACGCCGCACCCAACACCGGCGTCCAATACGGCAAGGCCTGGCAGACCGGTTCGCTACCGA
>CAYNKE010000239.1:0-2457 GCA_964397715.1 uncultured Bifidobacterium sp. | reverse complement strand
AAGAAGGTCACTGCCTTCACGAAGGACAACATCATGAAGATGACCGACGGTCTCTTCCACAAGGTCGCCGAAGAAGTGGCGGCTGAATACCCGGAAATCGAGTTCGAGCACTGGATCGTCGACATCGGTGCGGCCAAGCTGGCCGACACGCCCGGCCAGTTCGACGTGGTTCTTCTTCCCAACCTGTACGGCGACATCCTCTCCGACGTCGCCGCTGAGATCGCTGGCTCGGTCGGTCTGGCTGGAAGCGCCAACATCGGTCCGAAGAGTGCGATGTTCGAGGCGATTCACGGCTCGGCTCCTCGTCGAGCTGGCCAGGACGTCGCCAACCCCTCGGGCCTCATGCTCGGTGCGGTTCAGATGCTCGTGCACATCGGCCAGGGTGACATCGCGACCAAGTTCCACAACGCGTGGTTGCGCACCATCGAAGACGGCATCCACACGTACGACATCTTCGATCCGGCTGTGAGCAAGCAGAAGGTCAGCACGTCGGGGTTCGCCAGTGCGGTGATCGAGCGTCTCGGCAGTGCGCCCGAGATCCTGAAGACTGCGAAGTACGCCGATTCGCCGTCGATCGACGTCAAGGTTCCGACACGGGCTCGACAGAAGAAGGAGCAGATCGGCATCGACATCTTCGTCGACGCACCGAACTTCACACCCGACCAACTTGGTCAAGCGCTCGAGAAGGTGGCGGGCCCCGACTTCCGTCTCGACATGCTGTCGAATCGCGGTCAGAAGGTGTACCCCGACGGCGCACCGGAGACCCTTTGCGTCGACGCGTTCCGCTGCCGCTTCCTCTCCAACAGCGGCCCCGTGAAGGTGGGCCAGACGATCGCGTTGCTGAACCGCGTCGCCGACGCTGGACATCCGTTCATCAAGAGCGAAGGACTCTTCACGTTCGATGGAGAGCCCGGATTCACGAAAGGACAGGGACAATGAGAATTGAACCCAAGGGACTCGTGGTGTCGATCCTCTGTGTGGATGACGACCTACAGCGTTTCTGCCGCCGACTGGTGTCGATCGTCAACCACGGTCCGATGCATCTCGCTCGGGTGGTGGCGACGGGATCCCAGATCTATCCGACGCGGTCCGACACGATTCGTGACTCGGCCACGCTGTTGCGGTGCGAGTTCCGGATGCGCAATACGGGAACGACCGTGGACGAGAACGAAGCCCGCAAGCTTCTTGATCGCATCTCGGTGTACCAGGTCCTCGATTCTCATCTCGTCGACGAGTCAGGTGTCAACATCGGACCCGTCGACAAGTTCGCCGCCGCTAGTTGACGGCTGTTCAGCATCCGTATTCCGGTCTCGTCGCTGGACTCGCCACGCGGCACGACAAGTTGTCGCTGGTGGGTCCGGCGATGAGCCGTTTGGGCCTTCGGGTCGAGGTGGTCGATGTCGACACCGATTCACTCGGCACGTTTGCCGGAGAAGTTCCTCGCGTCGGTACTCCGTGGGAGACCGTGGTGGCCAAGGCTCGACTTGGCATGGAGGCGTCGGGTCTGCCCCTCGGTCTGGCGAGCGAAGGGTCGATCGGCCCCGATGACGCGATCCCGTTCCTCGTTTCCGACATCGAACTCATCGTTCTCGTCGACGATGTGCGAGGCATCGTGATCGGAGAGACCGCGGGGGAGTACGGGATTCCGACGGTCGCGATCGACGTTCGGATCGACAGTGTGATCGATGACGAAGATCTCGCCCGGGCTGGATTTCCCGAGCACGGTCTCATCGTTCGACCACTCGATACCACCGGGCCCATCGTGAAGGGTGTTCACGATCTTGATGAGTTACACCAGGCCGTCGTGCGGTGTGCGTCGGAGTCGGGTGGGTCGGTTCTACGAATCGAGTCAGATCTGCGTGCTCATCATCATCCGACACGGCGAATGGTGATCGCACGAGCTGCCGAGCGGTTGTCGGCTCGCCTCGCCTGTTTGTGTCCGAGTTGCGACTGCCCCGGCTGGGGTGTGGGCCGACATGATCGCGGTGCTCCTTGCTCGGTGTGTCGCGCTTCGACACGAGTCGTGTCGACTGAACACTTCACGTGCGCCTCATGCTCGTACGAGGAGGCGAAACCAACCGATGCAGCGGCCGGGGTCGATCCGCAGTACTGCCCCCGGTGTAATCCGTGAGGCAGGAGGCGTTCGCGTCATTCGGTACGGTGTGGCGATGGCCAACTATCGCTACACCAAAGACGAGCGCCTGACGATCGAAGTTCTGGTGTTCAAGATGGACCCGGCCCACGTCGAGGAATATCTGGCCGTCGACCACGAGGTATGGACTCTCGGCGAGGCTTTCTTGCCCGGGTTCGATCGCATTCCGTTCGTGTCGAAAGAGGTGTGGCTCGACGATTCGCGACCGGGCGTCGTGACGTTGATCTTCGTGTGGGAGTCGCTCGACGCGTGGATGGCCGTTGGCAGCGAAGAGATTCAGAAGAGGTTGCAAGCCGAGTTCGATG
>CAYNKE010000238.1:0-2486 GCA_964397715.1 uncultured Bifidobacterium sp. | reverse complement strand
GCAAGGAGATCATCCTGAAGGGCATCGAGCAGATCCAGAAGGAAATGGATCGCGCGCCCGACGAGCAAGTCGACCCGGTGGCCGAAGCCCAACTCGACTCGATGATCGACGAGGCCAAGAGCTCGGCCGAAGACGCCGCGCAGGAATCGATCGAGGAGGCCGGCGGAACGTTCGAGAAGAACGAATCGCTCGGCTTCAAGCTCGGCTTCGACTTCATGGAGAAGGAACTCACGTTCAAGGTCACCAAGACCGGCGGCTACAAGGTCGAACTCGGTGTGGTCGAGGTCGAGGCCAAGAAGACCGAAACCCTCATGAAGAAGACGAAGTCCTTCAAGAAGGAAGAAGTGGGCAAGGGCGACGCCGGCAAGGGCGACGCTGCCAAGAAGCCCTGATCCGGCACCCGCCGGGCGACACGTATCGACAACCGCCCGAGGAGGCTCCCCATGACCGATGTGAACTTCACGCACCCCGCCGGTGACGTCCTCGTGCGTCAGATCGAGGCGCGTGTCGAGGACGACGTGGTGTCGATCACCGGGCTCGTGTCTCCCGACGTCTGGGATCACATCGAACTCGAGGACGTCTTCGGTGCACGCACCCGCGTGCGCCACGGTTCGCTCGATGCGGGTGGTGACGTTCGCATCACCGTGTCAGGCCCTGAGTCGGCCACGGGAGCCGGGGCCGGACCGTTCGCCCGCGACTGGCGGATCGACAGCGCTGCTCGCCGCGTCGATGGCGCCGACGGCGAAGTATGGGTCGGTCTGTCGTTCGAAGCCGCACCGCAATGGCTCGGTGCCGCGTCCGGACTCGAAGAACTCGGCTTCACCCGAACTGACGAAAGCGACGTGTCGGTCACCTACGTCGACGACGACGGCACCCACGTCGAAGTCGTGGCCGATGTCGAGCGACGCCTCGCCACCATCACCTGCCGTCGCACCGTTGGCCAGCCGAGCGAATCGGCGCTGATCGAAACGCTCAAGGTTCTCAACGCCGTGAACGACCGCTTCGTGGCGGGCACTGCGCTCGTGTCCGGTTCGGACATCGTGCTGAAGTCCGGCATGCCCATCCCCGAGAACGGCGACGTGTCGGCGGTACTCGAAGACTTGGCCTACGCCCTGCCCGGGATGACCGGCATGGTCGTCGATGCGGCCGGGCCGGTCATGACCGGGAAGAAGTCGGCAGCGGATGCGATCGAAGAACTCTTCGGCTGAGGCCTCGGCGACTCGCTGGGTCGACGAAGCCGTACGTCTTCTCGTCTCGAACGCCGCCGACGGTGGTCGCGGCTCCACATCGTCACTCACGTCGCTGAGTTCGAAGATCCTCGATGCCGACGATCCGGTCGTGGCTCTGGCCCGACGTGCCGGTTGTCCTGACGACGAGGTGTTGACACTCGTTTTGTGCGTGCACGTCGAGCGATCACTCGAACGGCAACGCGCCTTAGCGCCGTTGTCACCGGACGGTGTCGGAAGCATCCGCCTCGGGATGCTCGACCAGTTACGTGACGACGACTTCCGCGGCGCGTCCACCGTTGGTCCCGATTCACGTCTTCGACGGGCACGACTCGTGACGGTAGGGACGACGGGACCCTTCGCCTCACGTTCGGTGGCGGTCGACTCGACGGTGATGTGGAGCATTGCCGATGATCCGCGTCCCGATCCGGGCCTGCCGCTCGGATCCCGACTCGTCGATCGCGGCGGCAACCGTGGCGACGTCACTTCGATGCTGGTCGTCGGCGACGACCCGACTCGTCGCCGCACGGTTCTCATGCAGGAGCT
Organism: uncultured Bifidobacterium sp.; assembly: GCA_964397715.1. GTDB lineage: Bacteria > Actinomycetota > Acidimicrobiia > Acidimicrobiales > Ilumatobacteraceae > Casp-actino8. The sequence goes on along the minus strand of CAYNKE010000238.1, from coordinate 714 downwards.
GGCGGGTGACTCGGTTCTCGTGGTCCGCGATCCGGCCGATCAAGCACAGTGGGACGCGTGCGTCCGCGAGGCGACATTGTGTCGCGCCGCCCTGCTCGTCGAACTCACCGGGTCACTCACTCCGTTGGGCAGTGCGACTCTCGACGATGCGAATCACTTGGTGATCGGCATCTCCACACCAGCCGGCGTCGACCCCGAACTACTTCCCCGTCGCGCGTGGAAGGAGGCGGCGGCACCTCCGAGTCCGGCCACCGCCGAAGAGGTCGCCTCGGTGCTCGGCCAGGACTCGCCACATCCGCTCACCGCCGATCAGTTGAGACGCGTTCACTCCACATTGCCTCTCGTCGACGGCGATCTCTCGCGGGCGGTACGACGCCTCGCCGACCACCGCCTGTTCGAACTCGGCAATCGCAAGGCTCCATCGCGTTCCTGGGACGACCTGATCGTCGAATCCGACTGTCTCGACGAGCTTCAATCGTTGGCCCAGCGATATCGCCAGGCGAGCCGCGTGCGCGAGATGCCCGGTATCGGCCGCCACGTTCCGCCCGGACTCCTGGCGGTGTTCGCTGGTCCGTCGGGTACCGGAAAAACGCTCGCGGCCGAGGTGATCGCCGGCGACCTCGGGCTCGAGTTGGTGAAGATCGACCTGTCGACCGTCGTGTCGAAGTACATCGGCGAGACCGAGAAGAACCTCGAGGAAGTGTTCGACGCGGC
>CAYNKE010000237.1:0-2516 GCA_964397715.1 uncultured Bifidobacterium sp. | reverse complement strand
CTCGTCTGCGCGTCGGCCAACCCCGACAAGGTCCACGAGATCCAGCAGATCCTGGCCACTGCCGTCGAGCTCGTGCCGCGTCCTCCGGGAGTACCCGACGTCGAGGAGAACGCCGACACTCTGGAGGGCAACGCTCGGCTGAAGGCGCGGGCGATCTGCGATGCGACCGGTCTGCCGGCGGTGGCCGATGACACCGGCCTTTTCGTCGAAGCGGTGCCGGGCGAACTCGGAGTTCGCACCGCGCGTTACGCGAGTGATCGGTCCGAACACTCGGCCGATCCGTATGGTGCGAACCGCCGTAAGTTGCTCGAACGACTGGTCGAACTCGGTGCGGTGTCATCCGCGAATCGTCGTGCGCACTTCCTCACGGTGGTGATGGTGGTGTGGCCCGATGGGCGCGAACTCGTCGCCGAGGGTCGATGCGATGGGACGATCGCTCCCATCGAGCGTGGGGAGCGCGGATTCGGGTTCGACCCGCTGTTCGTTCCGAACGACGGCGACGGAAGATCGTTCGCCGAGATGTCCGACGACGAGAAGAACGAAATCTCGCACCGCGGGCGAGCGTTCAGGAATCTGCTCTCGATGCTCGGCTGATCACCAGCCGCGCAGGTCGACCGGCCAGGTCGTGAGGACCGAGGCGTCGGCTCCGGCCGTCACGTCGTCGACCACGAACATCGACGTGTGCATCGCGACGGTCGGATCGACGTGGGCCGGACGAACGAACACACGATCACCGACATTCGGAACGGGCGCGCCGTCGGTCATCGAGAACGTGGTGTGCTCGTCGCTGCAGAACCAGACCGACGCGCCGTCGATCGTCGGATTGCCGTGATCCATGCCAAGTGATTTGAGGCCGATGTCGATGACGGCCCACGATGGCGAAGCATCACCCGTGCCCATGGTGCGAGAAATCACCGTTCCGACCACGAACAGGGCTTGCTCGAACGGCAGCGACAACGCCCCGTAGTGAGTGTCCATCAGCGCGTAACTGCCGGCCTGTACTTCGTTCACTTGGCTCAGAATCGGATGCTCCGAGTCGTAGAGGTCGAAGGTTCCGGTGCCACCGGCCGAAACGATCGTCGCTCGTTCGCCCACCGCACGTCGCACCTCGTGTGCGCATTCGACCAAGGTGGTCATCGACCCAAGAACTCGGCTCCGCTGATCGTCACGATCTTTCACCGCCATGAGATGGCCCTCGTATCCCATGACACCGCGCACGACGAGACCGGCATCGGCGGCTCGGGTGGCGAGATCGGCCGCGTGTTCGGGGGCGACTCCGCAACGGGGGAGTCCGACGTTGACGTCGATGAGCACGTGGCGAATGCCGGCGCTCCGAGCGGCGTCGAGGGTCTCGATCGAATCGATCGCGACCGTCACCATGATTCCGGTGGCGCTCTCGGCGCGTGACATGGCCGCGAGGCGGACCGGGTCGACGGTTTCGTTGGCGAGAAGGAGGTCGGTACCCACACCGGCCTCGGCCATGCCCACGACTTCGCGTGGTGTCGCGCAGGTGAACGTGGAGTGTCCCTGTGTCACTTGCTGAGCAGCGAGCGACGTGCACTTGTGAGCCTTCACGTGCGGACGCAACGTCGAACCGGGACGGGTCGCAGCCATCGTCGTCAGGTTTCGTTCGAATGCTCGGCTGTCGACGACGAGTACCGGCGTCGGGAGGTCGCCGATGCGTCGTGGGTCTGCAGTCGTCACGACCCGAGTCTCCCAGAGCGAAGACCTGCCGAGTGTTCGATCTGGCTCGTCACGATCCGAGTTACGGAGGTGAATCCGAGTGATCGATAGAGACGCGAGGCACCGCTCGGGTTGTCGGCGTCGACGCCGATCGCCGCGTGGCTCAATCCGTCGGAGGCGTAGCGGCGCAGAGCCTCACCGATCAGTGCCGACGCGAGTCCGAAGCCTCGCCATTCTCGAAGCGTGCCGATCTTGTCGATCCAGGCCTGCGAGTAGCCGAGCAACTCGTCGTCGGCGGGGTAGCGCTTCGTGAGCAGCAGCGCGACGATGCGTCGGCTCGCGGTGTCGCGAGCGATCAAGGACAGATCGGGCCGTCCCCCGAAGCCCATGACCAGTTCGCTCCAGCCCTCGACGCTCGTCGGTGTCGAGCCCCAGTGATCGGTGAACGACGCGTTCTTCACTTCTCGAATCTCGTCGAGAAGCGGATCATCGAGGGGCCACGGCTCGATCGTCACGGGACGACCGCCGATCGAGGAAGCCGATGGCAGTTCGTGAAGATCGGAGAGCGGTCGCACGAGATCGTCGAACCAACGCACCGGCGTGAAGCCGAACGACGCGGCCAGACGGCGGGTCGCCTCGTCGTCGACGTGGTGGTCGATGCGGATGTATCGCGGTATCGAGTTCGAACTCGTGTCGAGTCGTTCCCGCGCATGCGACACCGACCAGGTGAGAAGCTGTCGACCGAAGCCCCGGCCGCGCAGTGCGGGATCGACGCCACCTTCCACGTAACACCGTTCCTCGGACACGTCGCTCGGAAGGTGAATCGTCCAGGC
>CAYNKE010000236.1:0-2535 GCA_964397715.1 uncultured Bifidobacterium sp. | reverse complement strand
ACGAGACAAGCCGCTATCGCCACACGCGCGTCGCGGTGTTCCGCGGATCGGGTCTACTCATCCGCGGTCACGACCATCACGCGATTCATCACCTGTATCCGCGCGTGCCGCACTACCGGTTGAAGAAGGTCTGGAACGAGTTATCGGCTGATCTCGTTCAGCGCGGTGTTCGTGCCGAGGGTCGTGCCGTGGGCGCGACGGCGCCGGTGGTGTGGTGATTCAGTCGGCGTGCCACATCGCCGACGTATCGACCACGTTCACCTTCAGCTTCTCGAACCCGTAGCCGAGGGTTCGCAGAAAGGCCTCGGCTTCGGTCAGTCCGAGCTTCCCGGCCTCGTCCGCTCCCTCGGCGGTGCGCACTTCGTAACGCAGATTGAAGAAGCGGATGTCGGTGTCGTACGTGAACGTGCCTTCGGTTGTGTAGGCCGACTTGAAGATGTCGTGCTCGGGCTGCTCGCGCGCGAGGTAGGCCCGCGTCTTCTCGTCGAGACCTGCGAATCGACCACGCACGGTCACCCGGTACACGCTCTCGGTCGACATCGCCAGCGACAGTACCGGTTCTTTCAACGCGACAGACGCAGACGATCGATGGCCTCCGCGCGGGTGAGTGTCGTGGTCGGGACGCCAGGCAGCGAGTAGTAGTCGAGTGCGATGCGCACCGAGTCCGGGCTCGCTTCCTGGATGCAGACCACCTGACTCTCGCCGTCGTTCAGGTAGAGCCAGTGCTCGGCCAGGCTCGACAGCCCGCGTTCTAGGACGAACGCCTCGGCAGCCGATCGCGAGGCGAATTCGTCCAGCACGCCGCCGAAGACGGTGAGGGCCTGCCACGAATTCGCGAGCTCGCGCACGTGGCCGCACAACTCGCCGTCGTCGCCACGTCTCACTTCGATCACCCCGTCATCATGCCCGGTAGCGTCGGACGCCCATGAAGGAATTCGAAGGACAAGACCTCAGCGACGCCGACTTCTGGGGTGTGAACCTTCGCAACAGTCGATTCCGTGACGTCGATCTGACTGGCGCGCGGATTTCCCACGCTCGCCTGATCGACGTGTCGATCGATGCCGAGATCGATCGGCTGGTTGTCAACGGTGTCGACGTGACCGACTTCGTCAATTCGAGTGACGAGTGGTTCCCACTGCGTTCGATCCTTCGCCCCACCGACGAAGCCGGAGTGCGTAACGCCTGGTCGTTGTTGTCCGACCGTTGGAACGCCGCGATCACACGCGCCGAGGCACTCGGGGATACAAAGTTCAACGAGTCAGTAGATGGTCAGTGGTCTTTCGCACAGACTCTGCGCCACCTCGTGTTCGTCACCGACAAGTGGCTGTTCGGTCCTCTCACGGGTGCGCCTGGGTTCTCGTCACTCGGCCTACCCAATACGGGTTCACTCGAATTCCCGTGGCCGGGCCTCGACGTGAACGCTCGGCCGTCGACCGCTGACGTGATCGCGGCCTTCCGCGATCGTTCGGAGCGTGTGGCTGACGTTCTCGGCAGCGTCACGCTGTCACGTCTCCCGCGCGAGGTGGAAGTTCTCGAGAACGGCTGGGTCGACTCGCTCGAATGCATCCATGTCGTGTTCGAAGAGGAGTTCCACCACCTGCGCTACGCGCTGCGCGATCTGGCAATGCTCGAAGCGAGGTAATCGCTTTGACGTCGCCGATCGCTCGACCTCTCGCCGTTACCTTCGACTGTCACGACCCCGTGATGCTGGCGTCCTTCTGGCAGCGGCTCGTGGGTGGCGAATTCGATCAAGCCACTGCTGACGCCGGCTGGGTGGCTCTGAGCGATGTGCCCGTGTTGGGCCACCTCGGATTTCAGAAGGTGCCCGAGGGCAAGGCGGTCAAGAACCGCGTGCATCTTGACCTCGACGTCGACGACATCGACGTAGCGGTAGCGACCAGCACTTCCATCGGAGCCACCGTGGTGGGTGACGTCGTCGAGGAATCAACCGGATGGTTCCAGGTGATGCGCGATCCGGAGGGCAACGAGTTCTGCTTCATCCTCCGCAAGTCGCGGCTCAACTCTCAGCCGAACACGTAGCGGAAAGTCACGGCGTCGACCTGTTGGTCGCCATCGGGACACGAGCCGCCGGCACATGACGAGTCGACCGTGAACCCGGCCCGCCGAACAGTCGACTGCGACGCGACGTTGGTGGAAGCGATGCGGGCGATGGCCGAGCGAACATCACTCCACGAAGCCACCTCGTCTCGCACCATCGTCACGGCTGTCGTCCCGGCGCCTTCACGTCGACCCCACGGTGCGATCCAGTAGCGGATGGCAGCCACACCATCGGTCGTCGAGTGCACGCTGAGTACGCCGACGGCGGGCATGTCGGCGATGCGTTCGACCACCCACACGCGGTGGTCGCCGGCACCATCTGCGACGAACGATTCGGCGTGTGTGCGTAGGTACGGCCGCGGCACGAGTGTCCAACGTTGTATCTCGGCGTCCTGGCAGGCGGCGAATACCCAATCGGCGTCGGCGGTCCGAAGGTCGCGCAAGCGGGGGGTGGCGGGCGGATCAGGCATGACGCGA
>CAYNKE010000235.1:0-2537 GCA_964397715.1 uncultured Bifidobacterium sp. | reverse complement strand
CGGTGCTGGCCCTCGATGAGACCGAAGATGATCGCCGCCGCGATGCCCATCAGGATGATTCCGGCAATGGCTGCCGTTCCGTAGACGGGGTTCACTCCGCGCAGCGGGATCGACACGACCAAACCGAACCAGAGGATGAAGTTGAGCACCACGGCCGAGGCGAGACCAGCCGTTGCGAGTGCGAACCCCGCGTCGGGTCCGGGCACGTTGGAGACCGTGAGCAATCGGTAGCCGAGCGCCGAGCCCGCGGCGCTACCACCCGGCACGAGACTTGAGAGGGCGCGCGTCGACAGCTGGATTCGGAACATTCGCCACAGCGTGAGATGCGATCCGATCGGCCCGAGGGCGTGGCGCGTCATGACCGAGTAACAAAGGAGTGCAAGGAAAGACAACGCGAGCCCGACGGCGAGCAAGCCGGGTTTCACTTCGCTCAATTGGTCGAGTGCGTTGCGCAGACCCGGGATGTTCAAGATGATGAAGTAGACGACTGCCACGGTGGCTAGCACCTTGAAGGTGCGGCTCGCGGCTCGACGACGGAAAGCCGCGCGCTCGGCCGGCGTGCGCTTCGAGCGAGCGCCTCCGTCGGACGTCCCTCCCCCGATCGACATGCCTATTTCCTAGCAGTTCCGGCCAACGGGACCGGGCCGTCGATGATCATGCCGTCGCTTCGAGGACATCGGTGAGCAGTTGGTCGAGCACCGGTTGCGTCTCGTGGACCCACTTGCCCAAATGGACGATTACGGTGTCACGAGTTCGATCGATGATCGTGCGCTGACCTTCGTAACCGAGGGCCGCCGACACACCGGACATCGATTTCCAGATCCACCAATGCGAGCCGTAGCCGTGGTTCGTCTCGGGGTCGGCGGCGTGCTGACGCGCAGCGCTAGCAACCCATGCAGGTGACAACAACTGCCGACCTTCCCACTGACCGTCGCGCAAGTAGAGGTACCCGAAGCGCGCGAAGTCGCGGGCCGTCGCGTAGACGTACGACGATCCGATGAAGGTTCCGGCGGTATCGAGGCGCGGCGTCGCACTCGTCATGCCGAGTGGTTCGAAGAGTCGGTCGCGGATGAACGAGGTGATGTCGCATGAGTTCGCGATCGTCCGCGCCACGATGCTCGACACGATGTTGGTCGTGCCCGACGAGTAATTCCAGAACGAGCCGGGTGCGTGCTTCAGTGGTCTCGACTTCGCGAAAGTCGCGACGTCGTCCGCGCCGGTGCCGAACAACATGTCGATGACATGCGGCATCGGAGCGTTGTCGCCCGCGACGTACTCCTCCACGAAGTCGAGGCCGTCGCGCATCTGCAGAAGGTTCTCGAGCGTGATGTGACGGCGATCGTCGTCGGCCCATTCGGCCACCGGTGCCGGTGCGGCCGGATCGAGTCGGCCCTCGTCGACGAGGAACCCGACCAGCGCGTGCGTGATGCTCTTGGCCATGCTCCACGAAACGAGCGTCGTGTCGGCGGTGACGGGGCCGCCGGGACCGAACACCGTGTCGGGTTGAACGCCGTAGCGCTCGTGCACGATGCGGCCGCGATGCACGACGAGGAGGGCCAGCGACGTGCCGTGCGTGTCGGAAGCGGGCTCGTCGAAAAGTCGTGCACTGGCTCGCGTGAGGCGAGACGGGTCGACGACAGACGACAACTCGGCCTCGGGCCAGTCGCGCGTGGGCCACGGAACTCCGGCGGGTTGAGTCACAGCGAACTCCTCTTCGAGGTCACGTCGAGCGCACTCAACTTGCCCGGAACGTCGGGCGCCGGTCCGGCGGCGATGCGCACCGCTTCTTCGGGGGTCCGCGCGACGGCGGCGATCGCGCGGAATCGATCGGCCACGAAGCCCGACTCGACCACGTGGTCGAGTGCTCGCAACAGAGGACCGTAGAACCCCGTCCCGTCGAGGAAGACGAGCGGCTTGGCGATGAGGCCCAACTGGTTCCAGGTGAGGATCTCGAACGCCTCGTCGAAGGTCCCGAAACCCCCCGGCAGGACGACGAACCCCGAGGCGATCTCGGCCATGCGGGCCTTGCGCTCGTGCATCGACTCGACCACGTCGAGAACCGGCAGACCGGTGTGAGCGGTCTCGGCCCGGACCAGATGCTCGGGGATCACACCGTGCACGTGGCCACCGGCTTCGAGCACGGCATCGGCCACCACACCCATGAGTCCGATTCGACCCCCGCCGTAAACGAGTCCGAGCCCAGCCCGGGCAATCTCCGAGCCCAGTCGACGTGCCTCGTCGGCGAACTCGGGCCGTACTCCCGAACTCGAGCCGCAGTAGACGCAGATGAGACGGGGCATCCCTCCATGCTCCCATACCGCCGCTGCCGTGCCGGGAGGTGACGCACGACCGGGTACGACTCGGGCCCCACCACTTCGGGGTGGTCGGAGAGCCACAAGTAGCGTTCCCGTCGATGAGCACCACCGTCGCCCCCGATCTCCAGACTGCTGCCGACGTGATCGACCTCGCGTCGCGCGCGGTTGGCAAAGCCCTTCGCCATCTCTCCGAGATCGGCGGACCCGACAAACACCAGGTGT
>CAYNKE010000234.1:0-2541 GCA_964397715.1 uncultured Bifidobacterium sp. | reverse complement strand
ACCGTGGCGCGGCAATCACTCAACACCACCGTGATCCGTCGTCCGGCACGCGAACGCGACAACTGCTCGCCCGCGGTGCGCAACGCGCCGGCGAGATCGGTCGTGCCGAATCCGCGCAACGCCAACACGTCGTTGACGACCGCCTCCCCCGCTTTCACCGACTCCTGGCTCTTGGGCACCACCACGTCCTTGCCGAACGCGACCACGCTGTAATCGGCCGGACTCCGCCAGGCCACGGCCGCCGCCGCCATGGCCGAGGTGGCGAGCGGCTTACCACCCATCGAACCGCTGCGATCGACGAGCAGGCTGATAGCTGTACCGGGCTTCACCCACGAGCGCACCTTCAACTGCTCGGGATCGATTGCTTCATCGGCCGCGCGGGCTTCCACGATCGCGCTCATCGACGCATCGAGATCGATGTCGCCGGCATCGGGCCGATACGGCAAAGTGGCCATCTTGCCGATACCGCGTGGGCGCACCGGGCCGCGGCGCGACACGTCGAGGAACAAGCGGCCGGCGAGACGCTTGGCCAGATCGCGCAACTTCTGATCGGTCGCACCGGTGAGATCGGCCAACAACGCGAGCATCGCATCGGGATCGTCCTGCAAACCCTCCTCCACCGCGGCTTCGTCGAGTTCACCCACTTCGGGCGACACCTGTTCGAACTGCGGATTGCGCGCGAGTTCGCGGCGCGACAGCGTTCGCTTCGAGGCGTCGGCCACCGCTTGATCGGCGGCCGCACCCTCCTGCGCTAGTGAGTCGCCCCCGTCGGGGCGGTCGCTTTTCCCCCCGCACCGTTCTGGCTGGGCGCGAACACCTCGCCCCACAACTCGGTGATGATGTCGTCGGCTGTACGTTGTGCACCTTCGCGCACCCGCACGCGTCCCGAGAGCGATACGAGCGCGGCGTCGAGTGACACGCTCTTGTCGTCGACCGTGGAGCCGCGAACGTCGGCGAGCGACGACGCCACGGCAGCCATGTCGATGGCTCCACGCACCGACGAACCGACGCGCAGTTCGGCGTGCGAGCGCGTGCGGCGAACGAGTTCGACCACTTTGGTCAGCCAAGCATCGGAGACCGACACCGAACGAGCGGCGATGTTGCGTTCGTCGTCGGCCGATTGGTACCCCATCGACACGCGGCACACGCGGTCGTACACCGCACCCGAGATACGCGCGGTGCCGACGGCGTCGAACGGATTCATCGCGGCCACCAAGCGGAATCCTCGCGCCGCCTCCACACGTCCGTATCGCGGCACGTTGATCTCGCCCTCACTCATCACGGTGATGAGAACGTTGAGCGTCTCTTCCGGAATGCGGTTGATCTCTTCCACGTACAACAGCGACCCGTCGCGCAATGCGGTAACGAGCGGTCCGTCGACGAACACGTCGGGTTCGTAACCCTCGTTCAGAACACGGGCCGGATCGAAGTGACCCACCAGACGTGCCGGCGTGAGTTCGGCGTTGCCTTCCACGAACACGAATCCGATACCGAGACCCTCGGCCACCGCGCGCAGCAGTGTGCTCTTGCCGGTGCCGGGCGGACCCTCGAGCAGAACGTGTCGATCGGCGTCGAGTGCCGCAACCACGAGTTCGACCTCACGACGACGTCCGACGACGGACTTGTCGAGTGATTGAAGGAGCGCTTGGCGCGATGACGGCATGAAACGTCAGGCGTTGACGATGACGCCGCGGATGTTGGTGCCGTCGCGCATCGCCTCGTAGCCCTCGTTGATCTGATCGAGGGAATACGTCTTGGTGATGAGTTCGTCGAGCTTCAACTGCCCGGCGCGGTACATGTCGAGCAGCGCCGGGATGTCGGCCCGCGGATTGAGCGAACCGAAGATGGTTCCCTTGATCTCCTTGTTCCACATGGCCAACTGGAAGAGGTTGACCGACGCGGTCTCGGATGTCATGGGCGAGATGGCGGTGACCACGCAGGTGCCACCCTTGCCGGTGAGCTGCATGGCCTCGCCGAGCATCTCGCCGTACAGAACGCCCGGCGTCATGATGACGCGGTCGGCCATCTGGCCATACGTCATCTCCATGACCGGCATGATGGCTTCGGCCATCGACGCATACGTGTGCGTCGCGCCGAATTCCATGGCCTTCTCACGCTTGAACTCGAGCGGGTCGACCGCGATGATGCGCTTGGCGCCGGCCATACGCGCACCCTGCACCGCGTTCATGCCGATGCCACCGCAACCAACCACGATCACGGTGTCGCCGGCCTGAGTGCCGGCGCGATTGGCGGCCGAGCCCCAACCTGTGGCCACACCACAGGACACGAGTGCCACGCACTCGAGCGGGATGTCCTTCTCCACCTTGATGATGGAGTTCTCAGCTACGCACGCGTACTCGCTGAACGTTCCGAGCTTGGCCATGAGGGTGACCGGCTGGCCCTTCACGAAGTGACGGTGCGTGCCGTCGGTGATCATGCCGCCGATGAAGGTGCCCGCTCCGTTGTCGCACAGGTTCTGACGACCCGTCGAGCAGTAACGGCAACGGCCGCACGACGGAACGAACGACGCCGACACGTGAT
>CAYNKE010000233.1:0-2552 GCA_964397715.1 uncultured Bifidobacterium sp. | reverse complement strand
AGCAGGCATGGAGGGCTTCCATCTCGACCCCGGTGCGCTCGACCGTCTCGACCTGAGCCTCCACCGCCACGTGGTCGTCGCCGATCTCGAAATTCACGGTCACGGCCCCCACCAGGAGCGGGTGGCACAACGGAATCATGTCGCTCGTTCGCTTGGCGGCCTGGATTCCGGCCACGCGGGCCACGGCCAGGACGTCACCCTTCTTCACCTCACGGTTGGCGATGGCCGCGGTGGTCTCGGGGGTCATGAAGACCTTGCACCGAGCCACGGCCCGCCGGTAGGTGGGTTCCTTGGGGGTCACGTCCACCATGCGGGCCCGGCCGAGCGGGTCGAGGTGGGTGAAGGGGTGGTCGTTCGTCGCCACGCACACGAGGGTACCGCCGCTACCCCACAATGGTCTCGTGCGCGTGATGACTCAGCGGTGGCAGAACCTGGCGTTCCTGCATTGGGCCTACGAACCCGACGTCGTCGCACGGCTTCTGCCCCCGGGCGTCGAACTCGACACGTTCGAGGGTCAGGCCTACGTCGCCCTCGTGCCGTTCCAGATGCGCGATCTGCAGGTCACTCGCCTCCCGAAGATTCCGGGCACCGCCAACTTTCCCGAGATCAACGTGCGCACGTACGTGCGATCGCGGGGTCGGCCCGCGGTGTGGTTCTTCTCGCTCGACACGCCCAAGCTGCTACCCACGATCGGAGCACGCGTCGCGTTTCGTCTGCCTTACTGCTTCGGACCGAGCTCGGTCACGCTCGCCGGTGACGGTGAAGGTGCTCTGCTCACGAGCGAAGTGGCCCGACGCTGGCCCGATCGCGCCCGCACGTCGATTGCGCTGCGCGTCGGCGCACCGGTGGTCGCCGGCGATTTCGAACACTTCCTCACCGATCGTTGGGGACTCGTCGCACCGCGTTACGGCGGCGGATTCAACTACGGCGCCGTCGAACACGGCCCGTGGCCGCTGCACACCGGTGAGGTGATGCACCTCGACGACTCACTCGTCACCGCGGCCGGCTTGCCCGCGCCGCACGGCGACCCACACGTGCTGTTCAGCCCGGGTGTCGACGTCGGCATCCAGTGGCTGCAGCGTGCCTGAGCGCGTGTCGGCTCAGCCGCCGATCTGGCTCATGGTGCGCTTGGGGCGGATGAAGTTCACCTGATTGATCTGGTGACCGGCCCACTTGGTGCCCACCGCGCGCTCGATCTCGGCCGCGACCACGTCGTCACTCGAACCATCACGCAACAGCGTGCGGAGATCGAACTCGGTGGTCGCGAAGAGACACGTACGGAACTGGCCGTCGGCCGTGAGGCGCACGCGATCGCAATCGCCGCAGAACGGCTTGGTGACACTCGGGATCACACCCACGGTTCCGCGACCGTCGAGGTACCGCCAGCGGTCGGCGGGTGCGGCTCCGCGGGCCGGCACCGGTTCGAGCGGATGAACGGCGGCGATACGCGCCACGATCTCGTCCTGGCTCACGACCTTGTCATTGACCCAGTGGCCCTCGGCGTCGAGCGGCATGAACTCTATGAACCGAACTTCGACACCCTTGGTCCGACCGAACTCGGCCAGATCGAGGATCTCGTCGTCGTTGGCCCCCCGCTCGACCACGGCGTTGATCTTGACGCTCGCGAATCCGGCGGCGCGGGCGGCGTCGATACCGGCTAGCACCCGCTCGAGTTCGTCGCGCCGTGTCATGCGTTCGAACTTCTCGCGGTCGAGGGTGTCGAGACTGATGTTGATGCGACCGAGTCCGGCATCACGAAGTTCGTCGACGCCATTGACGAGCGTGGCGCCGTTCGTGGTGAGCGCCAGATCAATCGGTTGACCAGCCAGCGGCGACGCCGAATCGGCTGGCACGACCAACTGCGCCAACTTGGCCACCAACACCGGCAAGTGGGCTCGCACCGTGGGTTCACCACCCGTGAGGCGGATGCCGTCGACGCCGTAGCGCTCGACGAACAGTCGGGCCACTCGTTCGATCTCTTCGAACGACAGGATCTCCGACTTGGGCAACCACACCATGCCTTCGGCCGGCATGCAATAGGTGCAGCGGAAGTTGCAGCGATCGGTGACCGAGATGCGCAGATCGCGAATCGTGCGACCGAACGGGTCGACCAGATCGTGCGCCGTCATGGGGTCAGGATACGAGCAGGATCGCGTCCACTTCGCCCCCGGCGGGAACCCCCGAACCATCGGGAACGACGAGGATCGCCGTGGCCAGTGCCGTGGCGGCCAACTGATGGCTACCTTGCGCCGACACCGGGGTCACGTGCACCCGGCCGTCGTCGGAGAAGCGCGCCACCGCGCGCTGGAAGTGCACTTTCCCGTCGGCCGAGCGCCGGAGATCGGCGTCGCACACCGCTCGCACTCGCGGTCGATCCCATGCGTCGGGACGATGGCCGGCCATCTTGCGCAGAGCCGGTCGGGCGATGAGCTCGAAACTCACGAGCGAGCTCACCGGATTCCCCGGCAACCCGAACACCGGAACGACTCCCGCACCCCGTCGAGCCAGCAACCCGAAAGCGAACGGCTTGGCGGGCTTGATGGCGATCTGCA
>CAYNKE010000232.1:0-2560 GCA_964397715.1 uncultured Bifidobacterium sp. | reverse complement strand
CCGCCGTTCACGTTGGTGATCTCGTCGGTGATCCCGAGGTCGGCCATCGATGCGATGCCCACCGCCGCGAACGCCTCGTTGAGTTCGAAGAGCTTCATGTCGGAGACCTTGAGATCGGCCTTGTGCAACGCCTTCATGATCGCTCGACTCGGCTGCTGGAGCAGCGACGCGTTGTCGGGACCGGCGACCATGCCGTAGCCGACCACCTGTCCGATGGGCTGAGCGCCGCGTGCTTTCACCGCGCGCTCGGACATGATCACCATCGCCGAGCCGCCGTCGCTGATCTGCGATGCGTTGGCTGCGGTGATGGTGCCGTCTTTGTCGAAGGCGGGCTTGAGCGTGCCGAGGGTGTCCATGGTGGTGTCGGCGCGCACGCCTTCGTCGTTCTTCACGAGCACCGGATCGCCCTTGCGTTGCGGAATCGCAACGTCGACGATTTCGTCAGCGAACTTGCCGTTCGCGATCGCGGCCGCGGCGCGCTGGTTGCTCTTCATCGCGAACTCGTCCTGGGCGGCACGTGAGATTCCGCCGCCGGTGTAACGCTCGGTGCCCAGGCCCATCAGACACGCGTCGAACGCGCACCACAGTCCGTCGGCAATGATCGCGTCGCGCAGTTCGGTGTTGCCGTAGCGAAATCCGCCACGCGCGCCGGCCGCGATGTAGGGCGCCTGCGTCATGCTCTCCATACCACCGGCGATCACGATGTCGGCATCACCGGCCTGGATCATCTGATCGGCGAGATAGATCGCGTTGATGCCCGAGAGGCAGACCTTGTTCACGTTCACGGCGGGAACGCTCATCGGAATGCCGGCTTTCACGGCGGCCTGGCGACTCGGCACCTGCCCCTGTCCGGCCATGAGCACTTGACCCATGATCACGTGCTCGACTTCGTGGGGTGCGACTCCGGCACGCTGCAGCGCGGCAGTGATCGCGATACCACCGAGGTCGGCCGCGGTGAACGAGGCCAGTGCTCCGCTCATCTTGCCGATCGGTGTGCGGGCTCCGGCGACGATGTATGAACCGGGCATGATGCGCCTTTCTGTCGGTGGAGCGTGACCGCCCCCTGAAGTCTGGCCGGGCGTGACTCCGGCCGAGAACGCCCAACTTACCGACGAGTAACCACGACGGATAAGTTCGGCGGATGGAGCAGATCCGCGAGGCCATTCTGAACGGTGCCGACTCGTCGGCCATCGCCGCCCTCCCGATTCCGGCGAATTATCGAGCGGCCCACTTGTTGGCCTCCGAGACGGCGATGTTCGACGGAGTGCCCTCGGAAAAGAAGGATCCCCGTCAGAGCATCCACGTGAGCGACGTGCCGACGCCCGACATCGCCCCCGACGAGGTCTACGTGGCCGTCATGGCCAGCAGCATCAACTTCAACACGGTCTGGTCGAGCATCTTCGAGCCGGTCTCCACGTTCGGTCCGATGAAGCGCCTCGCGCGCGACAGCGAATGGATGAAGCGCCACGATCGCCCGTATCAGGTGATCGGGAGTGACGGCTCGGGTGTTGTGGTGAAGGTCGGCTCGGCGGTACGGCTCTGGAAGCCGGGCGACCACGTCACGATCCATTGCAACTTCGTGGACGACCAGGACAACACCGCACACAACGACTCCATGCTCGCCGCCAATCAGCGCATCTGGGGTTACGAGTCGAACTTCGGCGGCCTGGCCGACCTGGCGGTCGTCAAAGCGAATCAACTGATGCCGAAGCCTGCGCACCTCACGTGGGAGGAAGCCGCCGTCAACGCGCTGTGCAACTCGACGTCGTATCGCATGCTCGTGTCTCGCAACGGAGCGGCCATGAAGCAGGGTGATGTCGTCCTCATCTGGGGCGCCACCGGTGGCATCGGCGCGTACGCCACGCAGTACGTGCTGAACGGTGGTGGTATTCCGGTGTGCGTCGTCTCGAACTCCGACAAGGCGCAGATTCTGCGCGACATGGGTGTCGAGGCGATCATCGATCGCAAGGCCGCCGGTTACAAGTTCTGGAAAGACGAGCACACCCACGACGAGAGCGAGTGGCGGCGACTGGGCAGCGACATCCGCGATCTCGTGGGTGAAGATCCGGACATCGTGTTCGAGCATCCGGGTCGTTCCACGTTCGCGGCGTCGATGTACGTGGCCAAGCGCGGCGGCACGATCGTCACGTGTGCGGCAACGAGTGGGTTCATGATGGAGTTCGACAATCGGCACTTCTGGATGCGCCTCAAGAACCTCGTGGGCAGCCACTTCGCCAACTACCAGGAGGCGTGGCAGGCCAATCGTCTGATCGCCAAGGGAATGATCCATCCGGTCATCAGCCAGACGTTCGATCTCGCGAACGTGGGCGAGGCCGCCTACCAAGTGCATCACAACATGCACGAGGGCAAACTGGGTGTGCTGTGTCTCGCGCCCGAGCCCGGACTCGGCGTCACCGATCCGGAGTTCCGCGTCAAGGTCGGCGAGGCGAACATCTCACGGTTCCGCCGTTCGTGATCCTTCGTGGCAGGCTGAAGCCATGATCCTCACCGAAATCGACCACGTGGCCATCGCAGTGAAAGATCTCGAGGCGGCTATCGA
>CAYNKE010000231.1:0-2566 GCA_964397715.1 uncultured Bifidobacterium sp. | reverse complement strand
GGCCCCTCGACTTCCCACAGCACCGCCGGCCGTTCGCCGTGCCAACGGATCGCCCACGACACGCGATGGCGATCGGTTGCCATCACACCGTGAGCTTCACAGGCCGAACCGAGCCACGACTCGGGTAAACCGTCCGGTAACAGCGTGACGTCGTCACCTCCGGTCCAACGCTCCAAGCGGTCGTCCACGAAAGCGGGCAGAGCGAGCGACGTCCAGTCGGGCAACGACGTCGGCTCCACTCGGCCGAACACCTCAGGCAATGACGACACACGAACTCGCCGCGCTCGGGCCGCGGCCGCCACCAAGTCTCGTGACGCGCGCTCGTCGTTCACGAGAAGCCGCGCCGCCGCAGCGAGAGCCAAGCGGTTCGATGACGCATCGCCGCGACCGCGCCGAACAATGGCGATCACCGACTCGGCACGTTCGACCACCGCGACGTCGTCGACTTCGGAGACCACGTTCATTCCGACGCGCTCGCGCATGACCAACAGCCACGTCGCAGCATGGAGCGCCGACTCGTCCACCAACACCGCTTGGGTGCGCGCCGCCACCACCGCATCGGTGAGCAGCACTCCCCCGGCCTGATCGGGCAACGACAGTCGCGATGCGCGCTCGGCCGTCGACACCCAACCACGCGCCACCGCGGGCCAGTCGGCCACGTCGTCGGGCCACGACCCATCGCCAGCACCGACGTGCGGAAGCGCCAGTCGCACACTCGTGCGATGACCGATCGGCACCACGATCGGCGCGTCTTCGTCGAGACCCCGCGCCGGCTGAGCAACCAACGGGCGCGCGCTCACCAGATTCGGGTTCGACAGAGCGACCACGATCGGCATCGGCGAGTCGTTCTCGAATTCGAACAACGTGTAATCGCGACCGCGCTCACCCGACGCCGACCAGATGCGTTGAACGACGTCACCACCCGGAACACGCACGCGCGTCTCGAACACCGGTGCGCCTTCCACCAACCGTTGACGCACGGCCACCTCGCTCGCGGGGCGATACCAACGATCGTCAGCGGCCACGAACCAGCGCACCGTCGATGCCGCGTCGTCGCCCACGAGGTCACCCCACGGCGTGACCGTGGCGCGCCACGACGAACCGAGCACACCGGTCAGTCGTCCCGAGATCGACGCGCTCACCGAGCGCCGCCACCACTTAGCCAAGTTCGCTCCGACGGCGTCGACCCATCAAGTGACCGAGCGCCTCACGGGCCGAGCGACCCTCGTGACACACCGCCACCACCTGCTCGGTGATCGGCATCTCCACTTGGTGACGTCGCGCGAGATCGAGAAGCGACGGTGAACTCTTCACGCCCTCGGCCACCATCGTCATCGACGCGATGATGTCCTCGATCGTCTCGCCCTGGCCCAGACGCAGTCCCACTTGGTTGTTTCGGCTCTGGGTGGACGAACACGTGGCGATGAGGTCGCCCATTCCGGCCAGGCCCGCGAAGGTCAGCCCCTCGCCACCCATCGCCATGCCGAGGCGCGTCATCTCGGCCAGACCCCGCGTGATGAGCGTGGCGCGAGTGTTGTCGCCGAATCCCATGCCCGCGGCCATTCCCGAGGCAATGGCGATCACGTTCTTGGCCACTCCGGCTACTTCGCAACCCACCACATCGGGGTTGGTGTACACGCGCAGTGATGGGCGCGTGAAAATGCGCTGCAGTTCTTCGGCGATCACCTTGTCGTCGATCGCCACCACGGCCGCCGCTGGCTGGCCGGCCATGATCTCCTTGGCGAGGTTCGGTCCGGTGAGCACGGCCACCGGATGGCCCGGCAACTCGTCGGCCACCACTTCGCTCATGCGCTTCAACGAACTGCGCTCGAGGCCTTTCGACAGACTCACGACCGGAACCCACGGCCGCACGTGGCGCGCCGCTTCGGCCAACACGTCGCGGAAGCCGTGCGACGGCACCGCCATCACCACCACGTCGGCCCCGTTCAACGACTCGCTCAACGAATCGGTGTAGGCGAGTTCGGCCGGGAGTTCGAAGTCGGCGAGGTACGACGGATTGCGGTGGGTGGTGCGCATCGCGTCCACCAGATCGGTGCGCCGGGCCCACAGGGTCGTCGGCGTGTTGGGTGCCACGATGCTGGCGACCGTGGTTCCCCACGAGCCGGCGCCGATCACCGCTACCCGAATGGCTCGACTGCCGTTCGTCGTCATGGCACCTCCCGACAGCCAGCGTAACCCTGGGCCATAGGCTCACCGACGTGCCCGACCGCATCGCCCTCGTGATTCCGGTGCGCTCGTTCGAGCACGGCAAATCGCGCTTGGCCGACCACTTCACACCCGACCAGCGCTCGCGCCTGGCGCAGGCCATGGCCGAGATCGTCGTCTCCCCGCGCAACGACGCCGACACGATCGTGGTGTGCAACGACGCCTCGGTGGCGCAGTGGGCGCGCTCACGCGCGGCGACCGTGGTGACCACCGACGCCAGCGGTCTCAATCCGTCGCTCACGGCCACCCGCGACTCGGTGTTGCGGTCCACCGACGCCGACTGGATCGTGGTCGCTCATGCCGACCTTCCCCTCGCCACCGACATCGTGCGCGCGATCGG
>CAYNKE010000230.1:0-2568 GCA_964397715.1 uncultured Bifidobacterium sp. | reverse complement strand
TCGATCGAGCGCATCGTCGAATCGTCGGGTGTCACCGATCGTCCGGCAGGCGAACGAGGACAGCGTCACGTCTATTGGCAGTTCATCGTCTACGTCACCGACTTCCCCAAGGCTCGGGAATTGCTCGCATCTCACGGAGTCGACTGCGCGACGACGAGCCTCGTTCTGCTCACCGACCTGCCGCGCTATCCGGGGCAGCGTGAAACACCCTGGGCGCGGCGGTTGTACGACCGAGGCGTGTACCTGCCGTGCTACCACCAATTGAGGCAGGGCGAGATACAGCGAATCAGCGCAGCGATCAGGGAGTTAGTCAAGCAGTCGTGAACGTGGTCGTCGTCGGCTCGGGGCTCGCCGCAGTCGGCGCCGTCAAGGCGCTCATAAGTCGCGGTCATCGACCGACGCTGTTGGACGTCGGAGACCGACTACCGAGTCATCTTGCCGAGGTGCGGCTCACTATGGCGAGCCGAGAACCGTCGGAGTGGTCCGATCACGAGTGGAACCAACTTGCCGCGGACGAGCCGCAACCGAACCGATCAGTACCGCGCAAACTGGTGCTCGGCTCCGACTACTTCTACTCGACGGAGCAAGCCGCGTTATCCGAGTGGGACCGATTCGATCGCGGCAGTCCGCCGTGGTCGCCGGCCCGCGGCGGGTTCAGCGTGGGGTGGGGTGCGGCGGTGTTGCCACCGGCACCGAGCGACGTCGAAGAGTGGCCGGTGACGCACGCAGATCTCCTTCGCAACATGCAGGAGGTTCTCGACGGAATTCCGCTCTCCGAACCGACCGACGATCTCGGTGCATACTTCGGACGACTACGACCGAGCGGTACCAACGTTCTTTCATTGTCTCCCGGCCAAACGTCGCTGCACGAGCGGCTCGCGCGCTCGCGGACCCCGAGAGACACGGTCGCGGACAAGACCGTGCTCGTCGGGCAAAGCCGACTGCTCACCGAGTCGTCGCCCTCTGCACCGAGCCGCTGCCGGTTCTGCGGACACTGCAGCTCGGGATGTGTCTACGGCTCCATATATACGGCAGAGCACGACATCGATCGTTGGATTCGTGACGGTGCGATCGAATACCGCGGCGCCACCACCGTTTTCGCGCTTCGTGAACACGCCCGGTCGGTGCGAATTTCTTTCGTGAGCAATCAGCGGGTCGAGACGCTCGAGACAGAACGAGTCTTCCTCGCAGCCGGAGCGGTGAACTCGGCGCGGATCCTGCTCAACTCCTCGGCCGACCACCCGGAGACCACGACGATTCGCCGCACGGGATACTGCGTGCAGATGTTTGCCTCATTGCGTCCGATCAACCTCGAGTGGCCCGAGGTCAACACGCAGACGTCGCACTTCGTGACGTTCCGCGACACCGAGCTGTCACCGTTTTGGGCGCACGCGCAAGTCGGTCTACCGAACGAGGCGATCCTGCGCCACCTCGGCTTGCGGCGCTCGAATCTCTCCGGCGCTCGTGCCTCTGCCGTGAAGGTCGCGGCACGTCGCTTGATCTCTGTTGCACTGAACCTGCACAGTTCGCTCGGCCCCACGTACGAGATTCGCATCAATCGCACGAACGCCGGACTGCCCTCGGTCGAGACGAGCCAGACCTGGGGCACGCACTCTCGTCGGTCAACGAGTGCGTACTCTCGTCGGCTCGGTCGTATTCTTCGGCCCGCGGGTTTCTTCTCGATTCCGCTCGCCAAGCAAACGTCCGGTGCCGCACTCACGTATCACTTCGGGTCCTCGTTCCCGATGCGCGACACTCCGCGTGCGCCGAGCGACACCGACGTGCTCGGTCGACCGTTCGGCTGGAGCAGGGTGCACGTGGTCGACTCGTCGGTGTTACCGGCGATACCGGCGACGACGGTGGGGTTGCTCACGATGGCCAACGCCCACCGCATCGCAAAGCTCGCGACAGCCCGCTGACGTCCTCGATCGCGACGACTGCCGCGCGACTCAGTCGATCGTTCGAGGCGCGAGCACCTTGGCGGGTACGCCGCCGACGATGGTGTTCGCAGGCACGTCGTTGACCACCACCGATCCGGCGGCCACCACCGCACCCTCGCCGATCGTGACGCCGTAGCGAATCGTGGCGTTGCCGCCGACGTACGCACCGCGGCTCACAACGATCGACTCGGCGACGTCGGCGAGGTCCGCCGTTCGCGGGTCTTGGCCGGCACCGAAGAACGTGACTTGAGGTCCCAGCACCACGCCGTCTTCCAGCGTGATGGTCGCCGTCTTGGTGAGCAGCGACGGATAGATACGACAGCCCCTGTTGATCGCCACGTCGTTGCCGATGCTCACTTTGTGCGGGTACCGAATGTAGGTGTCGTAATCAAGCAATACGCGTCGTCCGTACCGCTTGCACAGCACCTTGAAGTAGGCCCATCGAACGAAGGGCGGCATCAGATTCAGAAAGTGGAACACCAGCTGGTCGATGTACGAGAACGCGCTGAACGCAATTCGCGAGAGACGACTCGACGAGCTTCCGGAAGTCGCCACGAAGACGACGCTACCCAGCGAGTCGTAGCCTGACGAGTGATGCGTCAGTTGTTGTCGTGGCGAACGTGGGCCG
>CAYNKE010000229.1:0-2591 GCA_964397715.1 uncultured Bifidobacterium sp. | reverse complement strand
GAGAGTCCGAGTGCACCGAGCGCGGCCCCGGGTCCGCCATCGACCACGATCGACTCGGCTCGTCCGTTCGACGACGCGGTCCAGGGTTCGACGAGTGATCGGAACGCATCGGAAACCCACGAGTCGTCGACGATGTCGGCGCTGGCGATGGTCGACACGGTCGACCATTCGTGTGTCCACGAGTCGGCCGGTGACGGCGCTTCCACGCCCACGTCGTGATACGTGGGCAGCGAGTAGTCGGTCTCCCAATCGCACAGCGCGATCGGAATGTCGAGAGCCGCGAACACGTCATCGGTGATCGAGTCGCCGCGCAGCGCGCGTTCGTACGCCACGAACGAACGACGCGGGCCGACCGGGAGATGTGGTGCGAGTTGCGACCAGGTGTGGTTCTGCGCCACCACTTCGGTGAGCGGACCGATGGCGAAACGCCCGCTGTCTTCGTCGAGCACCAAAGCGGCGTGTTCGGGATCGGCCAACAACGCGAGTCGATGCTCGGCGAGAGTGGCGGCCGGCCAGATCTGACGGCCCGACTCGAGCGCCGCGCGCGAGCGGTTGCGTACGCGCACCAAACCTTCCCAGTCGCGCGTGGTGCAACGTGCGTCGATCAGGCGCACGAGGCCGTCGAGGTCGGCCCGCGCGATGAGCACATCGAGTTCGTCGTCGACGATCACGACGACTTCTCTACACCATCGGCCAGGGGTAGCGGTGTCCGCTGGCGTCGATGGGGAAGGCGCCACCCTGCGCGAGCAGGGACGCCCGCTCGACGAGCGCTTCGGCCTCGTCGTCGAAGAGGAGAGTTGTCACGTCGAGTGGCGGGCTGTCGGCTACTCGCTTCACGCGGGCCCGCAGGTCGTCGCTCATCATCTCGCCGCCAAATTCCCAGATGACCGTGCGCAGTTTGAAGTCGGCAGCGAAGCAGAGTCCGTTGTCGATACCCCACACGTGACTGTCGGCATCGATGAGGCAGTGTCCGCTCTTGCGGTCGGTGTTGTTGGCGATCACGTCGAACGCCGCCATGGCGCGGAACTGATCGTGCAACTCGGGCCGCTTCTCGAACAAGGTGAAGTAGTGCTCGGCGAAGTCGGCATCGATGAACAACTGCAACGAACCCACGCCGTACGGTCCTTCGCGCTCGATGGTGGGCGGTACGAGTTCGAGCCCCATGGCCGACGACAACCGGTAGGCCGCCACCTCGCGCTTGTACAGGCCGGGTGGGAAGTCCCAGAGCGGACGTTCGCCGCGCAGCGGTTTGTAGATGGCCTTGATGTGTGATTCACCCTGACGAACATGCACGAGGAACGTTGCGTTACTGGAGTAGGGCATTCGGCCCTCGACCTCGATGTCGCCCTCGGCGAGAACGTGGAGTGGATCCATCAGTTCATGCGCGGGCAGAAGTGCCCGTCGGGGTCGACCGGTCGCTTGCAGTACTCGCAGTCGGGTCGGCCGGCGGCCACGATCTTGTCGGTGTGATCGCAGAAGGCCAGGGCCTGGTTGCGCGTGATCGAAACGCGGATCGTTCGGCCCTCGTCCACGTCGTCGTCGCCGAACAAGTCGTCACTGTCATCGTCGTCATCGTCATCATCGGAGACGTCTTCGGTGTCGAACTCGCGCAGGACGAGTGTGAACAGGTCGGATTCCTTGCGGAACTCGAGACCCACCGAACCGAGTACGAACGGTTCGTCGTCGGGTGGAGTGAGTGCCATCGATTCGGGGAACCGGCCACCTTCGATGATGGGGAGGTGAGCGAGGGCTCGGCGCAGGTACTGCGCGATCGCGGCCGCCTGTTGCTTCTCGCAACGAACACTGGCGATGCGGTTCCCGACGCGAGCCTGCAAGTAGAAGGTGCGGCGACCCGGGGCGCCCAGCGCTCCGGTGGTGAACACGTCCACGTGCTCGAATTCGACCGAGTCGCTCATGTCAGCTCGGACGTAACTCGGCGAGTGATCCGCCGGTGGAGTTGACGGTGAGCACGATGGGGCCGGCGCCGGTGTAGGCCACGGCCGACACCGAACACGTGCTGATGACGATGCGCTGGAACAAGTCGAGGTGTGTGCCCATCGCGTGGGCCACGGCAGCCTTGATGGGATCGGCGTGAGAAACGCACACGATGGTTCCACCCGGGTGCTTGGCGCAGAGTGCGTGTACCGCCGACACGATGCGCGTCTGCATCTCGGTGAAACTCTCGCCGTTGGGGAATCGGAACGACGACGGTGACTTCTGCACGGTGCCCCACTCGGGCAACTTCATGAGCTTCTTGAGTTCGGCGCCGGTCCAGTCGCCGAAGTCGCATTCGAGAAGTCCACGATCGATCGAGGTGCGCAGGCCGAGTGCCTTGGAGATGGGCGCCGCCGTTTCCTTGGCCCGCTCGAGCGGAGACGCGTACACCGCATCGACCTTCTTGATGGCGGCGATGCGTTCGGCGGCGGTGCGCGCCTGCTCGACGCCGGTGTCGGCGAGGTGGAGTCCAGCGGCGCGGCCGGGAAGCAACTTGCCGGTGGTGGGTGTTTGCCCGTGGCGAACGAACAGAACGAGCGTGGACGCCGGGGGAGCGGTGCGTGCGGACTTCCGGCTGGCCATGGCGGGTGCCAACC
>CAYNKE010000228.1:0-2602 GCA_964397715.1 uncultured Bifidobacterium sp. | reverse complement strand
CCTCGTGCTTGTCGATCATGGCCTCTTTGGTGCCGGGCCAGTCGGTCTGCAGCAATGCGGCCCTCACAACGTCAGCAGTCATCAGCCCTCCCGTGCTGGTCGCTCCCCGCGCGACTTCTCCTGTTCAGAGTAATTGGCACAGGAGAAATGGAACAATGGCAATATTGTGCCAGGACAAATCGTCACGTCCCGGAAACACCCTCGCAATGCTCGAACTCATCTCTCGCCACGTCACCGAACGCAGTGCGCGCGGTATCGCCACCACCATCTCGCGGCTCGTGTCGTCGGGCGAACTGGCCGTCGGCACGCGATTGCCCACGGTTCGCGATCTCTCGAAGACGTTGGGAGTCAGTCCCACGACCGTCGGCGAGGCCTGGCGCGCCTTGGCCGACATCGGCGCGATCGAGACCCTCGGACGCAACGGATCGTTCGTGCGCCAGCCCACCGGGCCGGGGGCCCCGCGTCGATACCGCCGCGTGGTGGCTGATCCCGACAATCGCGGACACTTCGCCCTCGACCTCTCGACCGGAACACCTGACGCGCGACTGCTCCCGGACCTCGGTCCGGCCCTCGCGCGGGTGAGCAGTCAGTCGCTCACGAGTTCGTATCTCGATCACGCGGTACTTCCAGAACTCGAGTCGGCGTTGCGCGCGCGGTGGCCCTTCGCCGCCGAGGAGATCACGGTGGTGGACGGAGCGATGGATGCGCTCGACCGCGTGGCGCAGGTGGTGGTTCACCTCGGCGATCGCGTTGTCGTCGAGCATCCGACCTTCCCGCCACTCCTCGACCTGCTCGAGCAGATCGGCGCCGAGGTGATCGGTGTTCCACTCGACGACGAGGGAATGCGGATCGACGAGTTGACCGCCGCGCTGCGACTCGACCCGGTCGCGGTGTTCCTGCAGCCGCGCGCGCAGAATCCGACGGGTATCACGATGACAGCGGGCCGGGCCGAGCGGATCGCCGAGGCGATTCGGTCGTCGCGGCACGGCGCGAACATCGTGATCGTGGAGGACGATCACTCCGGTGACATCGCACGCGGTGCGCTCGCGAGCATCGGCCACCATCTGCCGACTCGGACCGTGCACATCCGCTCGTTCTCCAAGAGCCACGGCCCCGACTTGCGACTCGCCGCGATCGGCGGCGCGGGCTCGGTCATCGCGACTGCGGCCAACCGTCGACTCCTCGGTCCGGGCTGGAGCAGCCGCATCCTGCAGGCCGTGCTGCTCGAATTGCTCGACGATCCGACCACGATCGAGTCGCTGGCCCGAGCGCGCGACGAATACGCCACGCGTCGGCGGGCGTTCGCCGAGGTGCTGAGCGAGAACGGCGTCGTCACCACCGGCACCGACGGCATCAATCTGTGGGTGCACGTGAACGACGAGCGCTCGGCGCTGATGACGTTGGCCGCACAGGGGATCGGTGCGGCGCCCGGTGAGCCGTTCATGGTGAACGGAGCGGGCGATTCTCCGCCGGCGATCCGGCTGACCGTCGGGTTGGTGGGCGTGGACGACGATGCCGAGAAGGTGGCGTTGGCGGTGGCGGCCGCCGCTCGGTTGGAGTCGTCGGCCCGTCGCGGCCCCCGCTGACCCGAATCTCGTTCGATCCCGTTCGGTTCGCCACGAACGTCACGAGCCGAAGAGGCCGCCGAATACGCAGGTGCGCTACCGTTTCTCACGTGGTGTCGACCCCCTCTCCCACCCTCTCGCTCGATCCCCTCGGCGCCGAACCCCGACCCCTGGCCGAGTGGCTCACCACCTTCCATCTGGCGTCGGTCGTCCTCGACCCGTACACCAACGAGAGCTCCTGGATCCTGCCCACAGCGGCGCGCATCCTGCGCGGATTCGCCGGTGCAGCGGTGCGCGTCAACTTCATCGTGACCGCATCCGACGACGACGCCCAGGCCTTCCTCGGACCGCTCGCCAAGGAGTTCTTGGTCTTCGCCGATCCCGATCGCGTGGCCGTGAAGGGCCTCGGGCTCACGTCACTCCCCGCCTTCGTGTTCCTGCAGTCCGACGGCACGGTTCCGGCTGCGGCCGAGGGCTGGGACGCTCTGGCTTGGCGCAACGTCGCTAAGAAGATCGCGCACGTCACGTCGTGGTCGGTCCCGGCGATCCCGGCGCCCGGCGATCCGGTCTCCTTCAGCGGCACACCCGCCGCCTGATCCGACTCGCGTCATCGTCTCGCTTCCGCCGACCGATCTTCCCGTCGAAGGAATCGTCACCGCACTCCGCGATGCGCTGACCTCTCATCCCGCCGCGGTCCTCGTCGCACCTCCCGGTGCCGGCAAGACGACACTCGTTCCGCTGCGGCTTCTCGACGAATCGTGGCTCGGCGGTCGAACGATCGTGATGCTCGAACCTCGACGCTTGGCGGCCCGCGCCGCGGCGCGACGACTCTCGACTCTCGTCGACGACGAACCGGGTGGCCTCGTCGGCTACCAGACCCGCGACGAACGGCGAATCGGCAAGAACACGCGCATCCAGGTCGTCACCGAAGGGATCCTGACGCGTCGACTGCAATCCGATCCCGAACTTCCCGGCGTCGGACTCGTGATCTTCGACGAAGTGCACGAGCGCAATCTCCCCACCGATCTCGGACTCGC
>CAYNKE010000227.1:0-2623 GCA_964397715.1 uncultured Bifidobacterium sp. | reverse complement strand
CGGACGACCGTCGGACACGTCGAGGGCCACCACCGAAGGCTCGTTCAGGACCACACCGTGGCCACGCACGGAGATGAGGGTGTTGGCGGTTCCAAGATCGAGTGCGATGTCGCGGCCGAGGGCCAGCGGGTTGCTCCGGGCCATCACCGCACCTCCTCGCCCCGTATGACGGAAATGTTACAGATTCGGGAAGAAGATCCCGATCTCCCGTTCGGCCGAAGCGAGGGAGTCAGAACCGTGCACCAGGTTCTCAGTGAAGAGAATCCCCAGGTCACCGCGGATGGTGCCCGGGGCGGCGTTGCGCGGATTGGTGGTTCCCATCATCGTGCGGACCACCTCCCAGGTGTTCTCCGGACCTTCGAGGACGAGGGCCACGACCGGGCCGCGCGACATGAAGGACACCAAGTCGGCATAGAAGCCCTTGCCCACGTGCTCTTCGTAATGGCGAGCCAGGGTGGCAGCGTCGAGGGTCCGCAGATCGAGCGCGACCAACTTCAGGCCCTTGGCCTCGAAGCGGCTGAGGATGGCGCCGACCAGGCCGCGTTCGACGGCATCGGGCTTCAACAGGACGAGGGTGCGATCGGACATGGGAGGAGACGCTACCGGCGCATCACGTGAGGTCGGGCCGAGCCCACCACGTAGAGCGAGCCGGTGACGAGAATGGCGTCGTCCGACCCGGCCTCGCGGCGGGCCTCGTCGATCGCGGCCTCGACCGATGCGACGATTCGCACCTCGTCGCAGCCGATCGAACGGGCGGCGTCGGCCAACTCGGAGGCGGGACGTCCGCGAGGCGACGGTGCGGTGCAACACACGACGACGTCGAACTCGTCGGCGCGCAGTGACTCGAGCATCTCGACCGGCTCGCGTCCGCGCAGGCAGCCGACGACGAGGATGCGTCGACCGGCCGGGTCGAAGTCCTCGAAGAAGACGCTCGCGCAGACGTCGCCACCCGCCGGATTGTGAGCGCCGTCAACGATCACGAGTGGCTGGTGATCGAGAAGCTCGAAGCGTCCCGGCATCGAGACCGCCGCCATCGCCTCGGCGATCACGTCGTCGGTCAACGGACGCGCGAAGAAGGTCTCCACGGCGGTGATCGCGACGGCGGCGTTGTCGGCCTGATGGCGGCCATGAAGTGGCACGAACACGTCGGGGTAGATGGTCGTCGGAGTACGCAGCGTGACGAGTCGACCGCCGAGCGCGAGTTCGTTCGCATCGACCGCGAAGTCGGTGTCACGAACGAGAAGAGCCGACCCGCCGGCCGCACGGAAGATCTCGAGCATCTCCGGATCGGTCTCGCCGGTCACGACCGCCGAGGTGGCCTTGATGATGCCCGCTTTCTCCCGGGCGATGTGGGCCCGAGTCGGTCCCGCAAACTCCATGTGGTCGAGGCCGATGTTGGTGATCACGGCCACCTGAGCCTCGACGACATTGGTGGCGTCCCACCGTCCGAGGAGGCCGACCTCCACGACCATTGCATCCACTGCTTCGTCGGCGAACCAGCGGAACGCCGCGGCAGTACACGCATCGAAGTAGCCGGGACGAACTCCCGCGATGATCTCGAGGTCGGCGATGGCCCCGATCTGCGCGCCGAAATCGTCGTCGGAGATCGGAACGCCGTCGATCGCCATGCGCTCGTTGATCCGTTCGAGGTGCGGGCTCGTGTACGTGCCGACCCGCAACCCGCTGGCCACGAGAAGGCGCGTGATCATCTGGGCCGTGGAGCCCTTGCCATTGGTTCCGGTGATGTGGATGACCGGCGCGCAGTGCTGCGGGTCGCCCATCGCCGCGCACAGACGCTCGATGGTCGAGAGCGACGGCGACTCGATTCGGCCGGTCTTCTCGTAGGTGGCGTGGGCGTCGAGGTAGTCGAGGGCTTGCTGGTAGTTCATCAACTCGCAGCGCGGCGGGGCCGTTGCGAACGCACGGCGGCCCGGGGCACCAACGTGGGCGGCACCTTGGCGGCGACCGTGTCGGCGTCGACGACGACGCGGGCCACGTCGTTGCGACCCGGCAGTTCGTACATCGTGTTGAGAAGCGCCTCTTCGAGGATGGCCCGCAGACCACGAGCACCCGTGCCGCGCTTGAGAGCGAGTTCGGCGACGGCGTCGAGCGCCGATGGTGTGAGTTCGAGTTCGACGTCCTCGAAGTCGAAGAACTTCTGGTACTGCTTCACCAGGGCGTTCTTCGGCTCGACGAGGATCTTCACGAGCGCGTCCATGTCGAGGTTCTGCACCGCGCCGACCATGGGAAGGCGTCCGACGAATTCGGGAATGAGGCCGAACGCCAGCAGATCTTCGGGCAGGACCTGCGAGAACAACTCGCCCGGATCCTTCTCGGCCTTGCTGCGCACCGTGGCGTGGAAACCCACGCCTTTGTGGCCGATGCGCTGTTCGATGATCTTGTCGAGACCAGCGAAGGCGCCGCCGCAGATGAAGAGCACGTTGGTGGTGTCGATCTGGATGAATTCCTGATGCGGATGCTTGCGGCCGCCCTGCGGCGGAACCGAGGCCACGGTGCCCTCGAGAATCTTGAGGAGCGCCTGCTGGACGCCTTCGCCCGAGACGTCGCGCGTGATCGAGGGGTTCTCGCTCTTGCGCGCGATCTTGTCGATCTCGTCGATGTA
>CAYNKE010000226.1:0-2628 GCA_964397715.1 uncultured Bifidobacterium sp. | reverse complement strand
GTCGGCGAACCGTCGTACGACGGGTCGATCTGATCCTCGCTCACGACACCCTCGGCCTTGAACACTTCGAGATAGGTACCACCGGCGAAGACGTTCAGCGTGATGCCCTCCTTGCCGAGGTCGGCAATCGTCTTCACGTCGGGATAGGTCTCGGGATCCCACATGATGATCTGCGGGTTGATCTCGATCGGAGCCACGACCGACAGCAACGGAATCTCGTCGTAACTGAAGGCCTGATCGTCGGTCGACGCGTAGCCCAACGTGATGCTGTCATCAGCAGCCATGGTGGCCGACACCGGCTGGAAGCCGATGGCCGGGCCGCCGGTGCGGACCTCGAGGGTCACGCCGGTGTCCTTGCCCGCCGAATCGACGAGCGTGCCGGACACGATCTTCTTCTCGATATCGACCGAGTAATCGTCGCCGAGCATCTGGTACAGAGCACCGTGTTCGGCTTCCGGGAACCAGTCGGTCTGGATGGCGATCGTCTCGGGGCACACGCCCGAGAGAACCCCTTCTCCGCCCGACGCCCCGCTCGAACCACCGTCGTCGTCGCCACCGCACGCGCTGAGCGCACCGACGGCCACGAGCGGAAGTGCGAGCAGAAGACCCTTGCTTCTTGCCCTCATGTTTCCTCCCCTGAAAGACGCCGACACCCGTCGGCGAGTTGCTCCGACAATAGTTCGTGCGTTTGCCCCGATTCGTCCGGAGCGTCGGCCGTGAACGAAAACTTCACATGGCCGACATCGACGTCGACCGGAGCCTTCGGGTGCGCCTGGCACCGATGATTAGGATCGAGACGAGGGGGTCCGCGGACCCGGTCTGGAGTTCGAATGTCTCAACCGGCACTGTCGTTCAAGAACGTCTCGATGACGTTCCCCGATGGCACACGAGCGCTGTCCGATGTCTCCTTCGACGTCGGCAAGGGCGAGTTCGTCACGGTCGTCGGCCCGTCGGGTTGCGGCAAGTCGACCCTCCTGAAAATCGCATCGGGGCTCCTGCACGCGTCGGCGGGGGAGATCACGGTCGATCGCGACGGGATCGGCTACGTGTTCCAGGACGCGACGCTTCTGCCGTGGCGTACGGTTCGCCGCAACGTCGAGCTACTCGCCGAGCTGCACGGGATCGACAAGGAGGAGCGGACCCGCCTCGCCCAGGACGCGATCGAACTGGTGGGTCTGAAGGGCTTCGAGAACCACTACCCGCGGTCGCTCTCGGGCGGCATGAAGATGCGCGCGTCCCTGGCCCGGACCCTCACGCTCAAGCCCCCGGTGTTCTTGTTCGACGAGCCGTTCGGCGCGGTGGACGAGATCACCCGTGAGCGGCTGAACGAAGAAACGCTCCGTTTGTTCGAGCAGGAGCGCTTCGCCGGTCTGTTCATCACGCACTCGATCAGCGAGGCGGTCTTTCTCTCGACCAAGGTCTACGTGATGTCGGCCCGTCCCGGACGGCTCGTCGCCTCGTTCGACGTCCCGTTCGATTATCCGCGCAAGCCGGAGATCCGCTTCGATGCCCGATTCGCCGAACTGTGCGGCCAGGTCAGCCTGGCCCTGCGAGGAGCCCACTCATGAGCGACCCCACGACGTTCGACCCGGTGGAGGCCATCATCGCCGACGCCGCCGAGATGCCCGAGGCCAAGCGTTCCCGGTCGGCCACTTTCGCCGCGGTGGTCCTTCCTCCCGTCGCCATCGGCATTGCGATCATCGGCTTGTGGTACTTCATCAGTTACGCGATCCTCGACCCCAAGCGTCGCTTCCTGTTGCAGCCTCCGCACGAGGTGTGGAAGGTCGGCTTCGCCGACTGGGACAACTTCTCGACGATGTTGGAAGGAATGTGGTCGAGCACCAAGGTCGCTTTCTGGGGTCTTCTGATCGCGATCCTTCTCGGTTTCGTCCTCGCCATCGTGATGAGCCAGGCCAAGGTCGTCGAACGGGCGATCTTCCCGTACGCGGTGGTCCTGCAGGCCATCCCGATTCTGGCCATCGTTCCGCTGATCGGCTTCTGGTTCGGATACGGGTTCTCGTCTCGGGTTCTGGTGTGCGTGATCATCGCGCTCTTCCCGATCGTGGTGAACACGCTGTTCGGCCTGTTGTCGGCCGAACAGGGAATGCACGACCTCTTCACTCTGCACAAGGCCAGTCGCGTCACGCGGCTGCGCCGCCTGATGTTTCCGGCGGCCCTGCCGGCGGTCTTCGCCGGTCTGCGCATTTCGGCGGGCCTTTCGGTCATCGGTGCGATCGTCGGCGACTTCTTCTTCGGGCAGGGCAAGGTCGGTATCGGCCAACTCCTGAAGCGCTACGCGAATCGCCTCGAGGGCGAGCAACTGTTCGCCGCGGTCATCTTGTCGAGCGCACTCGGTGTGACGGTCTTCTTGTTCTTCGGTTGGCTGTCGGGGCGTCTGATCGGCAAGTGGGCCGGAGAGTCACGCGGCAGTTGACGAGACCTTCGGACGGATGTCGAAGTCGACGTTCGTGCGCTGGCGCCACAGAGCCGGAACGATGTCGCGGTACGCGCTGACGATTCCGGGATAGGGAGTCGGCAAATCATCGCGAACGAGTGAGTGCAGCTTCGGCAGGTTGTGGTACGGCACCGACGGGAACATGTGGTGCTCGAGGTGGTAGTTCATGTTCA
>CAYNKE010000225.1:0-2646 GCA_964397715.1 uncultured Bifidobacterium sp. | reverse complement strand
CTCGCTGTGTTCGTGTCCGCGAACCTCGAGCACCGCGTTCACACCGGTCTCACGCACCTGGAGATCGACGCCTTCGCGGACGTGTTCGATGTCGATGACACTCGCTCCCTGCTCGGCGAAGATCGCGAGTAGGCGCGCGAGACCTCCGGGTCGGTCGCTGACGCGCACGAAGAGGATGAGTCGACGCCCAGCTTGCGTCTCGTGTCGGCGGATGAGCCCGGGAACGACGCCGAGATCGACGTTTCCACCCGACAACACGACGCAGGTGGTGCCATGCCGCGCCGGGGCGACGTGCTCGCTGAGCAACGCGGCCACGCCGACGGCACCCGCGCCTTCGACGTACAACTTCGACCGCTCCATCAACAGCACCATCGCGTCGGCGACGGCGTTCTCGTCGACGACCACGACGTCGTCGAGCCACTTCTCGACGAGCGGACGTGTGACGTCACCCGGCTTCTTGACCGCGATGCCGTCGGCGAGCGTGATGACCGGGCCCGAAGGCGGTTGTTCGTTCGCGTACGGAGCGCAGGCTTCGACCTGGACGCCGATCACCTTCACGTGGGGGAGATGTCGCTTGACGGCGATCGCAACTCCGGAAGCGAGACCACCACCCCCGAGAGGGATGATGACGCGCTGCAGATCGTCGATGTCGTCGAGGAGTTCGGAGCCGAGTGTCGCTTGACCAGCGACGACGATGGGATCGTCGTAGGGATGGCAAAAGGCCATGCCGCTCTCGGCGGAGCGGGCTCGCGCGCGGACCACGGCGTCGTCGAGCGAATCGCCACCCTCGATGACGTTGGCCCCGTAGGAGCGGCACGCCGCCATCTTGGCGATCGGCGCATTCTTCGGAACGTAGATCTCGCACGGCACACCGTGGGTTCGCGCGGCGAAGGCCAGGGCCTGCGCATGGTTGCCGGCGCTGCCCGCGGTGACGCCCACTGCTGCGCTCGGACCGAGTGTGGCGAGCTTGTTCATCGCCCCGCGGATCTTGAAGCTCCCCGTGCGCTGGAGGTTCTCGGCCTTCAGGACCACGTGGCCGCCGGTGCGCTCGGAGAGGGCGAACGACGAGGTGACCGGGGTGTGTTTGACGACGCCGGCCCCGGCCTCGCGGGCCCGTCGGATGTCGTCGTCGGTGATCTCGATCGCCACGCCTGCCACTTCCCGGGTCCGACCACGTCGGACCGCCCGACCTACGGTACTGGCGTGCGCGCACTCGTGATCGCCAATGCCGACGACGCCGACCCCGGTTTCGTGGGTCATCATCTTCGATCCAAGGGCTACGCGTTCACCGAGTGTCATCGGGAGCGTCCCGGCCACTGGCCGTCGCTGGCCGGGATCGATCTGGTGCTGTTGCTCGGATCCGAATGGAGCGTCTACTGGCCGCGGGTCGCCGAATCGGTCAGCGCCGAATGTGCACTTGTGAAAAGCGCCCATGAGCAGGGTCTTCCGATCCTCGGGATCTGTTTCGGGGCCCAGGTCGTGGCCCATGCACTCGGTGGTTCGGTCGAACGGGCGACGCGACCCGAGGTGGGTTGGCATCACATCGAGACCGACCGACCCGATGTCATCGCCCCCGGACCGTGGCTCCAGTGGCACTTCGATGCCTGTCGGGTTCCGCCCGAATTCTCCGAGTTGGCCCGCAGCGAATCCGGACCGCAGGTCTTCACGTCTCGGCGCACGCTGGCGACCCAGTTCCACCCCGAGGCGAACGAGTCGATGCTCGCGCGGTGGACCGGTGGATCACCCGACGAGTTGGTGCGACTCGGCCTGTCGCCCGAGGGCGTGATGGCCGATACCCGGCGGTTCGTCGCGCAGAGTCGCCCGGCCGCCGAGCGTCTCGTCGACTGGTTCTGCGAGACGATTGCGAACTCGTGAATACGGCCCCACGCTGGGGTGGAGTTGGGTCCGGTCCGCGCTCCCGTAGTACCGTTTCCCCCGATGTCGGACTTCTTGAGGTCGTACCTCACCGTGTTCTGGTTCGGGTTGGCGGCCCTTCTCTTGGCCTCCTTGCTCCTCGGCATCGCGGTTCTCGTCCGCCCGTCCCGCCCCAACCGCGAGAAGCTGCTCACCTACGAGAGCGGTGTCGACCCGGTCGGGGACAGCTGGTCGCAGAGCCAGATTCGCTATTACGTGTTCGCCCTGCTCTTCGTCATCTTCGACGTCGAAGCAGTGTTCATTTTCCCGTGGGCCACCCAACTCGAGCGCTATGCCGGCTTCGGCCTGGTCGAGATGGGTGTGTTCGTCGGAGTTCTCTTGCTCGGTCTCGTCTACGCCTGGCGCAAGGGCGTTCTTCGCTGGGTGTAACCAACTAAGGAGTCACATGGGTCTCGTCGACCGCGGGCGGCTCCCCAAGCCGCTGAACTCACTACTGAATCTCGGACGCTCGTACAGCCTGTGGGTGTACCAGTGGGGTCTGGCTTGTTGCGCCATCGAGATGGGTGCCGCGTTCGGCTCACCCCGTTACGACGTGATGCGCCTCGGTGTCATCCCGTTGCCGGCCAGCCCGCGCCAGGCCGACCTCGTGGTGATCTCCGGCACCGTCACCGACAAGATGGCCCCGGCGATCCGACGTCTCTACGAGCAGATGCCCGATCCGAAGTACGTGATCTCGATGGGTTCGTGCGCCAACTGCGGGGGCCCGTACTG
>CAYNKE010000224.1:0-2665 GCA_964397715.1 uncultured Bifidobacterium sp. | reverse complement strand
GGCGAGGGTCGAGCCGAGGGTCGCACCCACGACGAAGAGCGGCGTCACCTCTCCACCCGGAATCCCCGATCCGAGAGCCACGACGGTGAACACGATCTTGAGGAGCGGTTCCCACCAGTCGGCACTGCTGCCGGCGAGAGCGTTCTCGACCAGCGGGAGCGACAGGCCGAGATAGTCGCGTCCGAACAGTCCCATGAGCGCGAGAGTGGCTACGGCACCGACGACGGGCCGAGCCGGAACCCACGCGATGGTGCGGCGGGCGGCGGCTTTCACCGCGTGCAACGCGACGATGAAGATGCGGGCGGCGAGCCCGGCGGTGATGCCGACGAGAGCGAGTCGTACGACGATCCACGCGTCGAGAGTGACGGGCAGTGTGATCATCGGTGTCGAACGACCCAGGCCCTCCACCACGTAATCAGCCGTGACCGATGCGGCGAGTGCGGGGGCGAGGGCTTCGTAGCGAATTCGTCCGGTGCGTTGCACTTCGAGCGCGAAGATCGCTCCAGCGACCGGAACACCGAAGGCCCCACCGAAGGCGCCGGCCATCGCGGCGATGAGCATCAACCGCATCTCGTGAGCTGGCAAGCGGAATGGTTTGAGCAGAGTCGTGACCACCGAGCCGGCGATCTGGAGGGCCGCACCTTCGCGACCCACCGACGCACCCGTGACTTGAGCGATGTACGTGGCGCCGAAGATCATCGGCGCCATGCGCGCCGGGACGTGCGGGGGACGTTCGGAGGCGTCGGATGGCACGAGCGACTCGGTGATGACGAGCGAGGTTCCTTTGTTCGCATCAGCACCGGCGAAGTGATATGCCGCGCCCAGTCCGAGTGCCGCTAGCGGGAGCAACCAGACGAGCCACGGGGTGTCGAGGCGACTCGTGGTGGCGGCATCGAGTGCCTCGAACAAGGCCCACGATCCCACGCCCGACACGGCGCCGACCGCGACGGCGAGAACGGTGACACCGATCAGATGGAGGGGAGCACGCAGGGCCACCGGCACTCGCGTCACGCTACTGACTCCTCCTTCTCAACGACTTCTTACTTGGATGGGGCAGACTGACGACGTGAATCGAAGCGACACCTCCGCCCGCGTGCTCGTGGCCGACGACGACAAGTCGGTGCGCGAGTCCCTGGTGCGAGCCCTGACCCTCGAGGGTTATTCGGTGGTCGCCGCCAACGACGGCGCCAAGGCACTCGATCTCGTGAAGTCCGAACGACCCGACGTGCTGGTGCTCGACGTCATGATGCCCGCCGTCGACGGACTCACGGTCGCCCGTGTTCTGCGTTCGGAGAAGAACCGTTTGCCGATTCTGATGCTCACCGCCCGGACCGAGACCAGCGATCGAGTGGCCGGCCTCGATGCCGGGGCCGACGATTACCTGCCCAAGCCGTTCGCTCTCGAAGAGTTGCTGGCGCGGCTGCGAGCGTTGGTTCGGCGCACTCGTATCGACGACGACGGTCCGGCGTCCGTGCTCTCACTCGACACGTTGCGCATCGACGTCGCCGCGCGCCGCGTGTGGCGCTCCGAGACCGAGATCGACATGTCGAAGACCGAATTCGATCTGCTCGAACTCCTCGTCGCGAACTCCGGCATCGTGCTCGAGCATTCCACGATCTACGACCGCATCTGGGGTTACGACTTCGGCCCCGATTCCAAGAATCTCGCGGTGTACATCGGATACATCCGCCGCAAGATCGACATCGAGGGTGAGAGGCCGCTCATCCAGACCGTCCGCGGTATCGGCTACACGGCTCGAGTCAGCTGACGTGAGCCTCCGGTGGAAGGTCGCGCTCCTGCTGGCCGCGGTGGTCACGGTGGGCGTCGGCACCTCGAGCATCCTCACCTACCGAACGACTGATTCGCGTTTGCACGACGAGGTCGATCGTTCGCTCGTCACGGCGACCGAGCGCTTCCTGCG
Organism: uncultured Bifidobacterium sp.; assembly: GCA_964397715.1. Lineage (GTDB taxonomy): Bacteria > Actinomycetota > Acidimicrobiia > Acidimicrobiales > Ilumatobacteraceae > Casp-actino8. Next base: position 744 of record CAYNKE010000224.1, on the reverse strand, counting down.
TCGTCCCGGTGTCGGTCGGGGCACAGCGGTGATCGATGTTCCTGATCGCCCGTTGGGTGTCGAGCTGTTCGTGGTGCAGGTCCTCGACGCGAACGGCAAGGTCCTGGCTTCCACCGAAGGGGTGTCGCTGCCGATCACCGCTCCACGCGTCGATTCACGAGGCCAGGTCGTCCCGGGCTTCGACACGGTCAAGACCTCAGAAGGAGTCGATTACCGCGTACGGAGTGTCGCGGTGTCGGTCGGCGTGGTGCAGCTCGGCCGCGATCTCACCGAGACCTCGAGCATTCTCGGCGATCTCCGGCGACGGCTCTTCATCACGAGTCTCTCGATCGTGGTCATCGCGGCGGTGATCGGCTGGTTGATCGCGCTCGGCATCACGTCTCGTCTTCGCCGGCTCTCGCTGGCCGTGGAAACCGTTGCTTCAACCGGTCGTCTCGACGTGGAAGCACCCGTGAGCGGTCGGGACGAGGCGGGACGACTCGGCCGGACGTTCCGAGAAATGCTCGGTGCCTTGTCGCAGTCGCGCGAACAACAGCAGCGACTCGTCGAGGATGCTGGTCACGAGTTGCGGACCCCGCTGACGAGTCTGCGCACCAATCTCGACGTGATTCGCAAGTACGGACATCTCGATGAGTCGACTCGCGGTCAGATCCTCTCCGACATCGATCGCGACGTGTCCGATCTCGAAGCACTCGTCGAAGAAGTCGTGGCACTCGCCGCCGATCGCTACACCGACGAATTCCC
>CAYNKE010000223.1:0-2666 GCA_964397715.1 uncultured Bifidobacterium sp. | reverse complement strand
GGTGCTCGGTTCATCGCCTTGGCCGGTGACGCCGAACTCGACGAGGGCAACGTGTGGGAAGCGATCACCGACCCCGCGCTCCAAGGTCTCGGGAACGTCACGTGGATCGTCGACACCAATCGCCAGAGCCTCGATCGGGTGATCCCGGGTCAGAAGATCAAGAAGTTGATGGAGTTCTTCGACGGCGCGGGTTGGCACGTGGTCGAGGCGAAGTACGGCCACCGACTCCAGACCGCATTCGCTCGTCCCGGTGGCGATGCGTTGCGCGCGCACATCGACCAGATGTCGAACGAGGAGTACCAGTCGCTCTTCCAGTTCACCGGTGCAGAGCTGCGGCACCGGTTCCTCGTGGGCGCCGATTCCGTGGTCGCCGAGTTCCTCGCGCAGTACTCCGACGACGACGTCGCACCGCTCGTCCAGAACCTCGGCGGACACGACCTCGCGTGCCTCGTCGAGAGCTTCCGCGCTTGCGACGCGGTTACCGATCGTCCGAGTGTCGTGTTCGCCTACACCATCAAGGGCTGGGGCCTGCCGATGGCCGGCGATCCGCTCAACCACGCCGCTCTGCTCAGTCGCGAGCAAGTCGACGAGTTCCGCCGCTCGCTCGGCCTCGACGCGTCGACCGAGTGGGATCGTTTCGACCCCGCCTCGCCGGAAGGTCGCTTGTGCGCATCAATCGGCGGGGAACTGAACAATCGCCCGCCGGTCGATCGACCCAGACTCCCGATTCCGGTCGAGGTCGGTGGCACACCCGCCAAGACGACGAGCACCCAGGAAACCTTCGGTCGCCTCCTCGTCCGTCTCGCCGAGACGCCCCCGTTGCTCGAGCGCATGATCACCACGTCCCCCGACGTGAGCGTCAGCACCAATCTCGGAGGCTGGATCAACAAGACCGGGGTCTTCAACCCCGACGAGCCGCAGGACTTCCTCGGCGAGGGACGGCTACTGCGTTGGAAGCAGACGGCCGCCGGTCACCACATCGAGTTGGGCATCAGCGAGATGAACCTCTTCTTGATGCTGCACGCTCTCGGCCTCGGTCACGATCTCCACGGCCAGCACTTGCTGCCGATCGGCACGGTGTACGACCCATTCGTGTGTCGCGGGCTCGATGCCCTCATCTATGCGCTCTACAACGGCGCGCGTTTCGTCGTCGTCGGCACCCCGGCCGGAGTCACCCTCGCCCCCGAAGGCGGCGCGCATCAGAGCACCATCACTCCGTCCATCGGACTCGAGCTTCCGGGACTCACCTACTCCGAACCGGCCTACGCTGCGGCCCTCGATTGGCTGCTGTGCGACGGGCTCACGCGCCTCGCCGATGTCGACGGTGACAGCCTCTATCTCCGTCTGTCGACACGACCGATCGATCAGTCACCCTTCACCGCGGTGACGCAACGCCTGGGTACCGACGAACTCCGCCGGCAAGTACTCCGCGGCGGCTACCGACTCCGCGAGCCATCGAGTTCGGCCGACGTCGTCATCGCCACGTGCGGACCAGTCGTGCCCGAGGTACTCGGCGCGGCCGACATGCTGGCCGCCGAGGGCGTGGAAGCGGTGGTGCTCGATCTCACGAGTTCGGATCGCCTCTACCGCGAATGGCGCAACGGCCTTCGCGACTCGGCGCGTTCGGCCCAGCGTTCGCGCGACGATCATCATCTCGCGTCGCTCGTGCACGAGAGCGAGCGATCGCTTCCCATCGTCACGGTTCACGATGCCGCGAGCCATCACCTCGCATGGTTGGGCGGCGTCTTCGGTACGCGGGTGTTCCCAGTCGGTGTCGACGCGTTCGGACAATCGGGTTCGATCGCCGACGTGTACGGCTTGTTCGATCTCCGACCCGAACAGATCGTGAACGCCGCACTGACGGCGATCGCCTGACGATTCGGGCTACTCGACCAGTCGCAGACCGGTGGGCGCGATCGAGGGCTCGGCCTGCGGCAGATCGACCACGAATTCGGTGCGGTGGGCCGGGAAGACGTGCTCGCTCAGTAGCACCGGCCGACCCGACGTGTCCGTCGTGGTGCGCGAACAGCGGAGCACCGGTGATCCCGCCGGGATCTGCAGCAATGCGGCGTCGCTCGACGACGCCGCATCGGCGCCGATCGTCTGGACCGCACCCTTGAGTGGAACGTTGAGGAGTTCGTAGAACGGCGACCGTTCGACGTCGGCACGAGAAAGGTTCTGCGCGAGGTCGGCGCGACACCACACCGTCACCAGAGCGAACGGCTCGCCGTCGGCCAGGTTCAGGCGCTTGACCCGCAGCACGTTGTCGGCGCCCAAGATCTGCTTCACGCGTCGGGTCGCGCGCTCGAACGCGAACTCGAGAACGCGCCGTTCGGGGCGAATTCCGCCTTCGGCCAACTGCGATTCGATGGTGGCCAGACGGCCCAGGCTCTGCAGCAACGGCGCGGCGGCGACGAACCATCCGAACCCCTGGCGCGCGTCCACCAGGTTCTCGTCCCGCAAGGTCTCGAGGGCTCGACGCACGGTCACCCGACTGGCGTCGAACTCGTGCCCGAGTTCGGCCTCGGACGGCAGGAGTCGACCCGCGGCGTACGTGCCATCGGCGACGCGGCGCCGCAGTTCGTCGGCGATGGTCCGATACCTGATTTCCCGCACACTTGTATCATACTTGTCCTATGAGCACCGTGACCGCCGGGACCCCCATC
>CAYNKE010000222.1:1407-2684 GCA_964397715.1 uncultured Bifidobacterium sp. | reverse complement strand
GCGCTTCACCGGACCGGCAGGAGACTGACATGGCCGACGTTCCCGCACTCTTCGACCTCACGGGTCGTACGGCACTCATCACCGGAGGAAGCCGCGGTCTCGGTCGCGAGATGGCGTTGGCCTTCGCCGCCGCCGGTGCCGACGTGATGATCGCCAGCCGTTCTCTCGAATCGTGCGAAGAGGCCGCGCGCGAAGTCACCGCCACCACCGGACGCCGCGCCATCCCCTACGCCTGCCACATCGGCCGCTGGAACGAGCTCGACGGACTCGCCGACGCCGCGTGGTCGCAATTGGGCGGGGTCGACATCCTCGTCAACAACGCGGGCAAGTCGCCTCTGTACGACAGCGTCGTGAACGTGAACGAGCAACTCTGGGACTCGGTCCTCGGTCTCAACTTGAAAGGCCCGTTCCGACTCTCGGCGTTGCTCGGCACCCGCATGGTCGAACGGGCCAAGGAGACGGGACGGTCGGGATCGATCATCAACATCTCGAGCATCGCCGCGATCCATCCCACTCCCGACGTGATCCCGTACACCGCCGCCAAAGCCGGGCTCAACGCCATCACGATCGGATTCGCTCAGACGTTCGGCCCGCACGTTCGCGTGAACTGCATCATGCCCGGTTCGTTCCGAACGGACATCTCGAAGGCCTGGGACTGGAAGATGGTCGACCAGCAGATGAAGCGCGTCGCACTGCGCCGCGTGGGCGAACCACACGAGATCGTCGGAGCGGCGATGTTCCTCGCGAGTGATGCCGGCAGTTACACCACCGGCGCGGTCTTCACCGTCGACGGCGGCGTGCCCACCTGATTCGCACGTGACCTCTCTTCTCGTCATCTGCACCGGTAACGCCGCGCGTTCGGTGATGGCCGGGGCGGCCCTGACCGCCCGCGAACCTTCTCTCACCATCGTCACCGCTGGGACGTTCAGCGTCGACGGCCAGCCGATCAGCTGGCGCACGCGCGAAGCATTGCAACGCGTCGACCTCAGCGCCCGCCACCACCGCAGTCAGCAGATCACTCCCGAACACGTGGCCGCGGCCGACCTGGTGCTGGCCATGGCCCCCGAACACGTGGAGTGGATCAGACGCGAACACCCACACGCCGCGCCGCGCACCGCGACGCTCAAGCGCCTCGTGCGCGACCTGGCCGCCGACGGTCCCATCACCACCCGGCTCGACGCGTTGTCTCTCGACACGGTCGCACTCGAACCGTGGGAGGAGATCGTCGACCCGGGTGGCGGTGAAGTCGAGGACTTCATCGCCTGTGCCCACGAAGT
>CAYNKE010000222.1:0-1307 GCA_964397715.1 uncultured Bifidobacterium sp. | reverse complement strand
ATCTCGACGTCACATCTCGCCGGCACATCTCGCCGGCACATTTCGACGTCAAGCGTCGACGGCGATCACACCGTCGGCCGCCAACGCGTCGATGTCGGCGTCGGATCGTCCGAGTTCGCGCAGGATCTCGCGCGAGTGCTGGCCGATGCGTGGGGCGACCGAGCGCGGCTCGCCCGGTGTTCCGTGGAAGTCGGCCGGCGACGCGATCATCGGCACCACGCCGGTCCCGTTCGGCACGTCGACGATGCCCCCGGCGGCGCGCGTCTGCGGGTCGGCGAGGACTTCCTCGGGCGAGGCGACCGGCGCCCAGAACATGTCGGGTTCGGTGGCGAAAATCGCCGCCCACTCGTCGAGGGTCTTGGTGGCGAACACACTGTCGAGCAGACCGATCAATTCGCGCGCGTTCACCGTGCGGTCGCGCGACGTCGCGAAGCGCGGGTCGTCGATCCACTCGGGATGACCGGCCACCCGAGCCAGCGGCGGCCAGTGCCGATCGGCCTCCACCCCCACCACCCAGAAGCGGCGACCGTCGGCGGTGCGATAGTTGTTCGCCGTCGGGCTCGGCGCGTCGGCGCGTCGTGTGACCGGCGGGTAGCGACCCCAACTGAGTGCGAGGCCGAGGTCGTAGCCGAGCGAGTACAGGCCTTGGCGGAAGAGCGAGGACGACACCATCTGCCCCTCGCCGGTTCGCTCGCGATGAAAGAGCGCCGCGGCGATCGCCCCGGCGAAGGCGACGCCGGTGGAATGGTCGCCCACCCCGCCGCGCAGGATCGGCGGCTCACCGTCCTCGGGAGTGTGCATGTACGCGAGTCCGGAACGTGCCCAATACGCGGCGATGTCGAATCCGGGTCGGTCGGCCTCGGGTCCGTCGAGCCCGTACCCGGTGATCTGCCCGTAGACGATGCGTGGGTTGACCGCGCGCAGCGACTCGTAGTCGAGGCCGGCCCGGGCGACCGAACTACTTCGCGCGTTGGTCACGAAGACGTCGGCGCCGCGCACGAGATCGAGCACGATGGCGCGTCCCACGGGTTCCGCGAGATCGAGCGCGATGCCGCGCTTGTTGCGGTTGTCGAGTTCGAAGATCGGATTGTCGTCGCGGGTGAGACTGAGCATGCGGCGGAACAACCGCGACGGATCCCCCGACAACGGTTCGATCTTCACGATGTCGGCGCCCCAGTCGCCGAGAACACCCGAGGCCGCCGGGCCGGCGATCCAGACGCCGAGTTCGACGACACGAACTCCTTCGAGGGGGCCGGGCATGGCGCGAACCTAGCCGTGAAACACGAAACCCGAGCGCCCGATGGGTC
>CAYNKE010000221.1:0-2717 GCA_964397715.1 uncultured Bifidobacterium sp. | reverse complement strand
AGCACTGCGGCGTGGCTCAGCACACCACCTTCAGCGGTGACGACCGCGCCGGCCATGGCGAGGACCATGTTGTACGCCGGCGTGGTGCACGGGACGACGAGCACGTCACCATCGCCTAGATGTGCGATCGCCTCTTCGGGAGAATCCGCACGGCACACGCGTCCGCGGTGGACTCCCGACCCGATTCCGATACCGAAGAGTCCGGTCGTTCGCACCTCGCCGTCCATGCCGGCCTCGGCGAGGATCGCCTGCATGCCGCCGGCGATGTGCGCCATCGCCGCCGGAAGTACGTGCAGAGGCGGGGGAGGCTCGGGAGTTCCGAGGACGCGCGGCGCATCGGACACGTCGGCTTCGGCCCGCCACCGGGCGCGCCGTGCCAGTTCGTCCCCGGACGGGCCCCGACCCGCGAACAAGTGAGCGGAGATCTCGGGTTCGTCGAGTTCGAGAGCGTGGCTCGGATCGTGTACCAGACCACGGGCTTCGAGGCGTCGACCGAGTTCGAGGAGAGCGAGTCGCATGATCCCGTTCGGCCATTGGAGCGTGTGCGGTCCGTTGTCGTCGCGGAGGTCCATGGCGACGCGGGCCTCGGCGAGCATGTCGTCGAACGTCGATCGCAGATCATCCGGGATGCGTTCGCGAACGGCCGCGGTGAGGCGACCGACTCGCTCGGCGACTTCGGCATCCTGTGACGAAGTGTCACGGGCCGCCATGATCGATGCGAAGAGGACATCGGGTGCCTCGTTGAGGCACAGACCGTCGATGTCGTAGCGCGAAAAGATGAGTGCTCCGCGCCGTCGGAGATAGCCGTCGATCAAGCCGGCGATTTCGGGCGACAGACCACGCATCTCGTCAATCGTCGTCGGGCGACGCCCCGATGCATCGACCGCGTTCTTGATGCGGAGCAGTTGCCGCTCGGCCTCCGAGGTGGAAGGAGATGCGCCTTCCAGAAGGGGGACGAGATCGCTGCGCTCGACGCCCCACGTCGCGGCCGAATACAGCAGAAAGCCGATCGGTCCGAGATCGAATCCGTGGAGCCAGAAGTGCAGGCGCATCATGTCGTGGGCGTGAGCGATGGTTTCGAGAACGTGGTCGACCAGACCATCGTCCGAGAGCGAGGCCCGGTCGACGTCCTGCAACACCAAGTTGCGCGCGGTGATCTGTTCGCGTCGGCCACCCGGCCGGCTCCACTCGTTGGCCACCTCGCGCCACGGGCGCGAGACGAGTGTTCTCTCGGCGGCCTTGCGCCGCTTGCGCATCGCCGGATGGATCCGAGAAGCGAGAGAAAGAAGCGGGAGGGGAGGGAGTTTGGCGGCCGGCTTGTCGGGAGCGATGAGCGGTCTGATTCGCGAGTAGATGAGGCCGTTGACGAATCGGAACTCGAGTGCGTCGAGCGGCGCCCCCATGAACTCGAACATCTCGCGGGAACCGGCGGCAACACCGTGAACATGGATTCGCTGGATCAGGAGCGTGCCCGGCTGATTGATATGGGAGCGATCGAGGGCCCATCGCCCGGGACCGGGTGCTTTCCACTCGAGTCGTGTCATCCTGCTCCTACCTCGACGTCGGCGTCCGCGGCGTCGACGAGCGTAGTCATCAGCCTGAGCAACGTCCGACGCTCGTTCGACGCGAGGTCATGAAGAAGTTGTTCGTTGACCGCGACCACGATCTCGAGTCCGCGATCGGCAACTCGTCGACCCGCAGGAGTGATGCGAATCAATGCACTGCGGCGATCGTCGGGGTCGATGCTCCGGCTGATCAGACCGGCTTTCTCGAGTTGGGCCAGTCGGTGGGAGAGGCCGCTCGGCTTGACCATTCCGACTTCAGCGATGTGCGACGGCGTGAGTTCGGCGCGCGGGCCGGAACGTCGAAGAGTGGCCAGCACGTCGAACTCGGCGAGAGTGATCCCGAGTTCGCTCATTCCCTCCTGTATCCGCGCAGTAGTCAGCCGAGCGACGCTTCCGACTCGGAGCGCGAGGTCCATCACGGTCAGATCGAGGTCAGGGCGAACCTCCTGCCAGGTGCTCACCGTGTCGTCGATGATCTCGTTGGCGCGCATCCGGGACCTCCAGGGATCCGATTGACGGGAATTAGTTCGACATCGTACTATCTCGGGCGGAGGGGGTTCCACATGACTCGTGAACAAGGACGCGAACTGGCCGGTCGGCTCTTCAAGGGTGCGCCGCCGACGAAAGGCGTGAGCACCGATCTGCTGACGCACACGATCGATCATCTCTTCGGTGAGATCTGGCAGGACGAGCGATTGACCCTCGACCAGCGGTCGCTCATCACGTGCACGGTGCTGGTGGCGCTGAACCGCGAGTCGGAACAGTTCTTGCACTTTCGAGGCGCGCGAAACCTCGGAATCTCGCGCGACACACTCGAAGCGATGATCACGCACGTTGCCCACTACGCCGGTTGGCCGGTCGCGGTCAGCGCCTCGCGGGTGCTGAGCGAAGTCTGGGAGACCATGGATCAGCAGGAGGCCAGCTGATGGCTCTCAATGGATTTCTCGACATCGAGTTGGCGGTCCCGAATCCGGCCGAAACCTTCGACTTCTGGCTGCGTCGCGGGATGACCCGCACGACCTCCGACGTACTCGGTACTGCTGATCGCCCCAAGCAGATCACCATCAAGGAAGGGACGTATCGGCATCTCGCATCGATGCATCTTTCGTGCGACTCCGAATCCGACCTCGCGGTCGTGGCGAAACAACTGAA
>CAYNKE010000220.1:0-2726 GCA_964397715.1 uncultured Bifidobacterium sp. | reverse complement strand
TCGACAAGGAGAACGCCGACGTCCAGCGCGTGATGTCGCAGTTGTCCGAACAGAACCTCATCCCCGAGTCCTGGGGTGGCGACACGATCTGTGTCGAGATGGCGGCTCAGCAGGGTCTCGGCGTCGACGATCTGCTCGAGCAGCTCACGGTCGTGGCCGAACTCGAAGAACTCACGGCCAACCCGACGGGTCGCGCCAAGGGTGTGGTTCTCGAAGCCAATCTCGACGTCGGTCGTGGTCCGGTTGCCACCATCCTCGTCGACAAGGGAACCCTCAAGGTGGGCGATCCGATCGTGGCCGGCGCCTCGTGGGGTCGCGTCCGCGCGATGATCGACGACAAGGGCAAGCAGGTCAAAGAAGCCGGACCATCGACTCCGGTCCAGGTTCTCGGCCTGTCATCGGTTCCCAACGCGGGCGATGAGTTCCGCGCCGCTCCCGATGAGAAGACCGCTCGCACCGTGGGCGAAGCGCGCGAACAGCGTCTGCGCGCCAAGATGCAGCGCGGCGATGCCCGCGTGCAAAAGGGCGTCAAGCTCGAAGACATCTTCACCCAGATCCAGGCCGGCGAAGTCGCGACGCTCAACCTCGTCGTGAAGGCCGACGTGCAGGGTTCGCTCGAAGCCGTGACGGAGAGCCTGCGCCGTCTCGAGCGCGACGAGGTCAAGTTGGCCTTCGTACACCGCGGTGTGGGTGCGATCACCGAGAACGACATCACACTGGCCGCAGCCACCAACGCCACGCTCATTGGTTTCAACGTGCGTCCCGACCGTAAGGCCCGCGATCTCGCCGAGGCCGAGAAGGTCGAGATCCGCACCTACGAAATCATCTACAAACTTCTCGAAGACATCGAGTCGGCCATGGTCGGCATGCTGGCTCCCGAGTTCGAAGAAGTCGTCACCGGTGAAGCCGAAGTGCGCGAAATCTTCCGTGTCCCCAAGATCGGCGCGATCGCGGGCTGCTACGTGCGCTCGGGTCAGATCACCCGTGGCTCGAAGGTTCGCTTCCTCCGCGACGGCGTCATCATCTGGAAGGGCAGCATCCAGTCGCTGCGGCGTTTCAAGGACGATGTGCGCGAAGTCCGTGACGGCTTCGAATGCGGAATCGGTTTGTCCGACTTCCAGGATCTGAAGCAGGGCGACCTGATCGAGACCTACGAAGACAAACTCATCGTGAGGACCTGATGGCCGATCTCGAGTTCTTCTTCGATCCGGTGTGCCCGTGGGCCTGGATCACGTCGCGTTGGGTCGAAGAGGTGAGGGGTCAGCGCTCGTACGACGTCCGTTGGCGATTCATCTCACTCAAGATCCTGAACGCCTCTAACACCGCTGAGTGGTACTCGCCCGAGTACAAGCACATGCACGCCATGGGACACGAGGCCTTGCGTATCGCCGCGCATCTCGACGCAGTCGAGGGCAACGACGCGGTGGGCCGCTTCTACACGGCCGTAGGCACCGAAGGTCACACCAAGGGTCGCCGTGACGACTTCATGGCGCACACCGACGAGTTCTTCGCCGAAATGCTCACGATCGCCGGTCTCGACTCCTCGATCGCCGCGGTGTCCAAGAACGGTTCGCTCGACGCTCGCATCGCCGACGACACCGAGGTGGCGTTGTCGCGGACCGGTCGTGACGTCGGTACACCCATCCTCACGTTCCACCCCGGGGCGGCCGACGAAGGGTCGTTCTTCGGTCCGGTGATCGCGCGTATCCCGCGCGGTGCCGAGGCGCTACGACTGTGGGACGCGGTCGAAGTGGTGGCAACCACGCCGGGGGTCGCCGAACTCAAGCGCTCACTGCGCGGCCGCCCCGATTTCTCGTAACCTGCTTCCGTGACTCGGCCGCGCAAGTCCAGTGGTTCACGCGGGTCGACCCGTGCCTACCCGCGAGCAGTGAGGCTCGGAGAGTCGCTGCGCGAAGTCATCGCTGACGAATTGGTGCGCATCGACGACGAGCGCCTGTCGTTCGTGACGATCACGCGCGTCGAAGTCGACTCCGAGATGAACCGGGGCGTCGTTCACTTCGACTCGCTGAGCGGCGAGGAGGGCGATGCGGCGATCATCGAAGCACTCGACGAACACCGCATTCGCCTGCAGGGTGCGGTCGGTCGCCAGGTCCGGGCCAAGAAGACGCCCATTCTCTCGTTCCGAGCGGACGAGGTGATTCGTTCGGCCGAGCGAATCGATCAGATTCTGCGCGACAACCCGACACCGGTCCGACGCGACGACGCCTGATGGCTCGTCGCAAGCCGCCGCAGGTGCACGGCCTGCTGGTGATCGACAAGCCAGCCGGTATCACCAGTCACGACGTGGTCGACCGCGTGCGCAAACGACTCGGAGAACGTCGAGTGGGTCACGCCGGAACCCTCGATCCCGATGCGACCGGAGTTCTCGTGATCGGAGTCGGCAACGCGACGCGTCTCATGCGGTTCATGGATCTCGTCAACCTCGACGGACGCATGGTGAGTCGCAAGTCGTACACCGGCACGGTGGTTCTGGGTACCGAAACGTCCACGCTCGATGCAGCGGGTGACGTGACGGCCACCCACGACATGGGTGACGTGATCGCTCGTCTGGACCGGCCTGATGGAAGAGCTCACGTGCAGGCGGTGATCGACGCCAACCTGGTGGGTGACATCATGCAGGTGCCGCCCATGGTGTCGGCCATTCGCGTCGACGGCAAGCGTCTGCACGAGTTGGCGCGTGAAGGTGTGGAGGTCGAACGTGAGCC
>CAYNKE010000219.1:0-2765 GCA_964397715.1 uncultured Bifidobacterium sp. | reverse complement strand
CGATCTCCGTCGTGATCTGCGGATAGCCCGCCGTGGTGAGTCGCTCCTGGAAGACTGTGGCCGACGCCTGAGCCGCCGCCAACTGAGCATCGCTCAACGCGTAGACCGTGCTTCGATACTGACTTCCGATGTCGTTGCCCTGTCGCATCCCTTGTGTGGGATCGTGGTTCTCCCAGAAGACGCGAAGCAAGTCGTCGTACGACACCTTGGTGGGGTCGAACACGACCAACACGACTTCGGCGTGGCCAGTGAGGCCGCTGCAGCACTCCTCGTAGGTGCAGTTGGGGGTGTAACCACCGGCGTAACCAACTGCTGTCGAATACACACCGTCGGTCTGCCAGAACTTGCGCTCGGCACCCCAGAAGCAGCCCATCCCGAAGATCGCCGTCTCGAAGCCATTCGGCCACGGACCGACGAGGGGAGTGCCGAGAGCGTGGTGTTGTGCGGGCACCGGCATCGTCTGATCGGTTCGACCGGGGAGGGCCTGCTCGGGTGACACCATCGACGCGTTCTTCTTGGCGAACAACATGTCGACAGATTACGGCGAGTCGTTTCGCTTTGATCAGCCGACGGCCAGCGACTGTCGACGACTTCTAACCACCCGATCGATCGCCAGGAGGATCAGGGCACTCATGCCCCACAGTGGATAGATCACACCGAGGACCACGGCCGTGATGCCCACCGACTTCTGGACGCGTTGTTCGACAGGCCGCCGAGGAACTCCGAGCGAACCAGGGCGTCGTCGGCGCATCCACATCACGCCCGCGGTGACGATGCTCCAGATCACGAGCACACACACCATCGTCAAGAAGATCCGGTTGACCAAGCCGAATTGGGTTCCCATGTGCGTCTGCACCCCGAATTCGGCCATTCGTTGAAGCCCTCCCCACGTATCAGCATCGCTCTTCCCCAGCGTCTGGGCAGTGAACTGATCCAGGTAGAGCGCACCCTGCTCACCCAGCGAACTCGGCCACGGATTGAACACTACGTAAGCGCCGTACTGCGTTGCTCCGTTCTCGTCGACCACGTCGACAGGAGGGACGATCGAGAAGCCCGGCTTCATACCCTCATCCTGAGCCGCTCGATAGACCGCCTCGAGACCGACCGGTTCGACTGGAGATGGAACCGGCATCATCACGGACTCGTTCCCCGAACCGTGATCGTGATGGCCTCCCTTGTCGGACGTGGGCACCGTGTCGGCTCCGCTGGCCCAGGGAATGCGAACCCCGTCGCGAGTGAGGTCCCCCACCTCCGGGATCACCGACGCCGGGCCCGAGTACTCCCAGAAGTTCTCGGTGTTCGGGGTGAGCTCGCTGGCCACCGTCTGGAACTCACCACCCCAGAAAGTCGCCCACGGAAGTCCTGTCACGACGAAGAAGATCAACCCGACACTCAGCACTGTTCCGCCCGATGCGTGGAGGTCGCGCCACATCGGTCGGCCACCCCGCGAAAACCGCGGAATGAACTTGCGCTTCTGCGAGTTCACACGAGGCCACCACAGATAGATGCCGCTCACCGCGAGGACGAGAGCCCAACCTGCCACGATCTCCACCACGACCTCACCGATCTCGACGGTACGGAAGGCTGGCCCCTCGCCGAAGATGCCCGTGAGAGACGGAATCGGCATGGTGAACTGACGGGGGAGAAAGGAACCGTGCGCCGAGTTCGCGAAAGCGACGAGATCCTTCCCGACCACCCGATCGCCGATGATCTCCCCGGTGTATTGGTCGACGAAGACTTCACGTGACCGGCCGTCTTCATCGGTCATGTTGAACATGTTCGAACGGTTGGCTTTGCGAGCCGGCGTCACGGCATCAAATGTGTATCCGTTCTTACGTGCCAAGACGGTCGAGAGTTGGTCGTCGAGACTCACTTCGTCGCGACCGACCTCAACGGTGAACTCGGCGGAGTTCGTCTTCTCGTTGATCACGTCCGAGTAGAGAATCACTAGTCCTGTGAAGGCGAACCACAACAACGCCGGAGCGATGACGATTCCAGCGAGAAAGTGAAGTCGCCACAGTCGACGCCATAGTCGACCCGACCCCGTCTCGACTTCATCCATATGGTCATTCGATGTCGTCACGAATTCCTCCCCGCATCGCTACTCACGTGTTGGTCATGCCGATCGGCGATTTTCCTCGACGACGGTCGGACGGAATCCGACGGGGCGCCGACCGGGTAAACGGCGTCCGCCGGGAGGTGCGCCGAGAAGCCACAGCAGACCGACGCTGACGACCTCAGGCAGATGACGAGCTTCACTGATGAGAGGAATCCGACCATCGATCAAGTCGACGACGGCCCCGATGGTGAGCGCGACTGCCAGAACAGTCGCAACCGGCATCATCATCCGCGCTCTCGTCGGCTTCGCGACGACCACAAAGAGCATCACGCCGAAAGCAACACTGAACGCACCGAGGTGACGGGCATCATGGGCCGTCGGAGATCCGGAGCCGAGAAGATCGGGTACGGAGAAGGCGATGACTTCGAGAGCGCACACGGCGAGGGCGGCCCGGGCGATCGTCCAGCGGGCGAGTCCGCTCACGAGCCGCACGCGCTTGTGGATCGCCGACGACAGGTTGGGGACCTCTTCTGCCGATCGAATCGACGACCGGCGCAGTTGGTGGGCGAACTCCGCGAACTCGGCGCAGGATCGACAGCCCGCGACATGAGATTCCACCGCCAGCCTGCTCCGAGCCGCATCCTCGCCGTCAATCAAGGCACTGATCGCCTCTTCCCATTCCTCGCAATCCACGAAAGGAATGGTC
>CAYNKE010000218.1:0-2771 GCA_964397715.1 uncultured Bifidobacterium sp. | reverse complement strand
GCGAGGTCGTTCGCGCCGACGACGAGATCGGACAGCGGGTGCTGGAAGAAGAACATGTACCAACTGCGCTTGATCTGCGCGAGGTTGCCCACGAATGCCGCACCAACCGCGTTGCCGGGTGGTACCGCCATCGACACGACCTTCTTCCACGCATCCGGCGCGTGACTCGCGGCGATGTGGGTGATGGGTGCGCCCCAGTCGTGGCCGATGATCACCGAGTCGGCGCCGCCACCGAGTGCGGCACGCAACTCGAGAATGTCGAGTGCCGATGCCGCGGTCTGGAATCGACCGTCGGCGGGCACCGCGGACGGGGCGTACCCCCGCAGAAATGGCGCTACCGCGCGGTAACCAGCGTCGGCGAGACGGGGGAGGAGGTGGCGCCAGGTGTGGGCCGAATCAGGGAAACCGTGCACGCAGATGGCCAGTGGCCCGGTGTTGTCGAGGCCGACTGCCAGGTACGACAGGTCGAACCCGTTGACCGACACGCTGTGCTGACTGATTCCCCCGTTGCCCATGGCCGAACCGTACTTCCCGTCGTGCGACCAAGCCCACCCCGCCTGCGACGAAGGTCACCGGACCCGCCTGTTCACAAGGACCCACCCACTGACTTAGCGTTCAGGCCATCGGGGGAAATCACGACCTTCTGGTCACGTTCCACGGCGTGCGCGGATCGACGCCATGCCATGGTGATGACACGCGTCGTTACGGCGGCAACACGTCGTGCGTCGGGTTGCAGGCACCGGGTGAAGATCCGCTCGTGTTCGATCTCGGTACGGGTCTGCGCTACTCGTGTGGGCAATCGGGAGTGACGACTCCGTTTCGCGGGACGTGCTTGCTGACCCACATGCACTGGGATCACATCCAGGGTCTCCCGTTCTTCGTGCCGACCCTCCGCGACGGTGCGCACTTCGACATCTACGCGCCGTCCCAAGAAGACGGTCGCACGGTGGCCGAAGTCTTCGAGGCGATCATCCGTCCACCCATGTTCCCCATTTCGCTGCGCGAGCTTCCGGGAACGTTCAACTTTCACGATGTCGCGGATGATGACTTCATGGTCGGTGGCTATCGAGTGCGCAGTCGGCTCGTCCCGCACATCGGGAACACCCTCGGCTTCCGCGTCACGTGGAACGGGAAGTCGGTCGTCTATCTCTCCGATCACCAGATGCCGGTCGATGGGTCGATGGGGCTGACCGCTGGCGCGCGCGAATTGTGCGAAGGCGCCGATCTTCTCATTCACGACGCGCAATACACGCCCTCCGAGTTCGCTCGCAAGAACAACTGGGGCCACTGCACGATGGATTACGCGCTGTGGGTGGCGGCCGAGTGCGGTGTGAAGACGCTCGCCCTCTTCCACCACGATCCGGCGCGGCGCGACGACGAGATGGACGGCCTTCTCGAGGCCGTGAAGTGCGAGGGCGACAAGCGCGGAGTCGCGGTGTTCGCGGCCCACGAGGGCCTCACCCACACCGTCTAGGGTTGCGGCGTGACCGACATCGATCCGCGACACTTCCGAAATGTCCTCGGGCACTTCCCGACCGGAGTCACGGTCGTGACCGGAGTCGACGTCGACGGCGTGCCCCTCGGCATCACCATCGGTTCGTTCGCGTCGGTGTCACTCGATCCGCCGCTGGTCGGATTCCTGCCCGGTAAGTCGTCGCGCTCGTGGCCCCGCCTCGAAGCCGCCGGCAACTTCTGCGTGAACATCCTCGGGGCCGGACAGGACGAACTCTGCTGGCGCTTCGCCAAGGAACCGGCCGAGGGCGAACCGCACAAGTTCAACGGTGTCGACTGGACGGCCGCGCCCTCGGGCTCGCCGATCCTGCCTGGAGTCATCGGGTGGATCGACTGCTCGATCGAGGCGGTGCACGACGCCGGCGACCACGTGTTCGTGGTTGGTCGTGTGAACGCGATGGAGCACGCGGAGTCGGTCGACAACGCAATGATCTTCTTTCGCGGCAAGGTCGCCAAGATCGACATGCCGTCGGCCTGACGATGGAGGCCGTTGGCGTCGTTGCCTCGGTGCTCCTCGGCGTCGTCATGTGCGCGGCGTCGTTCTCGAAATTGCGCACCGGTCGCGCGTGGGAGTCCCAAGGGGCCGCGCTCGGCGCGCCCCGCGCCATCGTTCCGATCGTTCCTTGGGTCGAACTGGCGCTCGGAGCGCTCCTGATCGTTCAAGTGGCCTCCACGGCCGTGTCGATCGCCGCCCTTGTTCTGCTCGGGGCGTTCACGACTTTGCTCGCCGTGAACCTCGCGCGCGGCCGCCGTCCGGTGTGTGCGTGTTTCGGCGAGTGGAGCGCCAAGCCACTCGGACCTGGGCACCTCGCACGTAACGGTGCGCTGGTCGCGCTTGCGGTGCTGAGCCTCGCCGCGTCAGTCGCCTAGAACGATCTGCAAGAACGCGCACACGCGGGCTTCGTCGCGCCAGCGGTCGTAACGACCGCTCGCGCCGCCGTGGCCCGCTCCCATCTCGGTCCGCAGAACGAGAGGCGCGTCGTTCGTGCGCACGGTGCGAATGCGCGCAACCCACTTGGCGGGCTCGTGATACGCCACACGTGGATCGTTGAGGCCCGCGGTCACGAACAGAGCCGGATACGTCCGAACTGTGGCGTTGTCGTAGGGCGAGTACGAAAGCATGTACGACGCGAATGGTTCGCCGCGCGGATCGCCCCACTCTTCCCACTCGGTGACGGTGAGCGGCAACGACGGATCGCTCATGGTGGTGACCACGTCGACGAAGGGAACCTCGGCCACGGCGGCCGACCACAACTCGG
>CAYNKE010000217.1:0-2788 GCA_964397715.1 uncultured Bifidobacterium sp. | reverse complement strand
TCATGACGGGTGAACGCTCCGGGTGGTGTGAAGTGTGCTCATGACTCTCGAATTCCTTCGGCCGCGACGACCGAGCCTCCCACGACGGTGAGGATGAAGGCCCCGCTGACGACGGCGACGTCGTCGGACTCGGGAACCGGGACGGTCGGAGCGCCATCGGCGACGAACCGCCACAAGGTCGAGGGTGTGATGACGGCCGAGCCTGGATGGTCGGAACTCCGCGCGTCGATGACGACCGAGGCGAAGATCATGTCGGTGACGAACGACGGGTAGGTGGGACCCGCGGGTGAGCCGACATGCCACGAGATGTATTCGCCGTCGTCATCGAGGGCCGCGGCGACGTAGGCGATGTAGGAGCCATCGGGGAGATCGCCGTCGATTCGACCGTTTGCCAGTGCCTTGGTCGGAACCGGGGAGAATTGGTCGGGTCGGGTCGGCGGATCGACGGGCGTGAACTCGGGCAGATCGGCTTCGTCGGCGAGATCACCGATGAGGTCGTCGGCGACCGAAACGGGTGGGGCCACCGATCCGAGCGTGGCCGTCGGAGCCTCCGTGCCCGACCCGGACGGTGTCGAGGTGGGAATGTCGACGCTCGGCACCGAACCACCTTCGCCCGTTCCCGAGCGGTCGCGGCGCTCGGACGCCACGAGTAGACCGCCGACTCCGAGTGCACCGAACACGAGCAGCACGACGGGTAGTCGTGACGACGAACTCTTCCGCGCGGCCCGCTTCTTCGCACGGGACTTCTTCTTCGACCGAGTGGCCACCGACTCAGTCTGTCAGACGGGTGTTGCGCTGGTCAGAGCTTGCGAAGTCTGACTTCGCTGACCCGGTGGTCGCGACCCTTGCGCAGAATCAAGGACGCTCGATCACGAGTCGGTTCGATGTTCTCTCGAAGGTTCAAGCCGTTGATCTCTCGCCAGATGAAGCGGGCCGTGGCGACGGCCTCTTCCTGGCTGAGATGGGCATAGTGGCGAAAGAAGCTGTTCGGATCCTGGAACACCGAATCACGCAGCGAGAGGAATCGCTCCACGTACCACGCCTCGATGTCGTCTTCGGCGGCGTCGATGTAGATCGAGAAGTCGAAGTAGTCGCTGACGAACTCGGTCGCGTCGGATCCGGGGGCGCCGACCTGGAGGACGTTCAGACCCTCGAGGATCAAGATGTCGGGTTGGCAGACCGTCGCATTCTCGCCGTCGACGATGTCGTAGACGACGTGGCTGTACACCGGCGCTGAGACCGAGGCCTGACCGCTCTTCAGATCGCGGAGGAATCGGAGGAGTTCACGAGTGTCGTAACTCTCGGGGAACCCCTTGCGGTTCATGATCCCGCGCTCCTCGAGGACTCGATTGGGATGCAGGAATCCGTCGGTGGTGATGAGATCGACCTTGGGGTGATCGGGCCAGCGGGCGAGCAGCGCCTGCAGAATGCGAGCGAAGGTGCTCTTGCCGACCGCGACGCTGCCAGCCACACCGATCACGTAGGGAACCTTCGGTGCGAGCGTCCCGAGGAACGTCGCCGACACCTTGTGAAGGTTCTGCGTGGCCGACACGTAGAGATTGAGGAGTCGAGTGAGCGGCAGGTAGACAGCGGCGACTTCGTCGAGGTCGATGCGCTCGTTGATGCCGCGCAAGTTCTCGAGATCGGATTCGCGCATGGTCATGGGCGTGGCCGCACGAAGATCGGCCCACTGGGTCCGATCGAAGGACACGTAGCGTTCACCCACGGGGGATCACGCTACGGCTCGAAGGGGTCGGGCGACGACTCGCCGGTCAGGACGGGAGGCGCGGCGAGACGGAACCAGGCCCGGCGGTAAGGACGTCGACACCGTCGTCGGTGACGAGGACCGTGTGCTCGAACTGCGCGGTGCGCTTGCCGTCGGCGGTCACGGCCGTCCAGTCGTCGTCCCACATCTTGTGCTGCCAGGTTCCGAGGGTGATCATCGGCTCGATCGTGAACACCATGCCCGGCTTCATGGTCATGTTGTTGCGCGCGTCGTAATAGTGGAGAACCTGGACGTCGGTGTGGAACTGCTCACCGATTCCGTGTCCGATGAAAGCTCGAACGACGCCGAGCTTGTTGGCGGTGGCGTGTTCTTCGATGGCCCGCCCGATGTCGGAGAGTGGTCGTTCGGGCTTGACAGCGTGAATGCCCTTCCACATGCACTCTTCGGTGACGCGCACGAGACGCCGGTTCTCGGCATCCACGTCACCGACGAAGAATGTGGCGTTGGTGTCGCCATGCACACCGTCGACGAAACACGTGACGTCGAGATTGATGATGTCGCCGTCGTGCAGCACCGTCGAGTCGGGGATGCCGTGGCAGATCACCTCGTTGAGTGACGTGCACACGCTCTTGGGATAGCCGTGGTAGTTGAGCGGGCTCGGATACGCGCCACGCTCGACCGTGAGATCGTGGACGAACACGTCGATGTCGTCGGTCGTGATTCCGGGGCGCACGAACTCACCGGCGAGGCGCAAGATGTCGGCGGCCATCTCACAGGCGACACGAAGTCGGGCGATCACATCGGGTGACTTGACCCGTGGTTCGTCCCAGCGGGTGACATGACCCGTATCGGCGTACGACGGACGCGCGATGTGGGACGGAACCGAGCGCATCGGCGACACGACGCCCGGGGTGATACGACCTTCGAGACCCTTGTGGCAGCGCTTGTAGCGACGGCCCGACCCGCACCAGCAGGGGTCGTTCGACTGCGGCAACGAGGCCGGTGGGGTGCGCGAGTCGATGGACACGCGGTCAGGCTACCGGTGGGTCGAACGGCCTATCG
>CAYNKE010000216.1:0-2796 GCA_964397715.1 uncultured Bifidobacterium sp. | reverse complement strand
GTGTGGTGGTAGCGCCGCTCTCGGGTGAACGATGCGACGATCTGCGTCTGCCGTTGATGGTCGAGCACAACACCGAAAGTCACCGCACGGCTTTCACCGTGTCGGTCGATCTCATCGAAGGAACCACCACGGGCATCTCGGCCGCCGATCGCGCCGCCACACTTCGAGCGCTCGCCGATCCACAAGTTGGTTTCGCCGCATTCGCGCGCCCCGGCCACATCTTCCCGCTGCGCGCCCGTGAGGGCGGGGTGTTGAAGCGGGCCGGTCACACCGAAGCCGCCGTCGACCTGGCGCGTATGGCCGGACTCGAGCCGGCCGGCGTGATCTGCGAGATCACCAACGAAGACGGCACGATGTCGCGTCTGCCGGAGCTCATCGAGTTCGCCAAAGAACACGGCTTGCTGCTGTCGAGCATCGCCGAGTTGATCAAGTACCGACGTCGTCACGAGAAGTTGGTGACACGGATCGGCCAGGCACAGGTTCCCACCGAGTGGGGCGCGTTCACCTGCACTGCGTACCGCAGTCAGATCGACGACATCGAGCATCTGTCGTTCAGCATCGGTGACGTGGACGACGGCCAGCCCGTTCTCGTTCGGGTGCACTCCGAGTGTCTCACTGGTGACGTCTTCGGTAGCCGACGTTGCGACTGCGGGCCGCAGCTCGATTCGGCCATGCGTCTCATCGGCGAAACCGGACGTGGCGTGGTCGTGTACCTGCGCGGTCACGAGGGACGCGGTATCGGAATCGGTCACAAGATCCGTGCGTATTCGCTGCAGGACAAAGGCCTCGACACCGTGGATGCCAACACCGAGCTGGGTCTGCCCATCGACAGCCGCGAGTACGGCATCGGCGCACAGATCATCGCTGATCTCGGCGTGACGAAGTTGCGCCTCATGACCAACAACCCGTCCAAGTACGGCGGCCTGGCGGGTTACGGACTCGAAGTCGTCGATCGCGTCGCACTCGACACGCACGCCACCCCCGAGAACATCAAGTATCTCGAGACCAAACGCGATCGCATGGGCCATCTGCTCGACTTGCCGTCGAGCGCACCGAAGGGAGCGAACTGACATGACCCGCCTCAATGACGGAAACGCACTCTCGTTCGATGGCTCGGGACTGAGCATCGCAATCGTTTGTGCGCGCTTCAACGATCACATCGGCAAGGAACTGTTGGCCGGTGCCTACCGCGGTCTCGAGCGCTGCCAGGTAGCGCGCGAACGCATCGACGAGGTGTGGGTGCCGGGGGCCTTCGAGGTGCCGCTGGCCGCCGCCACCCTCGCTCGCAGCGGGAAGTATGACGCGGTCATCACACTCGGTGCGGTGATCCGCGGCGAGACCGCGCACTTCGACTTCGTGGCCGGTGAATGCGCGCGCGGAATTCAGACCGCGCAGATCGACACGGGTGTGCCGATCATGTTCGGTGTTCTGACCGTCGACTCCAACCAGCAGGCGCTCGATCGTTCGGGCCCCGGCGTCGACAACAAGGGCGACGAAGCCGCGGTGGGTGCCGTCGAGATGGCGCTCCTGGTGAACGGCATCAACGACTCGGTCGAGTTCTGATCACGTTCTGATCATCGCGTCGCGTCGCCGATGAGGCGGCGCTGACTCCACCTTCGTTCTCCGGCGCGGGCCGGAAACCGAACGGAGGAAACCATGGGCTGGGCCCTGGCCATCCTCGTGGCGGCCACGAGTCACCTGGCCGCTCCCCCTGTGGTCACCAACGACGTCGACGACTTCCATCGTCTGGTGTTCTCCACACCGCTCTTGCACTTCGCGGTCGCGGCCGAACGACAAGAACCGTCGAACTTCGACTGGTCGACCGACTGGTGCTCGGCACCGCTGATCGGCAGTACCGGGCGCTCGTTCGACTTCTCACTGCCCTGTCGGCGACACGACTTCGCCTACCGCAACGCGAAACGCCTGCCCGGTGAATGGCGGGCACCGATGCGACGCAAGATCGACGAGCAGTTCCGGCGCGACATGGTTGCGACGTGTGCGGCGCGGCCGATGGATCAGAAGATGTCGTGCCGGTCGTGGGCCGAGATCTTCTTCCGTGCCGTCCGGATCGCCGGCGGCCCCTGACTCAGCGTGGTTCGCGGTGGTCGACGCCGTGAACAACGCATAACAACTCGTGAAGCACACGTGCCGTGGCGCCCCACACGGTTTCGTCGTGCAGATAGAAGAAGAACATCGGACGCTCGGGGTCGGTCGGTCGATTGAACGACCACCACTCCCACTCGAACACGTCGGGGGCAGCCAACTCGCACAACGGGATCCAGAAGGCGCGGTCGACTTCGGCATCATGAAGTGACAACGCAGGATTCGCTTCGACGGTCGCGACGACTGGGACGATGTAACTCTTGCTGACGAACGTCGACAACGAATTCAGCCGACCGTGAATCCGTGCTGGGTGAACCTCGAGCCCCACCTCTTCGCGCGCCTCGCGACACGCCGCTGACACGACGTCTTCATCAGCGTCCACTCGCCCACCCGGAAAGCTGATCTCGCCCTTGTGATTCGACAGGGTCTCGGATCGACGCGTGAGGAGAACTTCGGCGCCGTGCGGGCCGTCGGCGAGAGCGACCAGGACCGCCGACACCCGTTCGTCCGTCCGCGGGGTGTGCGAATCGGCGATTGCCGACTGATGGCGAGTCACATTCGCGAGAACGTCATCCAACGCGAACGACGCGGAAGCGGACGACCACACGGGATCTCCACCGGGTCGGCGAACCGCTGGTGACGGAATGCGCTGTGTGCCACCCGGGCGCCGAGTGGCGCTCATGACATCAACGC
>CAYNKE010000215.1:0-2861 GCA_964397715.1 uncultured Bifidobacterium sp. | reverse complement strand
GACCCGCGACTGGGAGTGCGCCTGTGGCAAGTACAAGCGCGTGCGCTTCAAGGGAATCATCTGCGAGAAGTGCGGTGTCGAAGTCACCCGCTCGAAGGTCCGCCGCGAGCGCATGGGCCACATCGAGTTGGCCGCGCCCGTCGTGCACATCTGGTATCTCCGCGGCACGCGTTCGTGGTTGGCCTACTTGCTCGCCGGTATCGAACCGCGCGAAGAGCTCAAGGCCAAGCAGCTCGAGAAGGTCATCTACTTCGCCGCGCACCTCGTCACGTGGGTCGACGAAGAGCGTCGTCACGACGAACTGAACAGCCTCGAGAACGAATACGTCGGTGAGATCGAAGCCATCGAGAAGGAGCGCGATCTCGAAATCGATCGCCGCTTCAAGGAACTCGAGAAGGAAGCCTCACGCCTCGAGAACGAAGGGGCCAAGGACACCGAGGTCAAGGCACTGCAGAAGTTGGGTGACCGCGACCTGGCCGCTATCCGTGAGCGCTACGAGGCCGAACTCGACCTCGTGAAGCGCGCCTGGGACGAGTTCAAGGGTCTCCACTCGCGGCAGATCATCGAAGACGAAACCTTGTGGCGCGAACTCCGCGACCGCTACGCCGACTACTTCGAAGGCGGCACCGGTGCCGACGCCATCAAGTCGCTCATCGATCGCATCGACTTCGCCGAAGAAGAGCGCAAGCTGCGCGAGGCGATCGACCCGAAGGACGGCCGCAAGCCCCTCAGCGCGCAGCGCAAGCAGAAGGCCATCAAGCGTCTCAAGATCGTCGCCTCGTTCAACCAACGCGACGAGCACGGTCGCCTGAAGAACGACCCCAAGGCAATGATCCTCGACGTCGTTCCGGTGATCCCGCCCGAACTGCGCCCGATGGTTCAGCTCGACGGTGGTCGTTTCGCCACGTCCGACCTCAACGACTTGTACCGCCGCGTGATCAACCGCAACAACCGCCTCGAGCGTCTGCTCGGTCTGGGTGCGCCCGAGATCATCGTCAACAACGAAAAGCGCATGTTGCAGGAAGCCGTCGACGCGTTGTTCGACAACGGCCGTCGTGGCCGTCCGGTCACGGGTCCGGGCAACCGTCCGCTCAAGTCGCTCTCCGACATGTTGAAGGGCAAGCAGGGACGTTTCCGTCAGAACCTGCTCGGTAAGCGCGTCGACTACTCGGGCCGTTCGGTCATCGTGGCCGGCCCCACCTTGAAGTTGCACCAGTGCGGTCTGCCCAAGTTGATGGCGCTCGAGTTGTTCAAGCCCTTCGTCATGAAGCGCCTCGTCCAGATCGAGTACGCCCAGAACATCAAGAGCGCCAAGCGCATGGTCGAGCGTCGCAACCCGCGCGTGTGGGACGTTCTCGAAGAAGTCATTCGCGAGCACCCGGTTCTTCTCAACCGCGCACCCACGTTGCACCGTCTCGGTATCCAGGCGTTCGAGCCGGTGTTGGTGGAAGGCAAGGCCATCCAGATCCACCCGCTCGTGTGCACCGCGTTCAATGCCGACTTCGACGGCGACCAGATGGCCGTGCACGTGCCGCTGTCGTCGGAGGCTCAGGCCGAAGCACGCGTTCTCATGCTGAGCGCCAACAACATCTTGTCGCCGGCGTCGGGTCGCCCGATCGTCACCCCCACTCAAGACCTCATCATCGGTGCGTTCTATCTCACCGCCGACGAGCCGGGTGCCAAGGGTGAAGGTCGCGTGTTCCGCCACAACTGGGAAGTGTTCCGCGCCGTCGAAGAAGGCACTCTCAACCTCCACGCCAAGATCACGATGCGCAAGAGCGGTTCGCCGTTCGAGACCTCGGCGGGTCGCCTGCTGTTCGAAGAGGCATTGCCCGAGTCGTACGTGAACGAGTTCGGCCACATCTCCGAACCCATCAAGAAGTCGGAGATGGGTGTTCTCGTCGAGCGCCTGTCCGATCACTACACCAACGCCGAAGTGGCCGAGTCGCTCGACCGAATCAAGGACATCTGCTACCGCTACGCGTCGCAGTCGGGCCTCACGGTTTCCATCGACGACGTGAAGACTCCGGTGCTCAAGAAGGACATCCTCGACAAGGCCGAAGAGCAGGCCGCCAAGGTCGAGTCGCAGTTCCTCCGTGGCGTCATCACCGACGGTGAGCGTCGTCAGCAGGAAGTGCGCATCTGGACCGACGCCACCAACGACGTGCAGAAGGTCATGATCGATGCGTTCAAGGCCCAGCGCTTCAACCCCATCGACATGATGGTCGGCTCGGGTGCTCGCGGAAACATGACGCAGATGCGTCAGATCGCCGGTATGCGCGGCCTCGTGGCCAACCCCCGCGGTGACATGATTCCGCGTCCGATCAAGAGCAACTTCCGTGAAGGTCTCGAGACCCTCGAGTACTTCATCGCGACGCCCGGTGCCCGTAAGGGTCTGGTCGACACCGCTCTGCGTACTGCCGACTCGGGTTACCTCACGCGTCGTCTCGTCGACGTTGCTCAGGAACTCATCATCCGCCAGGAAGACTGCGGCACCAATCTCGGCGTCTGGATCGAGAACGTGCAGCCCGACACCGCCAATCGTCGTGCGTACCTCGAGACCAAGTTGTACGGACGCTCACTGGCCGCCGACATCACCTTGTCGAGCGGTGAAGTGGCGGCTCGCAACACGCTGGTCGACGACGACTTGATGCAGAAGCTGCGTGACGACGACTCGATCACACGCGTGCGTGTGCGTTCGGTGCTCACCTGCGACGCCGAAATCGGCGTGTGCTCGTTGTGCTACGGCCGTTCATTGGCCACGGGCAAGGCGATCGAACTCGGCGAAGCCGTGGGCGTTATCGCGGCCCAGTCGATCGGTGAACCCGGAACCCAGCTCACCATGCGTACCTTCCACACCG
>CAYNKE010000214.1:0-2871 GCA_964397715.1 uncultured Bifidobacterium sp. | reverse complement strand
GAGAACACCGCCATCTCGTTCACGAGCGCGATGTTGATGTGCCGGTACGTGTTCTCGAGCAACTTGGCCATCTCGGCCTCTCGCGGGCCCGAGGTGCGCACGACCGTCTGCACGATCTGGCCGTAGAACGATGCCGCTCGCTCGGTGCACGCCGGAGTGAAACCACCCACCACCTTCGGTGTGTTGTGAAGGTTCCAGGTGGGGTTGCCCGGATCGATTCGTTCGGGCGAGAACGCCAACGCGAAGTCGCGCCCGGCCACCAAACCCGACTCTTCGAGGATTCCGCGCACGAGGGTGTCGGTCGTTCCCGGGTAGGTGGTCGACTCGAGGACCACGAGCATCCCGGCGTGTACGTGGTCGCGCACCGAACCCGCGGCGGAGCGGACTGCACTCAAGTCGGGAGCACGGTCGGCGTCGAGCGGAGTGGGCACGCAGATGACGGCTACGTCGGCGTCGCGCAGACACGACGGGTCGGTGGTGGCGCGAAATCCCCCCGACTGCGCCTCGGCCACGACGTCGTCGCTGATGTCGTCGACGTGACTGCGGCCCGAATTGAGGCCATCGACCACCGCGTTCGACACGTCGAACCCCGTGACCGCAAGGCCTCGACGCGCGGCCTCGACCGCCAGCGGAAGACCCACGTACCCCAAACCGAGCACGACGAGTCGACGATCGGCTTGTGTCACGGGACTCCTCATCGGCAGGTGAAACCGACCCGAATCCTAGGTCCGGTGGCCCTCGGACGGCCGACCAGTACAGTCGAAGCATGTCGCGCAGAGCCCTCATCATCGCCGCCACCTCGTTCGCTTCGATCCTGCCGATCGGGATCGGAACAGCGCCTGCACATGCGGCCGACGATCCTTTGACGGTGCTGCCCTCCGGCGTTCGGGTCTACAGCCGGTCGCAGTTCCCAGTCACCATCGACGGCCAACTCGCCATGACTTTCGACCCGAAGGGTGTGTTCGGTGGAACCACCACCGTGCGCGTGGTGGGTCGCGGCGGCGTCCCGGGCACGGCGCGGTCGGTCGTGGTGGCCGTGGGCCTCGGACGCGCTCCCCAGGAGGGTACTGCGGTTCTGAGTTCGTGTTCGGGTACCGGAATCTCCATTCCGATCCGAACCGACGTGTCGTCGACGACCACCCACACGATCCCGCTGTCGTCGGGTGGCGACGTGTGCATCGAGTCGGCACTCGCCCACACGATGTCGATCGACGTGCTCGCCTACTCGACGAACCCCATCACCGACCTGACGCAGGCGATCACATCGGTGTCACAAGGCGACTTCTCGTTCCCCGGTGACTTCAAGGTGGACGTATCGGGATTCGTCTCGAGTGGCGAAGGAACCTCTATCCCTCGTGATGCAACCGCGGTGATCTACGACCTGGCTCTCACGGGCAAGACACGAGGAGGCGAGCTTCGAGTCTGGGCCCCGCATGGCACTCGCTCCTGGGCAGTCGCGAAGTTCCAGACGGGAACACCAACCACCACTCGAGTGATCTTCCCGCTGTCGATGGTCGACACGTACGGAACTTCGTGCCTTCAGACCACAGCCGACGTCGCGTTGAGTTATCGGATCGTCGGCTACGTGAAAGGGACTCCCACCACGAGCGACTATTCCGGATGCGGAAACCCGCCCCGACGCACCGACGGACTCGCCAGCCCCACCTTCGCCTACGTGTCACGGGGTCGCAATCTCACGGTCATGACGGTGAATGATTTCAGCGGCCGCAACCTGACCGTCGGAGCCGAAGCCGAGATCGACACGCCCAAGGATCGCACGATCTACGTGTCGCTGAAGTTCCCGTCCGATGCGCGCGGCAACCCGACCAGTCGCAAGGCCCTCCCCATGCGGATCGAGGGTGTGTACCGCACAGGCACCACTCCGTTGTGCGGTTCGAAGTACTCGGCTACCCGTATCGAAGTGTGCGTGTCGTTCCCGCTCACCGAGCAGGGCAAGCCGAACTTCCGTGACATCGTGAATCAGCCTGGCGACATCTCAGCCGTGATCGACCTGCTGCTCACGAACGAGCAGATCGCCGGTCGGATCGACACCAGCAGGGTCTGGTACGTCGGCAATTCGATGGGCGGGATCACCGGACTGGCCTTCATCATGCCGGCCAATCGCGATCCTCGAATCAAGGCCATCATCAGCAACGTGGGTGCGGTGGGATTCTGGCTGCCCGAGAACTCCGACCTCAACAATTGGAAGGCCGCCCCTCCGATCCTCATGACCAACCGTCTCGACGACGCCACCATCACCTACCAGTTCGTTCGCAAGACACTTGAACTGGCCTTGCCCTCAGGCCGGGTCACTGCCCTCGCCTACTTCCGCGGCGGCCATTCGGGCGCGACGGGTTGCAAGGTAGGCGAGTCGTACGCAGCGGCCTGGGAGAAGTGGGCTGTGTTCGGCGGTCGGGCACCGTCGCAGACGGCAGTCAACAAGTCGACCTGCGCACGATTCGGCATCCAGCCCGGTGGGACCACCGGCTGGGGCGCCGCCGACGATCTGGTGCCCACGCGGTTCAAGTAGGTGGCTTTCGGGTTCAGGCGGTCGTCTGCGGACGCCAATCCTGGAGTGCCGTCATCCAGCCGACACCCTCACGGTGTCGTTCGCACCACCCTGCACCAACTGCACCGTGACTCCCGACTCGGATGCCGACCCGCCCACAGTGATGAACGGGTCGATCACACCTCGAAAGCGAGGTGAACCGGCGGAGTTCACCGGCTGGAGATATTCCGCAAAGCGAACCTTGGCGTCGCCGGTCGCTTCACCGCTGCGGTCGTTGTCGACGCTCGTGTCGAGCACGTAGGCCAAAACTCCTCCGGGGAACGGAGTGAAATCTCGACTCCATCCGATGGCACGTCGAGACT
>CAYNKE010000213.1:0-2909 GCA_964397715.1 uncultured Bifidobacterium sp. | reverse complement strand
CATCGAACACTCCGACGTCGATCGGCTCTTGGCCGCCGTCGACTCCATCGCCCGGCGCGGCTAGTTGTCGAGACCGAGGACTTCGAAGTTCTCGGCCCACCGGTCGAGGGCGGCGTCGATCTGTACGGGTTTCACCGGGGCCGATACGAAGTAACCCTGAACCGCGTCGCAGCCGAGACTGCGAATGAGCATGAACTGCTCGACGGTCTCGACACCTTCGGCAACCACCTGGAGTCCGAGTGAGTGGCCCACGTCGACACCCGATCGGACCATCGCGTCGGGTTCGGCCGCCGAGGCGTCGAGACGGCTCACCATGGCGCGATCGATCTTCAATTC
Source organism: uncultured Bifidobacterium sp. (assembly GCA_964397715.1). GTDB lineage: Bacteria > Actinomycetota > Acidimicrobiia > Acidimicrobiales > Ilumatobacteraceae > Casp-actino8. Next base: position 2,573 of record CAYNKE010000213.1, on the reverse strand, counting down.
GGTGAACGGCGCCACCAGAAGTCGCTCGTAGTTGCTCGTTCCGGTGCCGAAGTCGTCGACGGCCAACTTGAATCCGGCCAATCGCAATCGGGTGAGAACTGCAACGGTTGGAGTCAGGTCGGGAATCGGCGTGGTCTCGGTGACTTCGAAGGTCCACGACTCCGCTGGCGAGGTGGTGGTGAGAATTCGCTGCGCACGGCGAGGCAACTCGTCGTCGTCGAGATCGAGAACCGAGATGTTGAGAGAGACATCGGGCATCGAGGCCAACGCGCGGTATCGAAAACGATCGTGAGCGGCCATGGTCATGATCGCGTCGAGCAATTCGGACGTACGGCCGAGATCTTCCACCAGTGCCACGTATGCGGCGGGCGACACGTCTCCTTTGTCGGGGTGTCGCCAACGCACGAGGGCCTCCACGCCCACCACGTCGCCCGTCGAGACCGACACCTTCGGCTGGTACACGAGGTGCATGAACTCGGGGTCGAACAACGCCTCGTCGTCGATGCGCAAGCGCGGACCGGTCGGATCGATCCGCTCGTTGGCGACGTGCGTCCACTCGAGCATCGCCGAGCGAAGCAGATCGAGTGAGAAGGGCTTGGCGAAGGTGGCGATCACACGCAGGCGATGCATCTCGGCGATGCGGCCGGCCGTGGTGATGAGAGTTTCATCGGCACCACTCACGAGGATCACGGGTAGCCCGCGATGGGTGGTTCCGAGACGGCTCATCACTTCGATGCCGTCGAGCTCACCGAGAGACAGGTCGAGCACGACCAGATCGAAACGACCCTGGATCGACTGTTCGATCTCCGCGGGCGAACTCGCGGTTCGAACGGAGAAGCCGGCTGATTCGGCCACGGCTTCGATGAGCTCGCAGATCGCCGGCTCGTCGTCGATCACCAGGACGCGCGGAGACTCAGACATCGCTGGCCTCGGCGAGATACGGCATGAGCGCACCGTACAGGTCGTCACGCGAGAAGGGTTTGGCCAGAGTCCGCTCCCCGAGTTCTTGCAGAGCGCGCATGCTCGAGCTGTAGCCCGTCATGAAGATCACGGCCAGATCGGGCTGAATCGCCGTCGCGAGTTTGGCCAACTCGATGCCGTCGATCTCCTCGCCGAAGTTCGCGTCGGAGACCAAGACGTCGGGAGCGAACTCCTCCACCAGTTCGAGCGCCGACTTGGGTGAGGTCGCGAATCGAGCGTCGACTCCGACGTCGATCAGCCACGACGCGACGAGTTCGGCCAACGACTGCTCGTCATCGGCCACGACCACGCGTCGCCCGGCACGACGGCGCGGCGCACTGGCCGCTTCGGCGTCGGAGGGGTCGTGCACGGGGAGGACGAGTGACACCGTGGTTCCCGCGCCGAGTCGGCTGGTGAGTGTTGCGGTACCACCGGTCTGGCGCGCGAACGCATACACCGTCGCCAATCCGAGACCCGTTCCACTGCCTGGCTTCTTCGTGGTGAAGAACGGTTCGAAGGCTCGAGCCACGACGTCCTCGCTCATCCCCGATCCGTCGTCGGTGATCGACAGACGAATGAACGAACCCGTGAGGCCCCACGACGGATCGAGTTCGTCGACGCGGTGGGCCGCGATCGTGAGGGTGCCGTTGGGTCCCATGGCATCGCGGGCATTGAAGGCGAGATTCAGGATGCACGAAGAAAGCCGACCGGCATCGAGCATCAACTGAACCGATTGATCGGGGATGTCGACCGCGACTGTGCGTCCAGCACCCAAGGCTTGTCGAACCAGCGGAAGGATCCCCTTGACCAGATCAGCCAGAGTGACCGCGCTCTCCTCCAGCGGTTGGCTCCGCGCGACCGCGAGCAGAGACTTGGTGATCTCGGCCCCGCGCTCCACCGCCGACACCGAACGCGACACGAACTTCGACAGCTTCTCGTCGTTGACGACGACATCGTTGGTGGCCATCAACTGCAAGTTGCCCAGGGTGACGAAGAGCAGATTGTTGAAGTCGTGAGCCAAACCACCCGCGAGCGCGCCGAGCGCCTCCATGCGCTCCGACTGAGCCGACCGCATCGCTCGTTCACGTCGTTCGGTCGCATCGTTCACTTGGAGGAAGCCTTGCCCGCCTTCCAGAGGTCGACCCTCGATCTCGAGAATCCGCATCGAACCATCGTCTTCTTCGTCGGGTAACTCGGCCGATGCCGACTCACCGGCGAGAACGGTGGACATCACGTCGTCGAGAACTTTGACGGCCACCGAATCATCGGCCACGCCCAATGCTTCGACCACCGAACGACCGCCCGGTGACCCACCAGAGTGACGACGGATCTCGTCGTTGGCCGCTACGACGCGTCGCTTCGCGTCGAAGACCAGGGACACACCGGGAGACGTTTCGACGAGAGCACGAATCAAGGTGTCGCGCCGCTTCTTCTCCTGCATCGAACGACGACGTACGAGTCGGGCGATGACCACGAGTGACAACGCCCACACGACGATCACCACGACAACAGCGGTCACGCTCTCGATCGTAAGGGAGCGGCCGGTAGCATCTCGGTGACCGGGGAGTGGCGCAGTGGTAGCGTTCCTGCTTTGGGTGCAGGAGGTCGGGGGT
>CAYNKE010000212.1:0-2917 GCA_964397715.1 uncultured Bifidobacterium sp. | reverse complement strand
CTCGCCGGGATGGTCCACGGGCTCTTGTCGACCTGCGACCAGTCGAATCGTCGAGCCACGTCACCCAGCGGACCAGTCGGCAGACCGAGGCTCGTCAACAATTCGTCGCGCACGGCCTCGGCGGACTCGCCGAGCGCGGCGAGGTCGGACAGAGTCACCGCACCGTGTCTCTTGGCCAGCCGTTCGCCGTCGGCACCGAGCACGAGTGGCACGTGCGCGTACTCAGGAGTGGGGTGACCGAGAAGACGCTGCAGATGGATTTGACGTGGGGTCGACGACAGCAGATCGTCGCCACGCACAACGTGCGTGACCTCTTGCCACGCGTCGTCCACCACCACGGCCAGGTTGTACGCGGGCACACCGTCGTTGCGTCGGAGCACCACGTCGTCGACCGTTCCGCGATACGCGCCGTGAATCGCGTCGATCAACTCGTACGACTCACCGTCGGTTCGCAGTCGGATGGCCGGCGACCGCCCGGCACGTGCACGTTCACGCCTCTCGTCAGCGCTCAGATCACGGCACGTGCCCGGATATGCGCCGTCCGGGAGAGCGCCGTGAGGAGCGCTGGCCGCCTCGCGAATCTCACGACGCGAGCAGAAGCATTCGTAGGTGAGGCCGCGGGCGTTCAAGTCGGCGATGACCTCGTCGTAGACCGCGAATCGTTCGCTCTGACGAACCACCGAAGGCTCGAACTCGATACCCAGACCCCGTAGGTCGCGAATCTGCGACTGCTCGTGATCGAACGTGCTGTTCGCACGATCGAGATCCTCGATACGAACCACGAAATCGCCCCCGGCGGCCCGAGCTCCGACGTATGCCGCGATGGCAGTTCGCAGATTGCCCACGTGCAGCACACCGGTCGGCGACGGAGCGAAGCGGCCTCGAGTCACGATTCTCATTGTCACCAATCAGTGGGTCGAATCGCACGGATCACCAGGATTCTGGTGAGATGAAGCCGTGACGTCCCGACGGTTCGATGCGAACTGGCGCCAACCCGAACGGCGTGAGTTGGGGCGACGGGCGCGGATGGCCGCAATCCTCGACCGCGACGGCGCCGAGTGCATCTGGTGTCGCCGACCGATCGACGTCGGCCTGGTGGAAGCCACCACCGAACATCTCGTGCCCCGCATCAAAGGTGGCCCGAGCATCATCGAGAACGAGGTCGCCGCCTGTCGCCGATGTAACGGTCAACGTGGGCACGTCACACCGGCCGAGTGGATCGACGAGTGCGAACGGCGCGGCTGGGAGCCGAACCGAGCAGCCGTGATCGCGGCCCTACGACGATTGGAGACCGCGTTCGCCGAGCGCGGGGGCATGAGGCGCATCCGCCCTTACGTGGCCTCGCAGTTGCGACGGCTCACGAAACACGAACGCAATACTTAGTGCGTCTTGGCCACGAACGCGTTGACAGCCGACGCGAATTCGGGACCACGATCCTCTTGCAAGAAGTGGCCACCCCCTTCGATCGTCTGGTGTGGCATACCGGCCGCCCCGGGCACGCTCTTGCGGAAGATCCATTCCCCGTTGCGCGTGACCGGATCGCTGTCGCCGAACATCGTCACCAACGGCTTGGTCCACGACCGAAGCCCTTCCCATGCTTCGCGATTGGGTTTGCTCGACGGGTCGTTCAACGATGCCGGTACGAGTGACGGCATGATCTTGGGCCCGGCCTTGTACTCCTCGGAAGGGAACGGCGCGTCGTACGCGGCCATCACTCCGGGTGCGAGCGGCTTACTGGTGCATCCACCCTGGATGATCGCCGAGGTCGGGAACGGATCGGCCTTCTGGCTGAACTCGCGCCACTTCAGGAATGCTTCGTTCGGCTCGGGATCGCCGGTGGGCAGACCGGTGTTGGCCACCACGATGCGCGCGAATCGCTGCGGTAGAGCCATCGCGACGCGCAGTCCGATCAAGCCACCCCAGTCCTGACATACGAGCGTGAGGTTGTGCAGGTTGTTGGCGAGAAGCCACTGACTCATCCAGTCGACGTGACGCTCATATGTGTGGTCGGTCATCTTCATCGGCTTGTCGCTGCGTCCGAAGCCGACCAGATCGGGGGCGATCACACGATGACCGGCCGCCACGAACACCGGGATCATCGTGCGGTACAGGTACGCCCAGGTGGGTTCACCGTGCATGCACAAGATCGTTTCGCTCGCATCGCTCGGACCCACGTCGACGTGGTGCACTCGCAATGTCGTTCCGTCGTGTGCCGTGACGTCGGTGTACACCGGCTCGTACGGCCAATTGGGAAGAGCGGCGAAAGCCGACTCGGGAGTGCGCAACACGTCCATTGCTGCGATGGTAGCGAGAACGCGAGTACCCGAGGTGAGTGTCAGGGCAAGCGATACGTACTCGACAACCGCGCTGGGCCGTCGTCGTCGACCACCAAGAGACGACCTTCGGCGGTCAATTGCGTGAGATGGGCGAGAACACTGCGTGCAGCCGGGATGTGTAGTTCGGGCGCGACGGCGGCGTACATCCGCCGCACCATCGGCGCCACCGTGTCGATGCCATCGGCGACGCAGGCCAGAACCTGAGCCTCGCGAGCGAGGCGATGGTCGTAGTACGCGGAAAGGAACGGCCCCGGATCGGTGACCGGCGCGCCGTGAGTGGGCCACAACACTCGGTCGCCACGGCGTTGAACCTTGGCGAGTGACGTGAGGTAATCGCGCATGTCGCCGTCGGGTGGCGACACGATCGTGGTGCTCCAACCCATGATGTGATCGCCAGTGAACAAAGCCTCTTCTTCATCGAGGGCCACGCACATGTGATTCGACGTGTGTCCAGGTGTGTGCACCGCGCGCAGCGTCCAACCGTCGCCAGCCACCGCCACGTCGCCGTCATCGACCTGAATGTCGGGCACGAAGTCGGTGTCGACCGACTCGCGCATCTCCGCGTCGTCGGGATCGAGCCC
>CAYNKE010000211.1:0-2922 GCA_964397715.1 uncultured Bifidobacterium sp. | reverse complement strand
CTGCAACGTCTTGCCGGACGAGAAGCGGGTGAGGATTCCACCAAATGTACACCCTTGGGCGTGCTCGCTCAGCTCGATCGGCCCGGCGTCACACTTTGTGTCCAGAGCTGGCCGCTGCCGCACCAACTGGCCGTGCCAGGAACTGGGGCAGCCAGGGCACCCGAATATCCTCGACCCAATCAACGACGCAGCTCCGATCGGTTGATGCGTGCACCTTCAGATACACCTCGCCGGTCAAGATCGGTCCGCCCGTGACCACCGTGACGGTCATGGCAGCGGGATCCATCGCGGTGACCTGCATGCGATCGGGGAGCGCGAGTGGGCGGACGCCAGTGGTTGCCACGAAGCTCGTGCCGACGCCTCCGTCACCTTCCAAGATCTCCACCCGGGTCAACGGCACCCACTCGGCATGCCCGGGCCAATCGATCAATGCTCCGAAGACCTGTTCCGCCGGGAAGGGAAGATCCTGTTTGACGGAAAAACGCACCTGTGCCATGGCCCACCTCGTTCTCCGAATGTTGTAACGCAAATCTCTCACGGGGCAAGGTTCCCCGCGCGGTGGCAGTACCGATTCAGCATTACGGGGGATGCTTGCCTGGAGCAAGCAGGGCTCACGGTTGACCCGTTCGATAGTGCGAGAGCACGTCGTCGAGGATTGCGGGCCAGGGAGTCGGCTCCAGGCCGAAGGTGTCACGGGCGGCGTTATCGTCTAGGACGAACGGTCGATCACGCTGGTACGCAGTCTCACGAAGTTCACGAATAGCAGGAGAGAACATGCCCAGCATGACAACGAGCGCAGGGGATAGTGATCGCACCGGAACCCGCGCGACTCCCGCGTGATCGGCCAACTCGTCAACGACCTGCCGTTGGGTGCGCGCAGGATTGGTAGGCACATGCCAGGCCTGACCCCACGCCCGCTCGTCAGAAGCAACGATAACCAGCAGGCGGGCCACATCCGCAGGAAATGTCCAACTGTGGGGTTCGTCAACGCTGCCGAGCACAGTCACCGGTCGTCCGCGCAGGATTCTTGGGACAACGCGGCTGGAAGCGATCAGTGATTGTTCACCGGCGATGATGTAGTCCGAACCGCGCACCTCGGTGGCGCGGATCTGCCCCGCATCATGGCGTGACTTTGCGTCGCGCCACATGTCGGCCCGAACTCGCCCCTTTACTCCTGTTGCGGCAAGGGGTAGGGATTCGCTCAATGGGCCATCCACGGGTCCGTATCCGTACAGATTCGAGCAGGTTGCTAAGACCGCACCAGTGCGCTGTGCGTAGGACAGGAATGCCTCCGCTAATGGTGGCCAGTCCTTGACCCAGCGGTGATAGGCGGGGTTGACGCAGTTATAGATTGCGCTGGCGTCGGGTGCGGCTGCCAGCAGTGCTTCGACCGACGCGGCGTCTGCCGCCCGTCGATTAATGGCCGGGTGCATCGGCCCTGTACCGCTCCGCGTGACAATGACGACCTGCTCACCCTGCTCAGCGAGGATTTCTGCAACGCCAGTGCCAACCGGTCCTGCTCCGACGACGAGGTGTGTTCCCATATCAGTCTCCTGTTCTCTCAGCCTTCACGTAGGCCGAGTCGGGTATGCAGGCGACGCAGTGGCGCCGGCGCCCACCAGTTGGCGTTTCCTGCGATACGCATGAACGCTGGGACGAGCAGAGCACGTACAACGGTTGCATCGAGCAGAATCGCCACGGTAACGCCGAAGCCCAGCTGCTTGATGTTGGTAGCTGAACTCGTCAGGAACGAGGCGAACACGATCGCAATAAGCAGAGCTGCGGCAGTGATGATGCGTCCGGTGCGCTGCAAGCCGAATGCAACCGCGTCAGTTGTCGTGGAACCAGCGTCATGCTCTTCCTTGATTCGCGAAAGCATGAACACCTCGTAGTCCATCGATAGGGCAAAGGCGATCACTGCGATGAGTGCGATGGTGGAGATGTCAACAGTGCCGGTGACGGTGTAGTCACCGGTGAGCCATTGCAGGTGTCCACCCTGAAATACCCACACGAGCGCGCCGAGCGTTGCGGCCAGGCTCAGCAGGTTCAGGACGAGTGCCTTGAGTGGAATCAACACGCTTCCGGTGAAGAGGAACAGGATCACCATGGTGGTGACCGCGAGCCAGAGCGCGACGATCCAGGTGCGGTCGATGACCGCGTTGGTGGCGTCGGCCCAGTTAGCTGCGACGCCACCCACCAGGGCCTCCTCTGCGGGTGGGTCAAGGGCGCGAATTTCCGCCACGAGTGATGCGCCTGCCGGGTCAATCGGTCGGACACTTCCGACTGCCTCTATTCGCGTAGCACCAGAGGTCGACCAACTGCTCGGATCAGGGTTGGGGCCAACCACGGCTCCATCGACCAGGATGCTCTCGGCGGTAGTGACCCGATCAATTTCGGGGATTCGTGAAATCTCCTGCGCGTAGTCCTGAACCTCTGTGGACGATCCTGGCTGCAGGAGCACGATCTCGTACGGAGAGCCATCGTTACCAGGGAATCTGTCGCGCAGCACTTCACCGGCTTGCGCAGCGGGATTGCTCGGTGGAAGCGCACGTTCATCCACCTGGCCGAACACCGCACCCAGGGCAGGGGCTGCCAGGACGATGAGGAACGCAACCGTCCCAATCAGGACCGGCCAAGGTCGTCGCATGACGAACCGTGCTAAACGCGCCCATGCACCGTCGTCCTTGGGCGCGAGGTTGCCACGGCGCACCTTGAGGCGGTTGACATTGCGACCGAGGATGGCCAACAGGGCCGGGATCGCAGTCAGTGCACCAAGGACCGCGAGCAGGCTGACGGCTATTCCGGCGTATGCAAATGAGCGCAGAAAGTACTGCGGGAAGACCAGCAGCGAGGCCAGCGCTACAGCCACCGTGATGCCTGATACGAAGACGGTGCGCCCGGCCGATCCCACAGTGGCCGCGA
>CAYNKE010000210.1:0-2929 GCA_964397715.1 uncultured Bifidobacterium sp. | reverse complement strand
TGGCGCCGGCCAGAGCACCGATCCCGAGGAGAATCAGCATGACCCACCGCGCGTACCCGTCGGTCACGACGAGGGCCGCCAGTTCGGTGTCGTTGAAATCGGTGACGGCGTTGGTCCAGGCGGTGTTCAGGCCCCACAGGCCGACACACGACACCACGCCTCCGACCAAACCTTGAATGAGGCCTTCGAGCATGAAGGGAATACGGATGAACCAGTTCGTCGCGCCGACGAGCTTCATGACCTCGATCTCCCGCCGTCGGGCGAACATCGCCGTTCGAATGGTGTTCCAGATGAGGCCGACCGCGACCACCAGCAGCACGATCGACATGGCGGTGGTCGCCACTCTGATGAACTGCGACACGCGGGAGACCACGTCGAAGACGTCCTGTGCGTAGGCGACTTCCTTGACCCCGGCGAGTTGTCGGAATTGTTCACCGAGTTCTCGCACGAGGGCCGAATCCTGAGCGATCGGAACGACCTTGAACTGGGACGGGATGTTCTCGGGCGTGAGCAGGCGCAGTGTTCCGGGATCACCGGCGAAGAGTCGCTCGGCTTCGGCGTAACTCTGCGCCTGGTCGAGATACCGAAGTCGGCTCACGTCGATGATCGAGGGCTGGGACTCGAGAGCACCCTGGATCAACTGGATCTGCTCGGCGGTCGCGTCGGATCGGACGTAGACGATCAACTCGACATCGCCTTTCCAGCGAGTGAGCAGGTTGTCGAACGCGCGCTGGATGAGGAACGTCGTCCCGACGAGAAGAAGCGACACCGCCGAGGTGATGATGGCCGCCGCCGTCAAGGTGACGTTACGGCGGAATCCGGCCGCGGTTTCGCGGAGTGCGTACCCGATTCGCGAGAGCATCAGTCGTACACCCCGCGTTCCTGGTCGCGGACGATCACGCCGCGGTCGAGCTGGACCACGCGTCGCCTCATCATGTTCACGACGCGCGTGTCGTGCGTGGCCATCACGACGGTCGTACCGGTGGTGTTGATGCGGTCGAGCAGTCGCATGATCCCCTCACCCGTTCCGGGGTCGAGGTTTCCGGTCGGCTCGTCGGCCAGAAGGATCAAAGGGCGATTGACGAAGGCTCGGGCGATGGAGACGCGCTGCTGTTCGCCACCCGACAACTGATGCGGGAAACGATCTTCCTTGTCGGCCAGACCGACCAGTTCGAGGACGGCCGGAACCTGTTGGCGAATCACGTGACGGGGACGCCCGATGACCTCGAGTGCGAAGGCCACGTTCTCGAAGACCGTCTTGTTGGGCAGGAGTTTGTAGTCCTGGAAGATGTTTCCGATCGTGCGACGGAGATACGGAACCTTCGACTCCGGCATGTCGTTGATGTCCTTGCCAGCGACCCACACCGAGCCGCGCTCGGGCTGCTCCTGGCGATTCATGAGTCGGAGCAGAGTCGACTTGCCCGAGCCCGATGGACCGACGAGAAAGACGAACTCTCCCTTGGAAATCTCGAAGGAGGCGTCGCGCACCGCGATGACCTCGGTGCTATACGACTTGGTGACGTTCTCGAGCCTGATCATGGTTGTCCCCGCAGAACTCTCAGGCTACCAGTGGGCCGAATTCAGTTGCCGTCACCGGCACGACGCCAGCGCAGGTAACCCTCCATGAATCGATCGAGATCGCCGTCGAGAACGGCTTCGACACTGCTCGTCTCCACTTCAGTTCGCAGGTCTTTGACCATCTGATACGGCTGCAAGACGTAACTGCGAATCTGACTTCCCCAACCCACTGTCGCCTGCTTGCCGGCAATGCGATCGAGTTCGGCCTGATGCTCTTCTTCGATCTTCGCCGCGACCATCGCGCGAAGACGATTCATCGCCTTCTCGCGATTCTGAAGTTGGCTGCGCTCCTCTTGAGACGACGCGACGAGACCCGTCGGCTCGTGAATGAGACGGACCGCCGACGACGTCTTGTTGACGTGCTGACCACCGGCGCCCGAAGCGCGAAACACTTCCATGCGGATGTCGCTCTCGTTGATCTCGACGTCGGGGTCGTCCATGACCGGCCACACCTGGACAGCCGAGAAACTCGTCTGACGGCGGCCTTGGTTGTCGAACGGGCTGATGCGGACGAGACGATGGGTTCCGCGTTCGGATGTCATGAGCCCGTAGGCGTAGCGGCCCTTAATGGTGAATTCCGCCGACATGATCCCGGCTTCGGTCCCGGGTGACACGTCGTCGATCTCGATCTCGAAGCCGCGGCGCTCGGCCCAGCGGGAGTACATGCGCAGGAGAACTTCGCTCCAATCCTGTGCGTCTACTCCGCCGTCCTTGGTGTTGATGTGGACGATGCAGTCGTCCTCGTCGTGCTCACCCGTGAACAGGCTTCGCAACTCGAGGCCGTCGAGGCGCCCGGCGATCGATTCGATCCCCGACTGGATGTCGGCTTCTTGCGATTCGTCGTCGGCCTCGCGGGCCAATTCGTGTAACACCTCGACGTCCTCGAGATCGCCCGACAGCCGGTCGTACTGGTCGAGGTCGCCCTTACCGTTGGCGTACTCGGCGTTCAGCTTCTTGGCGCGGTCCTGATCGTCCCAGAGATCGGGACGCGAGATCTCGATCTCGAGTTCGGCGATTCGCGAACGCAGTTCGTCGACGCGTAGATAGCCACGAGCCTCGTCGAGACGACGAACGAGATCGCGGATGTCATCGGTGAAGTCGCGCATGAGGCGTCAATTGGCGCCGTGGCACATCTTGAACTTCTTGCCCGAACCGCACGGACACGGCGCGTTGCGCGGTGTCTTGGAGAACTCGTCCTTCACGACGGTCTGCTGCTTGGCGGGCGCCGGTGCCGCGGGCGCCGACGGGAGATCGGTCGGCATCGGGGTCGGTGCGTCGGACTTGGTCTGCTGAACGTTCTTGACCGCGAGGTCGGGGGCATCGTTGCGCACGACCTGTACGTGCATCACGT
>CAYNKE010000209.1:0-2950 GCA_964397715.1 uncultured Bifidobacterium sp. | reverse complement strand
CTGATGCCGTCGCCGCCGCGCTCGAAGCCGCCCGCCCGGCCGAGGGTGCCGAGGGCCGTCCGCAAGGTGGTCCCGGCGATCGCGGTGGCCGTGGAGGTCACAGCGAGCGTGGGCCGCGAGCCGAAGGACTCGCCAAGGCCGCCGACGTGATCGGCATCTCGGTCGACGCCTTGAAGACGGCATTGAAGAACGGTCAGACGATCGCTCAGGTGGCGCAGGCCAATGGCAAGTCCGTCGACAGCGTGATCGACGCACTGGTGGCCGATGCGACCGCCAATCTGCGTCAGCGCATCACCGACATGGTGAACGGTGTTGAGCACACCGAGTCGTCGGCGCCTGCCGGTAGCTGATCAGCACACAACTCAGACGGTTTCCGCCCGCCGGGCCGGATCGTTGGTCGAGAGGCCAGCGGTCCGGCCCGAGCCGCGTCGGGCCATCGGCTCGGTGAGCGTGCCGATCCGCGGCACACCCGATCTCTAACATGGCATTTCCTGGAAACCGCGCCATGACCGACTCGAACCCGCACGAACCCTCACTCAACCCGATGCAGAGGGACGCGGTCGAGCACGTCGACGGTCCTCTTCTCGTGGTCGCGGGCGCCGGCTCGGGAAAGACCAGGGTCCTCACGCATCGCATCGCCCACCTCATCGAGCATCACGGCGTTCATCCGTCCAACATCCTCGCGATCACCTTCACCAACAAGGCCGCGGGGGAGATGAAGCACCGCATCGAGGCCCTCATCGGCCCGGTCGCGCAGAGCATGTGGATCTCCACGTTCCACGCGGCCTGCGTGCGGATGTTGCGGGCTCACGCCGACAAGATCGGATACCCGAAGAACTTCAGCATCTACGACCAGGCCGACGCTCAGCGTCTCACCGGCTACGTGATCCGCGACATGGGCTTCGACCAGAAGCGCTTCACGCCGCGCGGTGTGCACGCCGTGATCTCCAATTGGAAGAACGAGTTGTTGTCACCGCCCCAAGCCGCCGAGCAGGCCGGCAGCATGATCGATCGCAAACACGCCGACATCTACGCCGAGTACCAGAACCGCCTGCTCAAGGCCGGCGCCATGGACTTCGACGATCTACTCGTCAACACCGTGCATCTGCTGCGCGGAAACCCCGGCGTTCTCGCCGAGTACCAGCGCAAGTTCAGGTACATCCTCGTCGACGAGTTCCAGGACACGAACGTCGCCCAGAACGAGATGGTGCTGATGCTCGGTGCGACGCATCACAACGTCTGCGTGGTGGGTGACACCGACCAGTCGATCTACAAGTTCCGCGGCGCTGACTATCGAAACATCCTCCAGTTCCAGGACGCGTTCCCCGACGTCGCGGTCGTGGTGCTCAACCAGAACTACCGCAGTACCCAGAACATCCTCGACGCCGCCAACGCCGTGATCGCCCAGAACATCGCGCGTAAGCCGAAGGATCTCTGGACCGACGCCGGGGCTGGCGACAAGATCGTTCGGTTCCACGCCGACGACGAGGGTGACGAAGCCAACTACGTCGCCAAAACCGTCGAACGCCTGCACAACTCCGGACGGCCGTGGCGCACGATGGCGGTGTTCTACCGCACCAATCCGCAGAGCCGGGCCGTCGAAGAGGCGCTCATGCGCTTCGGCGTTCCGTACAAAGTTCTGGGCGGCACTCGCTTCTACGATCGGCGCGAGGTGAAGGACGCCATCGCGTACCTTCGTGTGGTCCACAACCCGCTCGACGAAGTGAACGTGAAGCGCGTCCTCAACGTCCCGAAGCGAGGGATCGGAGACACGTCGGTCGCGCGCATCGACGCACTGGCCGCCGAGACCGGGGTGTCGTTCATCGATGCGCTGCGTCAGTCGGCCGAGGCCGGAGTCACCGGCGCGGCGCGTAAGGGGATCGCCGAATTCCTCGCGCTCATCGACGAAGCGAGCAGCCATTACGAGGACGGACCGGGAGATCTGTTGCAGTTCCTCGTCGACAAGTCGGGTTACCTCGCCGAGCTGGAGGCCGAATCGACGGTCGAATCCGATGGTCGGATCGACAACCTTGCCGAGTTGGTCGGCTCGGCCCGCGAGTTCGCGCGCGTCGACGAATTTCTCGAGCAGGTGGCCCTGGTGGCCGATACCGATCAACTCAACGACGACGACAAAGTCGTCCTCATGACCATTCACTCGGCCAAGGGTCTCGAGTTTCCGGTAGTCATGATCGTGGGCGTCGAAGAGGGCCTCTTTCCTCACGTGCGCGCGCTCACCGACCCCGACGAACTCGAAGAGGAACGGCGCCTCGCGTACGTGGGTATCACTCGGGCTCAGGAGAAGTTGTTCCTCTGCCACGCCTGGTCGCGTCAGCAGTTCGGCACCACGCAGTACAACCCGCCCTCGCGTTTCCTCGACGAGATTCCCGCCGACCTCGTGGAGAACGAGGGCAATGTGCCCACGCACCGCTCGTCGCGTGACGCGTTCGGGGGCTCGCGGCGTGCCGTGAGTTCGTTCGACATCGACGACGACGATCGCGAAGCCGCGCGCGAACGGCGCGAGCGGATCGTCGATCAGGCGATGGCCGCCGGACGTGGAGCATCGGCCATGTCGACGACGATTCCACCGACCGACTCGCACACCCTCGGCTTGCGCATCGGGGATCGCGTCGAGCACTCGGCTTTCGGCGAGGGGATCATCATCGACGTCAAGGGCTCGGGCGACAAGACCGAGGCGGTCGTGAACTTCGGCGGCAAGGGCACCAAACACCTACTCCTCGCCTGGGCCCCCCTCAAGAAACTCTGATCCCTCATCCGGCCTGTGGTTGAATCGGTGGAATGAAAGCAGCGTTACTGGTCGAAAGCCTCACGGGCAACACGTGGCGGGCCGCCGAGTCGATCGCCGCCAACTTGCAGCAAGAAAACTGGTTGATCACTGGCTTGTCGCCCATGCGCAAACCCGACCACGCCTCGATTCAGGCCGCCGACATCG
>CAYNKE010000208.1:0-2986 GCA_964397715.1 uncultured Bifidobacterium sp. | reverse complement strand
AGTCAATTCAGTCGTGGACGGAAACGTTTGCAAACCTTGGCTGGGCTGCCGGCGACAGTGATCCAGGCCGGCGAGACCGAGATCGGCGGCAAGTTCCCCGTCAACACCGACGGTGGCTGCCTCGCCAACGGCGAGCCGATCGGTGCGTCGGGTCTGCGTCAGGTGTACGAGAACGTTCTGCAGTTGCGCGGTGACGCCGGAGCCCGGCAGGTGCCGAACAACCCGAAGGTCGCCTACACGCACGTCTACGGCGCGCCGGGCATTTCGGGCGTCACGATTCTGTCCCGCTGACATGGCCACTCTCACGCGTGACGCGGCGGCGGCACGTGGTGCCGAGATGGCACTGGTCGACGAGCGCCGAACGGTCTCGTGGGCCGAGTTCGACGAGCGCGTCAACCGGCTGATCAACGGTCTGCGTGATCGGGGTCTCGTCACCGGCGACACCATCGCGGTCATCGCCGGTAACCAATGCGAATGGTTCGAAGTGGCCATGGCCTGCGCCCACGGCGGCTGGACCTACGTCCCGGTGAACTGGCACTGGGTCGCCGACGAACTCGCGTACGTGTTCGCTGACGCTGGGGCCAAGGCCGTGGTGGTCGACGAGCGATTCGGCGCCGCGGTGGCCGAGGCGCTGACCGACGACCGGGCTCGTGGGGTGCAGATCGTGGTGGGCGTGGGCACGAACGCATCGTCCGCGGTGCGCACTGATGCCCGCTTCGTCGACTTCGAAACGGTGGTCGCCGGTGGCGATCCGTCCGAGCCGGCCGACCAGGCGCTCGGCGGTCCGATGTTCTACACGTCGGGCACGACCGGCCGCCCCAAGGGTGTGCGCGGCGCGTTGTCGGGTGGCCTCGCCGTCACGCCCGACATCATGAAGTTGGTCGCGGCCGGCTTCACGAACTTCGTCCCGAGCCCGGGCCGCACGCTGCTCTGCGGGCCGTTCTACCACTCGGCCCAATGGGCTTTCTCGTTCCTTCCGATGATCAACGGGTCATCGGTCGTGATGCAGCACAAGTACGACTCGGCGGGCGCCATCGAGTTGATCGATCGTCATCAGTGCACCAACGTGCACCTCGTCCCGACGCAGATGAAGCGCCTGCTCGATCTGACCGACGCACAGAAGAAGGCGTTCTCCGGTTCGTCACTCGTCGTCGCGTGGCACGGTGCGGCGCCGTGTCCGCCGGCCGTGAAGCGCGGCCTCATCGAGTGGTGGGGGCCCAAGGTCACCGAGTACTACGGCTCGACCGAAGGCTCGATCATCTCGGTGATTCCGGCCGACGAGTGGTTGCAGAAGGGTGGCAGCGTCGGCAAGCCACTCGACAGCGTCGAGGTGATCGTCGTCGACGACGCCGGTCAGCGGGTGGAGCAGGGGAGCGAGGGCACTCTCTACTTCCGCAACAAGATGGGTACCGATTTCACGTACCACAACGACGATGCCAAGACGAAAGCCGCTCACCTCGAGCCGGGCGTGTTCACGACCGGCGATGTCGGATACATCGACGCCGACGGCTACTTGTGGCTCTCCGACCGCAAGATCGACATGATCATCTCGGGTGGCGTCAACATCTATCCGGCCGAGATCGAAGGTGTCCTCGCCTCGCATCCAGCCGTCGAGGACGCCGCGGTGATCGGCGTTCCCGACGAGGAGTTCGGCGAGAGCGTCAAGGCGATCGTCCAGGTGGCCGAGGGCCACACGGAGTCCGAATCACTCGCGGCCGAGCTCATCGCGCACTGCCGCAAACTTCTCGCTGGCTACAAGGCGCCGCGGTCGGTCGACTTCATCGCAGCGATTCCGCGCACCGGTACCGGCAAGATCCAGAAGGCGCCGCTCCGCGCGCCCTACTGGGAAGGTCACGAGAGGCGCATCTGACGATGATCGACTTCACCCGCGCGTATCACTTGGGCATCAGGGTTCCCGACATCGGGGCGGCGATGAGCGAGATGGGCGAGACACTCGGAGTCACCTGGTGTTCGCTGCAGGAGCGCGAGCAGTCGGTGTGGACGCCCGATACGGGTTCCGTCACGATTCCGCTCAAGTTCACGTATTCGGCCGAGGATCCGATGCATCTCGAACTCCTCGAAGGTGCACCCGGTTCCATCTGGGACGGCCGAGTGTCGCCCGGTGCTCACCACATCGGCGTGTGGTCGGACGACGTACGGGCCGATACGCAGTCCCTCATCGACGCCGGCTGGACGCTGCTGATGGCCCAGGCCGAACCGGCCCAGGGTTTCGGAGCCTTCACCTACGTGCAACCACCATCGGGTCTGATCGTCGAATTGGTGTGGAGCGCGATCAAACCGATGTTCGATCGCTGGTTCGCGGGAGGGCCGCTCGGATGACGAAGAAGAACGGGTCGTACGACGATCGACGGGGGAGCGGCTTCGACGCCACGAGCTCGACCGATGATGTGTTGCGTGGTCTCGATCTGTCCGGTCGGCGGTACCTCGTCACCGGATCGTCGGGCGGCCTCGGCCTCGAAACCGTTCGAGCGTTGGCCGCTCATGGCGCGACGGTCGTGATGGCCGCGCGCGATCGCGCCAAGAACGAGACGGCAGCCGATGGCATTCGTTCGGCTCATCCGAGCGCTCGCCTCGAACTCCTCGATGTCGATCTCGGCTCGCTCGAGTCGGTGCGTTCGGCCACACGGAACTTCGTCGCGGCGGGCGGCGCTCTTCATGGTGTCGTGGCCAACGCCGGCATCATGGCGACTCCGTTCGCCTTGTCGGTCGACGGATTCGAGAGTCAGTTCGCGGTCGACCATCTCGGACACTTCCTGCTCGTGCGCGAGTTGTTGCCGATGCTCGCGGCTTCGGCGCCGGCCCGCGTCGTGTGCGTGAGTTCGGCCGGTCATCGCATGGGGGATATCGATCTCGACGATCTCAACTTCGAACGCCGTCCGTACGAACCGTTCCTCTCGTACGGAGCGGCCAAGTCGGCCAACGTTCTGCACGCGGTCGAACTCGATCGCCGGTGGAAGGATCGGGG
>CAYNKE010000207.1:0-3014 GCA_964397715.1 uncultured Bifidobacterium sp. | reverse complement strand
TCATGGCTGATCCTGCCCATGGACCTGCCCGGCATCGAGATCCGACCCATCAAGCAGATGAGCGGCGGTTCGTCGTTCAACGAAGTGTTCTTCAACGACGTGCGCATCCCCGACTCGATGCGCCTCGGACCCGAAGGTGAAGGCTGGAAGGTCGCTCTCACCACGCTCGGATTCGAACGCGATCACTCCGGCGACGGTGGCGGCGGCGGGTCGCGCGTGGGCGGATCGTGGCGGCTCGTGCTGGCCACTGCTCGCGCCATGGGCGTCACGGCCGATCCGGTCATGCGTCAAGAACTGGCCGCGCTCTACACGCACTTCCGCGTGGAAGGTTTCGTGAACCGTCGGGCGGCCGACATGCGTCGCGCTGGTTCGCCCCCCGGACCCGAGGGCTCGCTCGGCAAGCTGGTCTGGACCGAGGGCATGCGGAAGGTCTCCGATGTGATCTCCAAGATCCTCGGCCCGGCGCTCGTCGCCGACACCGGCGAATGGGGCACGTACGCGTGGGGCGAACAGGTTCTCGGTGCACCCGGCTACCGCATCGCCGGCGGCTCCGACGAGACCCAGCGCAACATCATCGGCGAGCGGGTTCTCGGACTTCCTGGCGACGTTCGCGTCGACAAGGACGTGGCCTGGAAGGACACGCGTCGCTGACCCGCGGCCACATGTCATTTCTTCTTTCGCAGCAACACAGCAAGTAACACGACAAACAACACATCACACAACACGACCAACAGGGGGACATCATGGATCTCGGACTCAAGGGCAAGAAGGCGCTCGTGACCGGCTCGACCAAGGGACTCGGACGAGCGATCGCCGAAGTCCTGCTCGCCGAAGGCGCATCGGTCGCCATCTGCGCGCGCAACGCCGATGAAGTGTCGGCCGCCGTGGCCGAGCTCTCGAAGAAGGGCAAGGTCGTCGGATCGGCCGTCGATGCCGGGAATCCCGAGGCTCTACGCGCGTGGGTCGCATCGTCAGCCGAGCAGCTCGGCGGCATCGACATCTACGTACACAACACGTCGGGGAAGCCGGCGCGCAAACTCGAGGGCTGGATCAACAACTTCAACATCGACCTGATGGCTCTCGTGCACGGCGTCGAGGCCGC
Organism: uncultured Bifidobacterium sp.; assembly: GCA_964397715.1. Lineage (GTDB taxonomy): Bacteria > Actinomycetota > Acidimicrobiia > Acidimicrobiales > Ilumatobacteraceae > Casp-actino8. The sequence goes on along the minus strand of CAYNKE010000207.1, from coordinate 1,912 downwards.
CACGCCGCACCTCGCCAACGGCGGCGGCAGCGTCATCTCGATCGGCACCACCGCGACCACCGAGCACTTCGCCACGGGATCGGGCAGCTATAGCGCGCTCAAGTCGGCGGTCACCAACTGGACGCTCGGCCAGGCTCAGGTCCTCGGCGCACAAGGCGTGCGTTGCAACGTCGTCTCGCCCGGACCGATCTTCGTGCAGGGTGGCGACTGGGACATGATCAAGCAGCACATGACCCCCTTCTTCGAGTCGACCGAGAAGGCGCACCCGGGTGGACACATGGGCGAGCCGTCGGACGTCGCCAATGCCGTCGCCTTCCTCGCCAGCAACAGCGCCAAGCACATCAACGGCGTCAATCTCACGGTCGACGGCGGCTTCTTGAAGCGCGTCGACTTCTGATCGCCCGATGAGCGGCAAGCGCATCGACGTCACTCTGGTGGCGGGCGGCAAGTACCACGACATCGACTTCGCGCGACGCGAACTCCTCACGTTGCTCGCCGAGCACGACGAGTTCCGTGTTCGCGTACAGCCCGACTACGAGGACACGGCCGGCATCGCCCAGTCGTCCATTCTCGTGTCGTACACGTGCGACGTGCGCCCGAGTGAAGGTGCACAAAAAGCCATCCGCGCCTGGGTCGAAGGCGGCGGTCGCTGGGTCGCGCTACACGGCACCAACGCCGCGCTCACTCTGGGTGGCCCCAACGGTGTCGAGTCACCGCGAGTGTTCCCGCTCTGGGCCGAGACACTCGGCAGCCAGTTCGTGGCTCACCCGCCCATTCAGCCATACCGCGTCGAGATCACCGACCCGACGCACTGGCTGGTGGCCGGAGTCGAACCGTTCGAGACCGACGACGAGTTGTACCTCAGCGAGTACGCCGACCGTTCGGCCCTCCAGCCGTTGTTGCACACCACCTGGCAGGGTGAAGCAGCCGGATTCGCCGAGGCCGACTGGACCACCGCCGACGCGCAACACCTCGTGATGTATCTGCGCAATCTCGGGAACGGGTCGATTCTGTACAACACACTCGGTCACTGCCGCGGCCACTACGACATGGTCCCGGTCCTCGACTACTACCCACGCATCGAACGGTGCTCGTGGGAAAAGCCCGCCTACTACGAACTACTGCGTCGCTCGCTCCGCTGGGCGCGCGGCCTCGACGCCTAGGAGCCACATGAGCATCACACCCGCCGTTCAGTTCGACCTGCACCGACGCATGGTCCGCATCCGCCTCTTCGAAGAGGCCGCCGGTCGTCTGGCCGAAGCCGCCAAACTCCCGGGCTTCCTCCACCTGTACGTGGGCGAAGAAGCCGTGGCGTCCGGAATCTGCGGTGCGCTCAACGACGACGACCACATCACGTCGACGCACCGCGGTCACGGTCACTTGGTCGCCAAGGGTGGCGACTTCAATCGAATGATGGCCGAACTCATGGGCAAGTCGACCGGCTATTGCAAGGGCAAGGGCGGTTCGATGCACATCTCCGACCTCTCGCTCGGCATGCTCGGCGCCAACGGCATCGTGGGTGCGGGCTCCCCTATTGCGGTGGGCGCGGCCTTCGCCAACAAGTACCGCGGCCGCGGCCAAGTGGCGGTGGCGTTCTTCGGTGACGGCGCCACCAACATCGGCGCGTTCCACGAGGCCGCCAACATGGCCTGCGCACTGCACCTCCCCATCGTGTTCGCCTGTGAGAACAACGAGTACGGCGAGTTCACCCCCCGCGACAAGACCATGGCCATCACCGACATCGTCGACCGCGCGGCCGGGTACGGCATGCCCGGTGTGATCGTCGACGGTATGGACGTGATCGCGGTGCACGAAGCGGCCCTCGAAGCCGTGGCCAAGGCGCGAGCCGGCGGTGGACCGTCGCTCATCGAGGCCAAGACCTACCGCTTCTACAACCACCACGGCGTCCAGA
>CAYNKE010000206.1:0-3029 GCA_964397715.1 uncultured Bifidobacterium sp. | reverse complement strand
ACGGGCTGTAGCGCAGTTTGGTTAGCGCGCTGCGTTCGGGACGCAGAGGTCGGAGGTTCAAATCCTCTCAGCCCGACCATTCCCGATCCGAAAGGATCGAGAATCGCTAGCTCCCATCGTCTAGCGGCCTAGGACACCGCCCTTTCACGGCGGCAGCGCGGGTTCGAATCCCGCTGGGAGTGCCAAACACAATATGCCTGGTTACGTGGACCTCATGCAACATGCATTTGTGTGACCCCAATTGATTCACTGCGTAGCACAGGTGCGGCGACCGAGACCTTGGCGGACCGGTCAGCGGGAAGCAGACGTGAGATAAGAGTGAGTCCCAGCGCAGCGGGCCAATGTGGCAGGTGGCTCCAGATTGGGCTGCCCCACCAGAGCGAAATGACCCTTTCAACAACCTTGACATCCTGCCGACCAAGGGTCGCAGCCCATGTGCGGCATCATCGGGGTGATGCAGCGCCCGACCGCAACCAAGGTGATCCTGACCACGACCCGCGTCAACCTCCCGATCGATATAGCTCACTCAACGGTGGGCAATGGACTTGCGAGTAAGGCTCTCTTAGGTTTCGGAGCGTGGGGCGCTGATTTCTGCTCAACACCACTTGGCGCGGTTCGGAACCGCCGAGGTAGCGGGTCAACTGAAACCGCCCGGGCGTCCCGGTTCCTCTTTCAGAACAGGCAATCGAGAGCCCTGGACAGGCTCGGAGAGCCTGCGGTATGCTACGTGAGGCTCACATAGTTTCAACTACGCTCAACGAAAGGCACCCGTGATAATCCAATACCCAACATCAATCGAGTTCGGCGGCACAACGATCGAGTTCGAGAAAATGCCGAGCCTTCTTTCGGCCCATTTGCGCCGATGCCCAGACACCCCTGACGCAGAGAGGGCTGCTGCGACGTTCGTTGCTGAACCTTCCGAGAACGGCGCGATCGAGGTGGTCACTCGAACCTGTTACTGGGGCGGCTCCAATGGCCCTCGCATCCTCCCAATGATTAAAAGGAACAATACAGCGAAGCGAATCTCTGTGGCATTTGAGAAGGCTGCCTCCATTCTGGCTGTTGGCCACGGCGTTTCCGACCTCGGTCGCGCATTGGATGCTGTCAACGCGTTGTCTTACCTTGGCCAGCCGAGCTTTGCCTCGAAAATGATTCGCATGCTCTCCCCAGAGGCCTCTGGTGTGCTCGACAATTTGGTGCATCAGGCAACTGGATACACGCTCGACCGAAAGGGTTATTCCCTTTATTCGAGCAAGTGCATTGAGATTGCACGCGCACTTGATGCACTTGGAATCGCGAATAGTCGAGGATTCGAAACTTGGCGCGCTGCCGACGTTGACGCGGCCATTTTTGCGAGCATTCGAGGCTGGAACTGATGCACACCTATTCTGACGACTGCGCTGCGTGCGCTGATGCTTTTGAGTCCTGGGTCATAGATGGCATTGAAGACCTCGTGAGGCTGAAGCAACCACGCCCCACCTACCTTCAACGAGCCATTAAGGAACATGGTGCCGTACAAGCAACCCGCAATATTGTCGGGAAGAAGGATCCCTCGGAGGGTTTTATTCGCCTGCTCATGGCCGGCCACAAAGACCGCACACTGGAAGCGTCCTTGCTAGATCATGGACTCCCTTGTCCAATATTCGACCGAGAACTCATCCGGAAGGCAAAGGACCAGCTTGGCCGGAAATAGTTGAGAGGTGGAGCACATGTCGGTCAAAACCTAACGATTCGACTCATCCACTAATGGTTGACGGAGCCCCATCGGTTCGATTGAAGCGGCTTGCAAAATGGATAGAAAAGCGCCTTCAAGTTTCTCAACCTCAGGTTTAGGGCTCACTGGAGCCAACTTTGTTACGCCGGAGCTACTACTTCTGATCGCGGTGCCCCGACCATGACTGAGCGACAACAACCGCTCGTTGACCTGATTGCGGGGGTGACAGGGTGCCCTGTTATTGACGACGACGTTGAAGTTGACGCGGAGTGGTCCGAAGGGAAAGATGAAACATCAACTGAGCGCCTATGGCCATAGGGCAAAGCCGCTAAACATCATTTCGAGGTGGTCGTCAATCGCGATCTCGACATCCCTGAGACCGTAATCCATCGGGATCTCGTCGTGCATTGAAATTTCAGGCTTAGCCGAACTGATTTGATGAAGACACCTAGGCTGCGCTTAGAGCTCAATCGTCCTTGTGTCAATTACTAGATCGTCGCAAAAATCACGTACCGAATTCAAGAAACTATTCAACAGGCGAGATTTCAGAACGTCAGGCTCTTGGAGTATTTTCATCAGATTTGGAGTGGTCATGTGAATGTTGTAATTGTCTCTACAAAATTCTTTAAACCCCTTGACATTTTTGTGCATCGTGGGTGATGACTTGTATGCATCAATCGCATTCGCCCAAGTGGTGAAGTCTCTTGCGCGGAGTACTGTTCTTATGATTGATTCGGGAAGCAAGAGCCATATATCGAATTCAGAGTGTCGCATCAATGAGACGATATGACGACTACTTGACTGGTCGGCACCGAGTGTGCTCGGAGGGTCAAAGGCATTTTGCAGTAGGTCGGCCAATTGGTCGGAATTCATTATGTTGTGTTTCGTTGAACTCGGCTCAAACGGCGCGTCCATGAGAAATAGATATTGAGATCCGCTGTTCACGGGTTTGAAATATACGCCAAGACTTTGAAGTTTATGAATTGTGTTTGGTCGAATTTCACCGTCTGTGACAACGATCCATACTCCCGCCTCCTTAAGCTTGTCACGAAGAAAGTGGCGTAGAACTACAAATTCATGTTCGCCCTCTACAAACAAGAACTTTCGGAACAGCGAGAGTTGATCGCAGTCCATGATCCGCTTGAGACTTGGGCCCATGCTTGGTGCGAGCTGTGTGCAGCTCGCTGATAGCCCCACACCTTCTCGTTCAACAACGATTAGAGGATTATCGATACCCTGGAGCGCGAGTAGCTCGCAACTGTGAGTTGTGATAATCACTCCGCAACTTCTAATAGCCAAGTCCTGTATCCAATTT
>CAYNKE010000205.1:0-3034 GCA_964397715.1 uncultured Bifidobacterium sp. | reverse complement strand
GTGCTCCGATGCCGGTCTCCTGGCTGAGCTTCAAGATGCGGGCTTCCATGTCGACGTCGCGAAAACCGTGGCCGAGTTTGCTGCCCGTCGTGGGCAGCGAATCGAGGTAACGCGCGCTGGCCAACTTGGCCGTCTCGACGGCGTGCTCGGCTGATGTCCCACCGATGACGACCGCCAAGTGATACGGCGGGCAGGCCGCGGTACCGAGCGACTTCATCTTCTCGAAGAGCCACGGGAAGAGTGACTTGTCATTGAGGAGAGCCTTGGTCTCCTGGAAGAGATACGACTTGTTGGCGCTGCCGCCACCTTTGGCCATGAACAAGAACTTGTACGCGTCTCCATCGGTCGCGGCGATCTTGATCTCGGCCGGCAGGTTGTTGCCGGTGTTCGTCTCGTCGTACATCGTGAGCGGTGCCATCTGGCTGTAGCGCAAGTTGCTGGTGAGGTACGTGTTGAACACCCCGCGCGCGATGGCTTCCTCGTCGCCGCCACCCGTGAACACGAACTGGCCTTTCTTCGCCTTGACGATCGCGGTTCCGGTGTCCTGGCACATCGGCAGCACGCCACCGGCCGAGATGGCGGCATTCTTCAGCAGGTCGAGAGCCACGAAGCGGTCGTTGTCGCTCGCTTCGGGGTCGTCGAGAATGTTGCGCAGTTGCTGGAGGTGTCCCGGGCGGAGGAAGTGCGCGATGTCGCGCATGGCTTCCTGGGTGATGAGCGTCAGAGCCTCGGGCGCGACACGCAGAAACGTTCCGGCCGACGTCTCGAACGTGCTGACGCCCTCGGTCGAGACGAGTCGGTACGGAGTGTCGTCGGAGCCGAGCGGGAGGATCTCGGTGAAGGCGAATTCGGCCATGGCGACACGCTAGGTCGCGTTGCTCGTGGCTGCCCGCTCAGCGGTCCTTCATTCGCTTCGGATCGGCGTTGGCGGGATCGACCGGCCAGTTGTGCTTCGGGTATCGCCCCGCCATGTCCTTGCGGACCTCGGCCCACGAGCCGGCCCAGAACCCGGGTAGATCGGACGTGATCTGAATCGGCCGATCGGCCGGCGACAGAAGTTGCAGCACGAGTTTCACGCGGCCGCCGCCGATGCTCGGATGTTCCTTGGTGCCGAACAGATCTTGCACACGCACCGGAATCACCGGCGCGGTTCCTTCGGCGAGACCCGACGTGTAATCGATGCGGATGCTGCGCCCCGATGCGAGTTCGATGTGGGACGGCGCGAGCTCGTCGAGCCGCGCACCCTCGGGCCACGGCAGTTGTGAACGTAGGAGCATGGCCAGGTCGAGTGACGCGAGTTCGTTCACCGACGTCATTCCGGCGAGGTAAGGCGCGAGCCAACCGTCGACGTTCGAGACGAGCTGCTTGTCGGTCCAGTCCGGCCAAGGCTCGCCGATTTCTCGATGGAGGAAGGCGACCCGGCTGCGCAACTCGCGAGTGGCCGCCGACCAGGGCAGTGCCGACAGGCGAGAGTTCACGACGTGTTCGACGAGAGCCGCGACCGCCTTGTCGCCGGGAGCCGGCCGTCGGGTCTCGTCGGCGAGGCGCATGCGATCGAGTCGGCGGGTGACCCGCTCGACGATGTCGCGTCGCTCCTTGTCGAACACGATCGCCGACTCGGTGATCACATCGGATGCGAGCACCGTCTCGATGGTTGCCTCGTCCACCGCGGCGGCCAGTCGGATGCGCGCGTTCTTGCGGTCGCCGTCGAGGTCGGCCGAGACGACGAAGTGTTCGGCGGCGAGCGTGTCGGTCGGTCGGCACCACGCCGCCGATCCGTTGCGCATCTGGAACTGTCCGGGTTGTCGCCGCACGGCGAGCCGATCGGGGTAGGCGAGGAGGAGAGCCGCACCGGCCCGATCGGGGTCGAGGTCGGACCACGACAGTGATGTGCCAGTGCGGCGTGCGAGATCGTCGGCTCGATCGCGCCAACGGGCCACGGCACGGCGGTCGGCGCGGTCGTCGTTCAGATCGCCGCGCGCGATCTGCAGCCGCAGAGTGATGTCGATCGGAACATCGTCGGGCCGACCGCGCATTACGTCGCGATCGTCGAGCAATGCGGCAATGGCGCAGGCGAGGGCTCGATCGCGTGCTGGGGCCTCGGAGATCATGTGCGCGAGTCGCGGGTGCACGGGGATGTCGATGAGACGGCGGCCGCTCGCGGTGAGACGACCGTCGTCGTCGAGTGCGCCGAGCATCGTGAGGAGGTCGCGTGCTTGCTGGAGAGTGGCGCTGGGTGGAGGGTCGATGAACGACAACTCCGTGAGCGGCGTTCCCCATGCGGTCGTCTCGAGGACGAATCCGCACAAGTCGACTTGGGTGATCTCGGCCGCGAGTTGAGCGCGCCGCGTGCCGTGTTCGAGCTTGCTCCAACAGCGATAGGCGACACCCGGACCGAGTCGGCCGGCGCGGCCGGCGCGCTGATCGGCCGAGGCTCGCGACGTGGGAACGGTGGTCAGGCGAGTCATGCCGGTGCGAGGGTCGTACCGCGGCACGCGCGCCTCGCCGGCGTCGACGACCACGCTCACTCCGTCGACCGTGAGGCTCGTCTCGGCGATGTCGGTGGAGAGAACGACTCGCCGGCGGCCAGCCGGTGACGGGGCGAGTGCCCGATCCTGATCGACGAGGGAGAGCGCTCCCGCGAGCGGATAGACGTCGACGGGTGCCGCACTCGTCGCGAGACTCGCTTCGAGCGTTTGCTGCACGCGCGTGATCTCGCCGATACCCGGAAGGAAGACGAGGACGTCACCATCGCATTCGCGTAGAGCACGTTGCACCGTCTGGCTGACGGCGTCGTCGAGCCGTTGCTGCTTGCTCGGCGCCGCCCAGCGGATGTCGACGGGGTACTGGCGCCCCTCACTCGTGACGACGGGAGTGCTGGAACCGAGGAGACGTGCGAACTTGTCGGCATCGGCGGTCGCTGACATCGCGAGCAACTTCAGATCGGGCCGAAGAGTGCGTTGCGCGTCGAGAACGAGCGCGAGTCCGAGATCGGTGGGGAGATTGCGCTCGTGCACTTCGTCGAAGATCACGA
>CAYNKE010000204.1:0-3047 GCA_964397715.1 uncultured Bifidobacterium sp. | reverse complement strand
GGTGGCGACGACGACAAGAGCGGTGGCGGTGGATCGGGTAGCGGCGACGTTCGCGAGCAGCTCGCCGCCATGATGAACGAGGACGGCAGCATGGACGAAGCCACGGTGAATTGCATGGTCGATGCCGCCATGGAGTCATTCAGCGATGACGACATGAAGTCAGTCCTCGATGGCGGTGACCCGTCCTCTGAAGGTGAGGACAAGTTCTTCAACGCCGCACTCGACTGCGGCCTGGGTAGCTGACGACAGTCAGTCGTCGACGCGTCGCGCGTCCTCGATGAGGTTGATCTGATACAGAACCTCGTCGAGGGCGTCGGCGGCGCTGATGGCCGAGAACCGCTGCGGCGTCTCGGGCCCACAACAACTCGGCACGGGCGACAAGATCGTCCAGGGGCGCGGATGCAAGAACTGCACCACGCTGTATCGCTCGCCTTCGAAGCCGGGTGAGGCGATGACTCGATGCCAGCCGACGGGAATCACACCGTTGGTGAGTCGCTCGAGCATGATGCCGGTGTTGATGATCACCTTGCCGTCGGGAGGAATCGCATCGACCCACTCGCCGTTCACCTCGACTTGAAGACCTGGTGCGGTGGCGCGCGGCAGAGCCGTGATCAGGTTGATGTCGCCGTGGGCGCCGGCCCAGATGTGTCCGCCGGCGGGCGCGTCCTTCATGGATGGATAGCGAATCGCGCGCGTGAGCGTGGGTCCGTCCTGGACCATGTCGTCGAAGAACGTCTCACCGCAGCCGATGCCGAGGGCGATCACGCGCAGGAAACGTCGTTGCAGATCGGCGATCGCGTCGTGGAATGCGTAGAGAACCTTCGAGATTCCCGGCACCACCGCATCGGGTAGCAATTGGTCGGGATACGAACCCGGGAACTTGCGGCGCAACGGATGACCCGACGGGATCGGTGACGCCCAGTTGAGCATCTCTTTCCAGTCGGGCTTGTCGCTGGAGGCCGCGGTCTCGACGAGCAGTCCGGTGTATCCGGTCTGTCCGTGTGCGCCCGGCGCGACGAACTTCTGCTTGACCTCGGGTGCCATCGAGAAGAAGTCGCGCAACATGCCGTACGCGGTGTCGAGCAGGTCTTCCGACAGGTCGGAACTGGTGTAGACGAAACCGGTGGTGAGACTGCGACGTACGCCATCGACCACCGCACGACGGGTCGCCTCCGATCCGGTCTCAAAGGCGAGCAGATCGACATCGAGGATCTGACTGGTCATGAGGACAACGCTAACGGTTGAGGGCTTGGTCGAGGTCGCGCCACAGATCGTCGACGTCTTCGATACCCACCGACATGCGCACGAGGCCGGGTTCGACGTGCGCATCGCCCGGATACTTCTGGCGTCTTTCCATGGTCGTCTCGACGCCACCGAGGCTGGTGGCTTCCACGATCACCTGCGTCGACGCACAGACCCGATCGGCCTTCTCGGCCCCGCCGCGTACGACGAAGCTGACCATCGGGCCGACTCGCCGCACCGATTCAACAGACGCGTGTGCGGCCAAGCGTTCGGCGAGCACGCCGGCCGACTCGGACGCCGCGGCATAGCGCAACGGCAAGGTTCGCAACCCGCGTAGGGCGAGAAACGCTTCGAGGGCTCCCGGCGTCGCACCCTGCACCACGCGGGCCCGGACCAACGATTCGTACACGGCGTCGTCATTGGTGCAGGCCAAGCCGATCAGCAGGTCGCTGTGGCCGCCGATGAACTTGGTCCCCGAATGCATCACGACGGTCGCGCCGCTGGCCAACGGTTGCACGCCGATGGGTGTGGCGAACGTCGAATCGACAACCGTGCGGATACCGCGAGCACTTGCTTCGCGGCACAACCGCGCGAGATCGGCTTCGTCGAGCGTGGGGTTGGTGGGTGTCTCGATCCACAGGAGCACACCGTCGGCGCCGCGCGTGGCATCGCGTTCGGCTCGCTCGATCGCTGCCACCACATCGAGGGTGTTCTGAATGGCTACCGGAACCGTGGTGAGAGTTCCGCGGTCGGCCAGATCGCCGAGCAACGCGCGGACGCCGAGATAACTCACTGACGGCACCACCACGATCTGCGGGCGCAGAGCGAAGAGAATCGCCGACGCCACCGCCATACCCGACGAGTACGACAGGCAACGACCGCCCTCGAGCCGACCCACTGCATCTTCGAGCGCGGCCCACGTGTCGGTTCCGTGAGTGCGCGAGTATTCCGGACCGCTGCGGAAGTTCGACGCGAGCGTGATGTGCGTGTTCAGCGGATCGCCGGGTTGATCGGGTCGTCCGGCCGTGACCGCAATCGTGCGGGGCTTGGGTCGTTCAGTCATGATGCACGAACACTTCTGGTTGACCTCCGGTGTGGATCCACACCACATTGTCGCCGCTCGCCCACCGGCCATCGGCGGCATTACCGAGCAATCCGGCCATTCCCTTGGCGGTGTACACGGCGTCGAGCACCCACGCACCGGTGCGCGCGGCCCAGTCGGCTGCGTCGGTCGATTCGGGAGTGGCGATCGCGTAGTCGGCTCCCAACCAACGCGCATCCACGTCCACATCGGCCGCCTCGACGCGTCCGGGTAGGCCGGCCAACTGCAACGCCTCGTTGGCGAGTTGCTCGACACTCGGAAATCCGGCCACTACACCTTTGGCCACACCGATCGCGATCACCGGCGGATGCGCCAAGCCAAGGGCTCGACGCCACGCGCGGCCGGCCACCAGACCGGCGTGCGTGCCACCACTCGACGAGGTGAAGACGACGGCACTGGGCGTGAAACCGATGCTGGTGCACTGCTCGACGATCTCGTCGTACGCGAGCACGTAGCCGAGCGCACCGACATGCGTGGAACCGCCGATCGGAATGGAATACGGCGCGAGTTTCTGCGCCTCCAACTCGTCGGTGAGTGCTTCGCGCGCGATCTCGAGCACTCCCCACTCGGACGGACCGGCCCCGGTGAAGTGCATGTGTGCACCGAAGCGATCGGACAGCAATTGATTGCCCTCGAGACGATCGGGTCGGTCGCCGGCGAGGACGAGATGCGTTTCGAGACCCAGCAGCGATCCGGCCGCCGC
>CAYNKE010000203.1:0-3049 GCA_964397715.1 uncultured Bifidobacterium sp. | reverse complement strand
GCCGTAATCTCCGGGTGTGCCCGAGACGCTCGACTACCTGATCATCGGGGCCGTCGCCGCAGTCGTCACCTTCGCCGTCACCCCCGTGGTCGCCCGTTTCGCCACCCGCGTGGGCTGGATCGTCCTGCCCGACGAACGCCGCGTGCACACTCGCCCCACTCCGCACGTGGGTGGCATCGCCATGTTCGTGGGTTTCGCCGCGGCCCTTCTCGCGGCCTGGCAGCTCGACCGCTTCTCACTCGTCTTCGACAACAACTCCGAACCACTCGGTGTTCTGCTCGCTGGCATCGTCATCTTCGCCACCGGTCTCATCGACGACATCCGCGACCTGAGCCCGCCGGCCAAGGTCACGCTCACCGCATTCGCCGGCCTCGTGCTCGTGTGGTTCGGCGTGACGATGTTCTATTTCCGCGTTCCGTTCCTCGACGTGTTCGTGTTGTCCAACGATTGGATCCCGATCATCACGATCCTGTGGCTCCTCGTGATGACACAAGCCATCAACCTCATCGACGGACTCGACGGACTCGCCGCCGGCATCGTCGCCATCGCCGCGTTCGCGTTCTTCCTCTACAGCCGCCGTCTCGACGATCTCGGCTCGCTCATCCAGCCCAACATCGGCCCGCTCATCGCGATCATCGCGTGCGGTGTGTGCGTGGGTTTCCTGCCGCACAACTTCAATCCGGCCAAGATCTTCATGGGCGACTCGGGCGCGTTCTTCCTCGGTCTCCTCATGGCCGTGAGCACGAGCGTGGTGGGTGGTCGCGCCGACCCCGACTCCACCGCCTACACACCTGGCCAGACCTACTTCTTCCTCGCGCCGCTCTTCATTCCGCTCTTCATCCTTGGCGTGCCCATCCTCGACACGCTCTTCGCCATCGCCCGCCGCGCCGCCAAACGCCAAGGCGTAGCCACGGCCGACAAGGGCCACCTGCACCACCGACTCATGAACCTCGGCCACGGCCAGCGCCGCAGCGTGCTGATCCTCTGGCTCTGGACCACGATCCTGTCGGGCTTCGTGCTGTACCCGATCTTCACGCGGGCTCGCACCGCGCTCATCCCCATCGGCACCGCGGCCATCGCCCTCAGCCTCTTCACCGTGCTGCACCCCGAGGTGCGCCGCCGCCGCCAAGAAGCCCGCGACGCGACCGACTCGAACACCGACACGAGCACCGACGACAACGAGACGAACGACCAGCCCCAGGGGAGTCTCGAACCCACGGAGGAATTGCCCCGTCCGACCGTCGGCGACTAGTTTGTGAGCAGTTTCACGAGCAGGCCGCACCCCCCGTGGCCTGCCGGAAACACCCCCCGCCGATGACCGACACTCCAGTGCCCGCCACCGCACGCCCGCGCAACACCTCAGCGCGCGTCGCCCGGCTCCTCGGCGCCCGGCCCGACGGCCCCCAAGGTGGAGCCGACGAAGGCCTCGGCCAGGGCATGGAATTGGCCCTCACGCTGGCCGTATTCCTCGGGCTCGGCTGGCTCCTCGACTCCTGGATCGGCATCTTCCCGGTCCTCACCATCGCCCTCGTCGTGTTCGCCGCCATCGGCACCGGCGTGAAGATGTGGATCGGGTACGACGCCCGGATGCGCAAGCTCGAAGCCGAGCGCCTGGCCGCCCGCACCCAGCACCAGAGCGGCACCCAGCACCAGAGCCCCGACCACGGCCAGGGCCCCGGAGCGTGACCACCGTGGCCTCCACCCCCGACCCCATGACCACCCGGCTCGAGGGCGAGGCCCCCGAGATCACCGTCTCGCTCGACATCTTGAAGCGCGGCGCCTACGTCAGCCCCATCATCGTGGCGGTCTGCGCGGTGTTCGCCGGCCTCGACGGCGTCTGGTCGGCCCTCTACGCGGTGGCCCTGGTGCTCCTGAACTTCTTCTTCGCCGCCGGATTGGTGGCCCTGACGGCCCGCACTTCGCTCGGCCTCATGATGGGCGCGGTCCTCTTCGGCTACCTGGCCCGCCTCGGCCTCATTTTTCTTGCTGTGATTCTCGTCCGAGATGCCTCGTGGATTTCACTTCCCGCTCTCGGATTCACCATCATTGTGACTCATCTCGGACTCCTCGTTTGGGAGATGCGGTACGTCGCTGCATCACTCGCATTTCCCGCTCTGAAACCCCGCAAGCCCTGATCGAAACACCACGCCCGAAGGACACCAACTGACGTGATCGCACTCGAGTTCCCGCCGATCAACGAGATCCTCCGTTGGAAGGATCTCTTCCCCGGCTTCAACAAGATCGCCATCATCGCGGTCGCCGCCGCGCTCATCGGCACGGTCATCTTCCTTCTCGCGGGAAGCAAGGATCACAAGACCGCACCCAAGGGCGTGCGCAACTTCGCCGAGTCGATCGTCGAGTTCATCGAGAACGGCATCGTCATGCAGACCATGGGCCGCGACGGCCTCGGCTGGACACCGTTCCTCCTCAGCATCTTCTCGTTCATCTATCTCTGCAACGTGCCGGGAATCATCCCGTTCTTGCAGATGCCGGCCACCGCGCGTATGGCGCTCCCGATGTTCTTGTCGCTCCTCGTGTGGGTGGTGTTCATCGGCACCGGCTTCAAGCACCAGGGCATCGGATACCTGAAGAGCTCGCTCTTCCCGCCCGGTGTTCCCAAGGCGCTCTACATCCTCGTCACGCCCATCGAGTTCATCTCCACTTTCTTGGTGCGTCCGTTCTCGCTCACGGTGCGACTCTTCGCCAACATGCTCGCCGGGCACATCCTGCTCGTCACGTTCGCACTCCTCTCCGAAGCGCTGTTCCAGGCCGAAGGCAACCCGGGTCTCATCCCGGTCGGCGTGCTGCCGCTCTTCATGCTCATCTTCCTCACCGCGTTCGAAGTGCTCGTGGCCTTCTTGCAGGCCTACATCTTCACGATCCTCACCGCGGTGTACATCGGCGGCGCGGCTCACCCCGAGCACTGATCACCGAACACTCATCACGGTCTCCCAGTCCAACCTCTAACAAACACCACATAGGAGAAAAAGAAAATGGAAGCACTTGCTGCACTTGCCGCCCTCACCGGTGACGAGGCCAAAGCCGCATC
>CAYNKE010000202.1:0-3054 GCA_964397715.1 uncultured Bifidobacterium sp. | reverse complement strand
CTCCCGATCGACAGCGACCGGTCGGCCCGGCGCATCCGCGACATCGTGCGCGCCAAATTGGGCGTGAACGTGGGCGTGATCGTCTCGGACACCTTCGGTCGCCCGTGGCGCAAAGGTCTGACCGACGTCGCCATCGGCGTGGCCGGTATCGCCGCCGTGGTCGATCTGCGCGGGACCCCCGACGCTCTCGGTCGGATGATGCAGGTCACCGAAGTCTGCGTGGCCGACGAGATCGCATCGGCGGGCGAACTGGTCATGGGCAAGTCGAACGGCGTTCCGGTCGCGGTGGTGCGGGGTTGCGATCCGGAATGGTTCCGCGAATCGTCGATCGGCGAGATCGTCCGACCGGCGAACGAAGACTTGTTCCGCTGAGAATCGCCGAGTCGTCGCTCGATTCAGTTGACGAGGCCGGCCAATCCGTCCTCGACCGTCGTGAACGGCGACCACCCGAGATGCAACCGGGCCCGCGCCGCCGACAGCGCCACACGCGACACGTGGTGAGCCCGCTTGGGAGCACTCACGGTCGGTGATCCGTCGCCGACGATGCGCCAGACATCGCGCACCGTGGTCTGCACTCCCGTGCCGACGTTGAGCGCCAGTCCTCCACCTTTCGAGGCCGCCCGACACAGGGCATCGACGGCGTCGTCGACGTGGAGCAGATCGCGCGTCTGCCGGCCGTCGCCGTGAACGGAGAATTCGCGCCCTTCCTTGCGCGCTGCGAGAGCGGCTGCCACGACGTTGGAGTCGGGTCGCATACGCGGTCCGTAGACGGTGGGCATCACGAGCGCGGTGTATTCGACCGCGTGACGATCGCGGTAGCCAGCGAGGATGTCGAGCATCGAGTTGGCCACGATACCGCTCACCGTCGAGGGCGACCGATCGTGATCTTCGCGAACGGGCAGTTCGCGCAGAGGAACCTCGCCATAGACCTGACTGGCCGGCAGAACGGTGACGACCTTCGATGACGGCGACGACGAGCGCACCGCTTCGAGGCAGGCGACGACCACCGCGAGTGCTTCCACCGCCAACAGCGGATGCCGCGCGTCCGAACCCAAACCACGCACGAGGTAGAGAACTTCGGGCCGTCGCCGTTCGAGATATGTCGCGAGCTCGGGTGCGGCGGCGTCGAGTTGCTGGATCGAGAGGCGCTCGCCGATCGCCCGGGCATCGGCGAGATTGGCGAGCGATCCGGTGGACAGATCGTCGAGTACGTCGACCGATGCTCCGTCGCCGAGGAGTCGATCGACGAGATGGGATCCGATGAAGCCCGCGCCACCGATGACCACCGCCGAGGACGGAGAGGTCGTCACCGACTTGCGCGGCACGTCAGACCGCCGCGGGATCGGGCACGAGCGCCTGCGAGAGAGTCAGTCCGGCTGGAACCGAACCTCGAGCACCGATCACCGAATCGTGAACCGACGAACCCTCACCGACGTCGCCCATCACGATGCTGTCGGTGACCGTGGTTCCGCGTCGAACGATCGCACCGGCGAGAACGACCGAGTCGAGGATGCGGGCCCCGGCCTCGACTTTCGCGCCTCGGGCCACGAGCGAATGCTCGACCAGAGCCGATGGATCGACGTCGGCCCCGGTCTCGATGCCCTGGCACGAGAGCAGACGGCGGCGGCCGTCGAGCATGTCGAGGTTGGCCTGGCGATACAACGCCGGTCGACCGGTGTCGACCCAGTAGTCGTCGGTGGCCATGGCGAACAACCGCCCATCGGCGACGATCTGCGGAAACGTTTCGCGTTCGATCGAGACCTTGCGCCCGATCGGAATGCGCGCGAGCACCGACGGTTCGAAGATGTAGGTCCCGGCGTTGATGAGATTGCTCGGCGCGGTACCCGGGGCCGGCTTCTCGACGAAGCGCGACACGCGACCCGTCTCGTCGACGTCGGCGACCCCGAAGGCCGACGGATCGTCGACCGGGGTGAGGTGCAGAGTCGCCTCGGCGCCACGGCTCCGATGGAAGTCGAGCAACCGCGACACGTCGAGATCGGTGAGAACGTCGCCATTCACGACCACGAAGGTTTCAGTGACACCCGCATGGTCGGCCGCGAAGCGAATCGCCCCACCGGTGTCGAGCGGTTCGGGTTCGACGGCGTAATGAAGGCGAACTCCCGCACACGTTCCGTCGGGGAACGCCTCCATGAACGGCTCGGGCTTGAATCCGAGTGCGAGCACCACCTCGTCGACGCCGGCCGGCGCGAGCATGCGCACGAGGTTCTCGATGATCGGCCGATGGCCGACCGGAAGCATGGGCTTGGGCGTCGTGAAGGTGAGTGGCCGCAGACGGGTGCCGAACCCGCCGACCAACACCACTGCGCGCATCAGCCGCCGGTGGTGGTGGGAGCCGGTGCGGCCGTCGTGGCAGTGGAGGACGCCGTCGTGGTGGACGGGGCCGCCGGGCCGACAACCGTGGTGGACACGTCGGTCGACACGTCGACAGCACTGTCTCCTGGCACCACCGGAGCCGATGAAGGCGGTGCTGCGCCGGTGTCGGCTGCACCCAACTGCGGCAACTCGGCGGCCGAAGGCGGAAGACCGGGGTTGGAGCCGGCCGGTGCGAACACGATGGCGAACGCCATGCCGTCCTGAGTCAGGCGGATGTCGCCGAAGTTCGTGATGTAGGTGGCGAAGTCGTCAGCATTGTCATACGTGTTGTACGCGTAGACGACCACCTCGGCGTCGACCGACTTGCCGTCCTTGTCGAGGCACTTGGTCTTGCCTTCTTCGTAGACCGCTCCGCCCTGGTCGGCCGGGAACTCGATCTTGGAGTCGGAGACCTTCACGCCGTAGACGTCGAGGAACACTCCCAACTTGGCGTTCCGGCCCGACGCGGCCGAGGTGTACGGGTGCCAGTGCATCACGCCGTCGTCGTGGCTGTGGATGCCGGTGCGGCGGAACTTGTCGTTGGCCAACTGGCCGGCGGTGTCGAGTTCTTCCTTGTTGCCCTGGAGGTCGGGCAACCAGGTGTCGCATCCATAGAAGCCGTACGACGCGTGCCAGTGGTCGTTGACCGTCGGCGGTGTGTTGCGGTCGGGAATGGACGCC
>CAYNKE010000201.1:0-3062 GCA_964397715.1 uncultured Bifidobacterium sp. | reverse complement strand
TCTCGACCTGGCGTTCGGAGTGGCCGAACTCATTCGGTCGTCGGGCTTTGCCTGAACGTCTTCTCGACGTCGTCAGCACCTGGCCCGTCCCGCACGCTTCGGCCGCTGTGCTGCGCAACGGGTCGGTCGTCGCGCGTCGTGGTGACCCGTCCCTCTCGTATCGCTTGGCCTCGCTGTCGAAAATGATCACCGCGTGGGCCACCCTTATCGCCTGCGAGGAGGGTGTGGTGTCTCTCGACGATGAAGTTGGCCCGGCCACGCTGCGCCATCTCCTCGCGCACGCGGCCGGATTCGGTTTCGACGGTGACACGCCGATCATGGGTCCGGGTAAGCGTCGTATCTACTCGAACACAGGCATCGAGACCGTCGCCGCTCACGTGGCGGGCTGCGCTGACATGCCGTTCGATCGGTACCTCCACGAAGCCGTGTTCGAACCGCTGGGCATGACGTCGTCGGCACTGCGCGGTTCGGCAGCGTTCGCGGTGTGGAGCACCCTCGACGACACCTGTCGCTTCGTCGCCGAACTCATGCGGCCCACGTTGGTTTCAGCCGATACCGCTCGTGAGGCCATCACCGTTCAGTTCCCCGATCTCGGAGGTGTCGTACCCGGCCTGGGTTCCTTCAAACCGTGTCCGTGGGGCCTCGGCATCGAGATCCGCGGCGACAAGTGGCCGCACTGGACCGGCTCACGCAACTCTCCGCGCACCTTCGGTCACTTCGGTGGTAGCGGGACCATGGCCTGGGTCGATCCCGACATCGATGTCGCACTCGTGGCGCTCACCGATCGCGATTTCGATCAGTGGCCGGCCGAGGCGTTAGCGGCGTGGTCGAGTCTGAGCGACGCCGTGGTCGACTGGGCGAGGTCGTGAGATGACCTCCACTCGTGCCACCGAACGAGTTCTCCTCGCTTCGGCGTTCATGTTGTCGGCGAGTAACAGCGTCGTGTTCGCACTCATGGGCAACCTGCAGGACGAGTTCGGGTTCAGCGCGTCTGGGCTCGGGTTCATCGCGGCCGCCGGATTCCTCGCGTCGTTCATCATGCAAGTGGTCGTCGCACCTTTCGCCGACCGCGGTCACGCCAAGTTGCTCATGATCCTCGGCCCGGTGCTGGCGATCATCGGTAACGCCACGTTCGCCACCGGGTCGACTCTCGTGCAGTTCGTGATCGCCCGCGCGATCGCCGGATCAGCCACCGGCTGTTTCTATCCGCCGGCTCGCGCGCTCATGGCCAACCTCAAATCAGAGGGTCAATCCGAGCGATTGGGAGCGATGGCCGGCATCGACCTGGCCGGTTTCGTCACTGGTCCGGTGATCGGCGGACTGCTCGTGGGACCGCTCGGATTGCGTTGGCCTTTCGTGATCTTCTCGATCGCTGCTGGCATCTCGTTCTTCTTGGTGTCGACGCGACCGTTGCCCGATCTGCCGCGCTCCACTCAGCGCGCCGGCTTGCCGTTCGGACTTTTGCGTGACCGTGGTGTGCTCGTACCGATCATGTTGTTGGTCGCGCTGGCACTGCCGGTTGGGTTGTACGACTCGCTGTGGGATCGCTTCCTCACCGACCTCGGCGCCTCCGATGCAGTGGTCGGCCTGTCGCTGGGTGCCTACGCGATTCCATTCGTGGCTCTGTCGCGTTTCGGAGGACGACTTGCCGATCGACGCGGCCACTTGCTCGTCGCGTGGTCGGGCATCTTCGTGGTCGCTCCGTTCACCGTGTTGTACGGACAGTTCTCGGCGGTGTGGATTCCGATCGCACTCGGCACGATCGAATCGTGCGCACAGGCGTGTGCCGCGCCGGCGGCCGCGGGATTGCTGGCACGTAACGCACCTTCGGGTCGGGCCGCGGCGGCTCAGGGATTGGCCGGTGCGTGTAACCAATTGGTGGCAGCGGTGGTCGCGTTGTTGGCCACGTGGGGGTACGGGCACACGTCACCGAACGTGTTGTTCGCAGTGGCGGGTGTCGCGGTGCTCGTGGTCGGGACCTCCGCCCGCCTCCTCCACCGCGCCTGACTCAGTTGAGGCGTTCGACGATCATGGCCATGCCCTGGCCGCCACCCACGCACATCGTCTCGAGTCCGTACTGCTTGTTGCGCTCCTGCAGACCGTGAATGAGCGTCGTCATGATGCGCGCACCCGTCATCCCGAACGGATGGCCGAGGGCGATCGAGCCACCGTGCACGTTCAACTTGTCCATCGAGATTCCGAGGTGCTTCGCCGACGGAATGACCTGTGCCGCGAACGCTTCGTTGATCTCCACGAGGTCGATTTGATCGATGGTGAGTCCGGCGCGTGACAAAGCCTGACGACTCGCGTCGATCGGGCCGAGCCCCATGATCTCGGGGTCGAGCGCCGACACACCGCTCGACACGACGCGCGCGAGGGGCTTCAAGCCGAGCTTCTTGGCCTTGGTGTCGCTCATCACCAGAACCGCGGCCGCGCCATCGTTGAGCGGACACGCGTTACCGGCCGTGATCTGACCGTCGGGACGGAACGCCGGCTTGAGCCCCGCGAGACCCTCGAGCGTGGTGCCCTCACGCGGGCAATCGTCCTTGTCGACAACAGTGCCGTCGGGCAGCGTGAGCGGTGTGATCTCGTCGGCGAAGAAGCCGTTCTTCACGTTCTCCGATGCGCGATCCTGGCTCAGCTTGGCGAACGCGTCCATCTCCTCACGCGTGACGTTCTCGACCTCGCGAACGTTCTCGGCCGTCTGACCCATGGCGATGTAGATGTCGGGCAGACCGGCCGCCGCGGTCCAGGTGGGCTGGCCGCCGGCCGAACGCAAGCGGGTGCGCTCACCCGACTTCTCGAAGATCGAGTTCGGAGCGGTGTCGCTGGCTCCCGATCCGTAACGACTCACGGCTTCGACGCCAGCCGCGATGAAGCAATCGCCTTCACCCGACTTGATCGCGTGCGCGGCCATGCGAATTGTCTGCAACGACGAAGAGCAATAGCGATTCACCGTCACGCCCGGTGCTTCGGGCACGCCGGCCAGAATCGCGACGACGCGCGCCAGATTGAATCCGGCCTCCCCGGCGGGTTGACCCACGCCCATGATGAGGTCTTCC
>CAYNKE010000200.1:0-3098 GCA_964397715.1 uncultured Bifidobacterium sp. | reverse complement strand
CGAGCGCTCACCGTCTACGGTCGAGATGTGGCGTCGACCGAATCGCTGGGAACACGCAAGTCGTTTCGCGGCGAAGCCGGCCGACGCGAGTTCATGGCCCAAGTGACGGTCTTCATGGCGCTCATCGCCATCGCGATCGACTTGGTCCTGCCCGCTTTCCCCGAAGTTCGCCAAGCGTTCTCGATGCCATCCGATTCGACTCACGTCACGTGGGTCATCACCGTTTTCTTCTTGGGCATCGCCGTCGGTCCATGGCTCTTCGGTCCAGCGTCCGATCGATTCGGTCGTCGACCGATGTTGTTCGCGAGCCTGGCTCTCTACATCGTCGGAGGACTGCTGTCAGCTCTCGCGAGTTCGTGGCCTCTTCTCATCGCCGCCCGATTCGTGTGGGGAATCGGCGCCGCTGGTCCGCGCACGCTCACCAATGCGATGGTTCGCGATCGATTCGAGGGCGACATGATGGCGCGCCTCATGTCGTTCATCATGGCGGTGTTCTTGATCGTGCCGATCATCGCCCCGGCCATCGGTGCCGGGCTCATCGAGATCTTCCCCTGGCGATCGGTGTTCGTCGCTCCGGTCGTGATCGCCGTTCTCATGGCTGTGTGGGCGTTGCGCCTTCCCGAGACGCTGCCGGTCGAACGCAGACGTCCGTTCACCTGGCGAGCCGTCGGTGAGGCCAGCCGTGAAGTGTTCCGCAATCGAACGACTCTGTCGTTCATGTTCGCCAACATGTTCACCTATGCCATCCTCACCGCGTACCTCGGGGCATCCGAAGTGATCATGGAAGACGTTTACGAGCGAGGCGATCTGTTCCCACTCTTCTTCGGCGTGCTCGGAGTGTTCTTCGCTTTGAATTCGCTCAACAACGCACGACGAGTGAAGAACGTCGGGCTGTATCAACACCTGCGTCGTTCGGTTCATTTCGGGTCGGTCGCGGCCATTGCGTTCGTCTTGGTCTCGTTCACCGGTGGCGGAAAGCCCAACTTCTGGATCTTCGCCGTCGCTCTCGCCCTGCTGATCCCGGTAGCCCAAGGCCTCGGTCCTCTCGCGAATACCGCCGCCATGACTCCTCTGCCGCACATCGCCGGTACCGCATCGTCGGTCATCACCACCATCACCACGGCCGGTGGTGCGTTGCTCGGTGGTGTTGCCAACTCGACCTTCGACGGCACCGTGCGCTCGTTCGCCACGTGGTCCACGGGCTTCTTCGCTCTGTCCACCTTGCTGATCCTCCGAGCCACCCGCGAGGTTTCACCCGCATGACCCGCCAGCCCGCCGTCTTCATCGGTCATGGCAGCCCCATGAACGCACTCGAGTCGAACCGTTTCACCAATCGCTGGCGCGAGTTCGCGGCCACACTGCCCAGGCCGCGCGCCATCGTCACCGTGTCGGCGCACTGGTACATCAATGCGACCGCAGTCACGGCGATGCACACACCGCGCACCATCCACGACTTCTACGGATTTCCCGACGAATTGTTCGCGTTCGATTACCCGTGTCCGGGCTCCGATGTGGTTGCCCGCGAAGTGGTGGACGCTCTCGCCCCCGTGTGGGTCGGATTCGACGCCGACAGTTGGGGGATCGACCACGGAACCTGGTCGGTGCTCGCACACATGTTCCCGGCCGCCGACGTGCCGGTGCTTCAGTTGTCGATCGACGCCACCAAGTCGTTCACCGATCATGTGGCGCTCGGCGCGAGCCTCGCAGCGCTACAAGATGCGAACATCCTTGTTCTCGGCAGCGGCAACGTGGTGCACAACCTCGGACGACTGTCCTGGAACCGACCCGAAAGCGGTGAAGACTGGGCTCACGAGTTCGACGACGCTGCACGATCGATCATGACCACCGATCCGGCGTCGATCACCAACATCGTCACGCACGACGCGTACTCGCTGGCAGTGCCCACTCCCGACCACTTCATCCCGCTGCTGTACATCGCCGGCGCGGCAGCGGCATCAGGTCGCGGTGCCTCCACGTTGGTGGAAGGTTGCTCGATGGGTTCGCTCTCGATGACGAGTTACGTCGTCGACTGACGGTCAGGCGCGTCGGCGGCGCTGACGTTCCATGAGGCTGCACCAGTCCCATTGCGCACCGCCCATCGCGGTCACTTCGGCGAGCATCTGACCCACCATCGCGGTCACGGGCAATGGAATATTCATGGCTTCGGCCTCTTCGAGCACGAGCCCGATGTCCTTGCGCATGAGCGTCGTGGAGAACCCGTAGTCGTACTCACCCGCGAGCATCTTCTCGGCCCGGTTGGCCATCTGCCACGACGCTGACGACCCCTGCAACATCACGTGGATCACTTTCGTCACGTCGAGACCGGCGCTCTCGGCGAAGTCGAGACCTTCGGCGAGTGCTTGGCACAGACCCACCACACAGATCTGGTTGGTCATCTTCGTGATCTGGCCGGCACCCGAATCACCCATCAACGTGATGCGCGCCGCATAGGCCGCGATCACGGGCTCTACGTCATCGAAGGCTCGCTGGTCTCCACCCGCCATCACGGTGAGCGTTCCCTTGCGCGCTCCGTCGACGCCACCCGATACCGGTGCGTCGAGGAACGATCCGCCGGCAGCGGCAACACGCACCGCCACAGTGCGTGCGGCTTGCGCCGAGGTGGTCGAGTGATCGACCCACACGCGCCCCGCGGTCACGGCCGACTCGATGTCATCGGCAACCGCGAGCAACTCACGATCGGCTGGCAGCGACGTGATCACGACGTCGGCATCACGCACCGCATCGGTCGGCGACTTCGCCGCGCGACCTCCCACTTCGGACACGAAGCGATCAGCCATCCCAGGGACGGCATCGCACACCGCGACGTCATGGCCTTTGCCCACGAGATGCGCGGCCATGTGCCATCCCATCCGACCGATTCCGATCACGGCAACCGAGCGGCTCATGCCGGAACTCCGGGTTGTCCGCGGTCGCCCAGTGTGAATCCACCGGCCAATCGTGCGTGAACGCGTCCACCAATGGCCATAGCGAGAATGACCACCATCTCGTCGGGCTTGGGTCCATCGGGCACTCCGACTTCGATCGCGTCGTAATGACTGCCCACGTAACTCCACTCCAGATGGGTGATGGGGACGTCG
>CAYNKE010000199.1:0-3100 GCA_964397715.1 uncultured Bifidobacterium sp. | reverse complement strand
GTCGACATCGTCGCTTCGAAGAAGCGCGCAAGTTGAAGCAAGCCGGTCCCAGTGCCTCTGACCTGGGCCTGGGCAACAGTCGTTCCCCGAGATCGCAGGACGACGAGTACGCCGCGATCGCCGAAAAGTACGGCGTGGTGTTCGACGAGGACGACACCGACTCCACGGAATCTTTCGACGACGAAACCGACGACCAATAGTTCGTCGATGAATCATCAACTCAGGAACGTGGCGCTGGTCGCGCACGTCGATCATGGAAAAACGACCCTCGTCGATGCCCTGTTGAGGGCCACCGGAACCTTCGCCGCACATCAGGCCGTCGTCGATCGGGTCATGGACTCGAACGACCAAGAACGCGAGCGCGGAATCACCATCCTCGCCAAGGCCGCTTCCATCGTCTGGAAAGACGTCAAGATCAACCTGGTCGACACCCCGGGTCACGCCGACTTCGGGGGAGAGGTCGAGCGGGCTCTGACGATGGTCGACGGAGTCATCCTTCTCGTCGATGCGGCCGAGGGCCCGCTACCCCAGACCCGTTACGTGTTGCAGAAGGCGCTGGCTCGGGATCTCCCCGCCATCGTGGTGATCAACAAGGTCGATCGCCAGGACGCCCGACCCGACGAGGTTCTCGACGAGGTCTATCAACTGTTCATCGACCTGGAGGCCGCTGATCACCACATCGAGTTCGATGTGGTTTCGGCTGTCGCGCGTGAAGGACGAGCGATGAAGGGTCTGGGTATGCCGGCGCCGGACGCCGACTTGTCACCTCTCCTCGATGCGATTCTCGAGCGGATTCCGCCACCGACCGGAGATCCGCAGGCCCCGCTGCAGGCCCTCGTCACGAACCTCGACGCGAGCGACTATCTCGGCCGCCTGGCGATCGGCCGGATCTACCAAGGTGCGCTCCGAAAGGGCGAGATGGTGGCGCTTCTGGAAGAGGAGTTCAGCGAGGGGCAGCCACCCCTGAAACGTCGGCTCGGTTCGCTCATGTCGTTCTCCGGTGTTGGGCGCGCCGAACAGGACGTTCTGGTGGCCGGAGACCTCTTCGTCGTCGCCGGTTTCCCCGAAGTGGAAATCGGCGACACCATCGCGTCAGGTGACCAGCCTCAGGCTCTTCCGCGGCTGTCGGTCGACGAACCGGTTCTGGCGATGACGTTCGGTGTCAACACGTCACCCTTCGCGGGGCGGGAGGGCAAGTACCTCACGTCGCGTCACATCCTCGATCGACTACGTCGCGAAGTTCTGGGCAACGTGTCCATCAAGTTGCGCGAGACCGAGACCGCCGAAGTGATGGAAGTTGCGGGACGCGGGGAATTGCAATTGGCCGTTCTCATCGAATCGATGCGTCGCGAGGGGTACGAGTTGCAGGTCAGCCGCCCCGAGGTCATCACCAAAGAGGTGAACGGGAAGAAGTACGAGCCCCTCGAGCGGGGAGTCTGCGACGTTCCCGACGAACACGTCGGCACCGTCACCCAGGCTCTGGCGCCTCGCAAGGGACGAGTCACCGACCTTCGCGCCGGCGATCCGGGTCGAACCGTCGTCACTTTCGAGTGCCCGAGCCGCGGTCTGATCGGTTTTCGCTCACTGCTCCTCTCTGCGACTCGCGGAACAGCCATGCTTCATCAGCACCATGCTGGATGGACCCCCTGGTGCGGTGAGTTGCCGCATCGCGGCGGAGGAGCCATGATCGCCGACCGCGAGGGAATGGTCACGGCTTACGCGCTCGACAACTTGCAACTTCGCGGCGAGCTCTTCGTTCAGCCGGGAGACAAGGTCTACGAGGGAATGGTCGTCGGTGAGAGCGCCCGAGGTGACGAAATGGTCGTGAACGCGGTACGGGCGAAGGAGAAGACGAATATTCGCACCCACAGCCACGACGATGGGGTCAAGCTCGCGGCGCCGCGGATCCACACTCTAGAAAGCGCGATCGAGTGGATCGCCGATGACGAGTTGGTCGAGGTAACTCCCGCGAACATTCGCGTCCGCAAACGACACCTCGGTCTCGAAGACCGCCGCAAGGCCTTCAAGCAGGCGAACGCCTGAGCTCTACTTCTTGCCGCGGTTCCGACGAGCGCTGAGGCGAACTTCCGACTCGTGCGGAAGTGGTGTGTTCCCGGGCCGTTCCAGCAGTTCGACGATCGAGTCGTAGACCTTCTTGCCCACCAACTCGACGATTTCGTCGCGGAGATACTTGTACACGGGTTCGCGTCCGACGAAGGCATCGGGTGTGTCCGTGCACCACCAATGGAATTCGTCCCCGGAGACGCCCCAGTCGCGTCGCTTCCATTCGCGCAGAATCGTGGTCACCCACCCCGTGTCGTCTTCGGAGTGCTCGAGATGAACGGGCAACTGCCAGCACACCGTCGGCTTCCAATCGAGCGGGCGCTCACCAGCTTCGAGCGCTCCGATGTGGAGCGCGCACCCTTCCCCTCCGGCGAAGCCTGGGCGGTTGAGAAAGATGCACGCACCGTCGACTCTCCGCGTCGCGGTTTCTCCACTCGGCATCTTCTTCAGAAAGCCTGATTTGGCTTTCTTCTTGAATTGCCAATTGGTCTCGGTGAGTCGGACCGCATGCTTGACGACCTTGGCGACGTCCTCCTCGTCGCCGAAGTGGGCACCGTAGGAGCAACAGCCTTGGTTGAGCTTGGTCGCATCGGTCTCGAGGACCCCCTTGCAACCCTCGCCGAAGATGCACTTCCACGACGAGCGGAGGAAGGTTGCGTCGACGATCCACGTCCGCTGTTCGACCGGATCTTCGAAGGACACCATCTCATGGAGATCTTCGTAGCGCTTGTTCACGCCGGGTACCGGTACACGTCGAGGGGTCACCCGGCCAGGCTATGGGGCCTGAGCGGTAAACTGTGAATCCCATGACTCGCCGCCCCCCGCGCACCGCGAACGAGCTTCGCGAAACCTTCACCGGATTCTTCGCCTCGAAATCGCACACCGCAGTTCCCTCGGCCAGCCTCATTCCTCACGACCCGACGGTGTTGTTCACCGTTGCCGGCATGGTTCCGTTCAAGCCTTACTTCGTCGGAGACGAAGTGGCTCCGTTCAAGCGAGCGGCGACGGTTCAGAAGTGCGTGCGCGCCGGCGGCAA
>CAYNKE010000198.1:0-3153 GCA_964397715.1 uncultured Bifidobacterium sp. | reverse complement strand
TTGCTCATGAGTCGGTTGTCGGTGTTGACCGTGACCCGGAACCGGAGCCGACGCAGCATGCCGATCGGGTGGGCCGCGATCGACGGACAGACGCCAGTGTTGACGTTGCTGGTGGGGCAGAGTTCGAGGGGAATGCGGCGATCGCGCACGAACGCGGCGAGTCGCCCGAGTTGTTCGTTGCCGGGTTCACCGCTGATGTCGTCGACGATGCGGACTCCGTGTCCGAGCCGCTCGGCGCCGCAGAGCTGCACGGCTTCCCAGATGCTCGGGAGCCCGAACGCTTCGCCGGCGTGGATGGTGGTGTGGAAGTTCTCGCGTTGGACGTGATTGAAGGCTTCGAGGTGGCGCGTCGGGGGATACCCGGCCTCGGCGCCGGCGATGTCGAAGCCCACGACACCTTCGTCGCGCCATCGCACCGCGAGGTCGGCGATCTCGAGGCTCCGGGCCGCGGTGCGCATGGCCGAGCAGATCGCGTAGATGGTGAGGTCGGTGCCGGCCGAGCCGCGACGGAATCCGTCGAGAATCGCCCTCATCACTTCGTCGAGCGTGAGCCCCTTCTCGGTGCACAACTCGGGAGCCATGCGAACCTCGGCGTACACGACGCCGTCGGCGGCGAGGTCGCGCGCGCATTCGTACGACACGCGCTCGATCGCGTCGCGATCCTGCATGACACCGACGGTGTGGGCGAAGGTCTCGAGATACAGGACGAGGTCGTTGCGTTTTGCTCCTCGGTGGAACCACTTGGCCAGGTCGTCGACATCGGTCGTGGGGAGGCCCTTGTATCCGTACTCCGAGGCGAGTTCGACGACCGTCTGCGGACGGAGTCCACCATCGAGGTGGTCGTGGAGGAGGGCCTTCGGATAGGCGACGAAGTCGGCGGGTACGGCGGTCATGCGAGGGCTTTCGTTCGGGAGCGTCCGTCGAGGCGGCGCAAAGGGAGGTCGGAGGAGCGCTGCAGCCAGTTCCAGGCGGGATACACGGCCGATTCGGCGATGCAGTGGAGCGAGTACGCGTGGCGGCTGACGCCGCTGCGATTGACGTCGCTCCAGTGCGGAAGCAGGCCGTGCAGGATCACGAGAGTTCCGGCGGTGACTTCGAGGGGCACGAGGCCGTCACTCGGTGCGGGCAGCGGCTGCGCATCGTGTTCGACGAATTCGGCTCCGACCGAGTCGGCCGAGCCGAGGCGGCGGTACGTCTTGCGCAGCGTGGTGCGGTGGCCGCCGGGTTGGGCCCACAGACAGCCGTTGTCGAGCGTGGCGTCCTCGAGTGCGAACCAGAAGCCCGTCACCGTGATGGGGTCGGTATACAGGAACGTCGCGTCCTGGTGGCAACCCACTTCGCCTCCGATGTACGGCTGTTTGCATATGTACATGCTCTGCAGCGCGAGGGCGTCGGCGAGTCCGATGTCAGCCGCGAGTTCGGCGAGGCGGGGGGAGTACGAGAAGTTTTCGAAGACCGCGTCGAGATCGTGAAGTGCGTGGCCGATCTTGTTCACGCTGAGTTCTTTGGGTCGAGTCAGGCGCCCGTCGGCGTCGAGGGCTCCCTCTTCGAAGAAGCAGTGAACGCCGTTGGCCGAGGCCATGAACTGTTCATCGGCGTGGCGTTCTTGTTCGTTCGTGGTGAAGACGCTGCGATGCGCATCAGGGTCGAACGAGTGGAGAATCTCCTCGGCTCGTTCCTTCACCCGAGCACACGTCTCGCGGCTCACGAAGTCGGGGACCACCAGGAATCCGTCGTGCTCGTACGATTCGATTTGATCGGCGGAGAGGACACGTCCCATGACTGAAGCGTAACGCTCGGTCGGAGTTTCGGGATTTCGCCGTACCCTGGGGGTCATGAATGCCACTCCGGCGCGTCGCGATCCGCACGATTCGGCCACGCTCGACCGACTCACCGTTCTGGGTCGCGAGGTCCGCGAGGCGATTCCGCACGTCGAGGTGTTCCCGGCACCGGCCGATGTCGAGGTCGTCCGGTTCACGACCGACGAACTCGCATCGATGTGCCCGGTCACCAATCAACCCGATCTCTCGCGCGTGGTCATCGAATATCGACCGGCCGAGTGGTGCGTCGAATCGAAGAGCCTCAAGTTGTATCTGTGGGGTTTTCGCGATCGGGCGGTGTTCGCCGAGGCGCTCACGGCCGAGATCGCGCGCGAGATCATGGACACCGCCCAACCGGTGTCGGTCACGGTGACGTTGACTCAGAAGCCGCGCGGCGGTATCGAGGTCGAGGCCGTCGCCCACCTCGGCCCCCGCTGATCGCGCGCTAGTGCGAGTCGCCGGGTCGGTAGGGCAGGCCGGCGTGCGCCGGGGGCCGCAACTGCTGGCGGGCTCCGGCCAACACGATCACGGTCACGATGTACGGCGTGGCCGCCACGAATTCCGACGGCACCTTGTCGACCACGTTGTACGCGATCACGAGACACACCGCGGCGGCCAGACAACTCGTCGCGATCACCGAGCGCTTGCGCACGATCATCAACAACGCGACGAGCACCAGCACCACCGCCGCCACGAGAAGCAGCGCCGGGACGTTGCGTTCGTCGCGGAACTTGAGCGCGGTCGGAAACCCGAACAACAGCGCCCCGCGGAACACGCCCCACGGCTGCCAGTTGCCGAAGATCGTGGTCGCCAGGCCGATGAATCCCTGGCCACCCGTTTGCCCCTGTCGGTACGTGCTCGTGAACACGCACGACAGATACGCGCCACCGAAGGCCGCCAGCGCGCCGCTGATGGCCATCGCCTGGTAACGCAGGCGATTGATCGCCACACCGAGCGATTCACCGGCCTCGGGTGATTCGCCACTCGATCGCAACCGCAGACCCCATCGCGTGCGCCACAGCACGTACACCGACACCGGAACGATCGCGATCGCCACGATGGTCGGCAGGTACACGTCGCTCACGAGCCCGCGCACGAACCCCGCGACATCGGGGATCAACGGAACGTCGTGCTTGTCCTCGAACCACTTCAGGATGTCGGGGCTCTTCCAGTTGCCGATTCGGCCTCCGGCGAGGAACGGCATGTCGAATTCGCCGTAGCCGCCCTTGCCGGTCGGTGACTGGCTCTCGCCGCCGCCTTGCTGCCCTTTGAAGAAGATGATCGACAAGTACTCGGTCGTGCCGGCGGCGAGTGTGTTGATCGCGATACCCGA
>CAYNKE010000197.1:0-3175 GCA_964397715.1 uncultured Bifidobacterium sp. | reverse complement strand
GTGGCCGGTGTCGACGTGCTCGCCGATCCGCGCGGTGTTCGCGCCCGCATCGGTCTGTCGGGCCAGTACGCCGCGGTCGACGAGCACCTCACCGCCACCGAAAACCTCGAGATGATCGGCTGTCTGTACGGCATGTCGCGCCGAGATGCACGACGCCGCGGACTCGAACTGCTGGAGCAGTTCCGCCTGATGGAGGCAGCCGATCGTCCGCTGAAGACTTTCTCCGGAGGTATGCGCCGTCGAATCGACCTGGCCGGCGCGCTAGTGGCCGATCCCCCGGTGCTGTTCCTCGACGAACCCACCACCGGTCTCGATCCGCGTAGCCGCGGCGAGTTGTGGGACACCATTCGCGACCGCGTGCAGCGCGGCACCACGGTGCTCCTCACCACGCAGTACCTCGAAGAGGCCGATCAATTGGCCGACGAAATCGTGGTGATCGATCACGGACACGCCATCGCCAAGGGAACATCGGAAGAACTGAAGCGCCGCGTTGGTGGCGAGCACCTCGACGTACACGTGGGTGGCGCCGAGAACGCGCGCCGCGCCGAGCAGATCATGATGAAGGTGGCCACGGGTCCGATGCGCGTTCATCACGACGAAGGCGAGGTGTCGGCTCCGGTCGCCAATGGCGTGGAGGCACTGAGCATCGTGTTGCGCGAACTCGAGGCGCAACAGATCGCGATCGTCGACATCGGGTTGCGCCGCCCCACACTCGACGACGTGTTCATGGAACTCACCGGACACGAGGCAACCGAGGAGGCCGCGTCATGAGCATGCTCCGCGACGCCACCACGATCGCCCGACGCAACATGATCCGTATCCGCCGCGTGCCCGACGTGATGGTGTTCGTGGTCGTGCAGCCGCTCATGTTCGTGTTGCTGTTCGCCTACGTGTTCGGCGGATCGATCGACATCCCCGGCGGCAGCTACCGCGAGTTCCTCATCGCCGGAATCTTCGCCCAGACCGTTGTATTCGGCGCCACGTTCACCGGATCGGGCCTGGCCGAAGACATGCAGAAAGGTCTCATCAATCGCTTCCGCTCGCTGCCGATGAGCCGTTCGGCTGTGGTGACCGGTCGCACCGTGAGCGACGTGGTGTACAACGCGCTGTCGATCGTGGTGATGTCGTTGGCCGGCTTCGCGGTGGGCTGGCGCATTCGCGGCTCGATCCTCGATGCGATCGTCGCCTACGCGTTGCTGCTGTTCTTCTCGTACGCGTTCTCGTGGGTGATGGCGTGCGTGGGCCTGCTGGTGCCCACGCCCGAAGTGGTGAACAACGCGACGTTCATCATCTTGTTCCCGCTCACGTTCATCGCCAACACGTTCGTTCCGTCCGACAGCCTGCCCGGTGTGTTGAAGACGATCGCCGAATGGAATCCGGTGTCGACACTCACGCATGCGGTGCGCGTGCGGTTCGGAAATCTTCCGGCCGAGACTCCCGACCCCACCGCGTGGCCGCTCCAGAACGCGATGGTGTATTCACTGATCTGGGCCGTGGTGTTGATCGCGGTGTTCGCCCCGATCGCAACACGCCTCTACCAACGCGCCGGCTCCCGATAACTCACTCATCCCAATGGGCGCGAAACCCCGGCAAATTTGCCGGTCTGGTTCCCCATGCGGGTGATGAGGTCCCTCAGCGAGTCAGTCGCTCGTACGCCCCAGCCGACTCGGCTGGAACAGCGACACACAGATCGACGTGAGCGCGCACGCCGCCACCAGTAGCCAGCCGTAGCGGAACCCGTCGATGCCACTCCCGCGCGACTGGACAGTCACCAACAACGCCACCCCAATGGCGGCGCCCACCTGGCGAAAGGTGCTGTTGATCGCACCGCCGAGTGCGAGTTGATGCGGCGGCAATCGCAACACCGAATAGCCCGAGAGCGGTGGGAATGTGCAGCCGATGCCGAGACCCAAGATGAACATGAGCGGCGTGAACGGAACCCACGGCTCGGGTTCGACACCGAGCAGGAGAACTGATCCGAGAACCGTGATCGCCAAGATCACTGGACCGAGAATGAGGAACTTCTTGTAACCGATCTTCGCCATCTTGCGTCCGACGATCATCGACGTGACGAACACGGTGATAGGCGACAGCACCGAGAACAATCCGGCCTTTGTCGCGCTGAATCCCCACACCGTTCGTTGGAACAGCACATTGTTGAGAATGTTCGCGCTGAACGCGATGCCGAACAGAAGCGTGGCGACGTTGGCCAGTGTGAACGTGCGCTCCTTGAACATTCCGGCGGGGAGAATCGGATCGGGATGTGTCGATCCGCGGCGCGCGACGAACAATCCGAGGGCGATCGCGATCACAAACAGTGCAATGACCGACGTATCACCCCAGCCACGCTCTTCCGATCGCGTGATCCCCCACACCAGAGCACCGATTGCCGACGTGAAGACAATCGCACCGCCGATGTCGGGGCGCGATCCGCGCACGGGTTCGGATTCACGCGTCACACGAACAGCGAGCACGAGTGTGACGAGACAAACGGGCACGTTGATCCAGAACGCCGAGCGCCACCCGAAGCTCGACACGAAGAGAGCACCGATGGTGGGGCCCGACGCCACGCCAAGTGCACCGATCGAACCGGTCCAGGCCACCACCTGGCCGCGCTTCTCGAGCGGGAACGCACTCATCAAGAGGCCCATCGACGCCGGAGTCATCATCGCTCCGCCGATTCCCTGCACCGCGCGGCCCACGATCAACAACGGCATCGTGTGCGACACCGCGCAGAGCACCGACCCGACGAGGAACAGCGACGTGCCCCACAGGAAGAATCGCTTGCGACCGGTTTGATCGGCCAGCCGCCCCGACACCACGAGAAGTGCGCCGTAGAGAATGGAGTAGGCCGAGACGACCCACGAGATGGTGGACGGAGGATCGTTCGGGAAGTCCTTCTGGATTTCGTAGAACGCAACGTTGACGATCGACATATCGAGCGTCGAGATGTACGAGGCGGTCGCGCTCACTGCGAACACCGCCCACGGTGATACAGCCTTCGACGACCCGGCCATCAATCCCCCCTCGTGATGACTCAGTTGTAGCAAAGACCCAAGCCGCCACCCACCCCCGGCATGGGCGCGAATCTCCGGCAGATTCGCCGGTCTGGAACAAGATGGTCATGTAAGCGAATTCGCTTACATGGCCGTCGGGAGTCAGTCGCCACCCTCGG
>CAYNKE010000196.1:0-3189 GCA_964397715.1 uncultured Bifidobacterium sp. | reverse complement strand
TGCCCCATTCGCCGGTGTCGGCGACGAGCGCCGGGCCGAGGATCTTGGAGATCACGTCGGAGACCTTGCGCATACCTTCGGTCCAGACCAACTTGCCGAGCGATCCCTCGGGACCAGGGGGCGAGCCGGCGCGACGCATGTCGGCGGCTCGGCGGTTGACGAAGCCCTCGACACGGAAGTGCGTGTAGAGCGCGGCGAGTTCCTGGCGCATGACCGGATCGGCCGTGACGCCCATGGCACGGGCCGTGGCGAGAACGAGACGCCACGATCCACCGACGCGGGACCCGCCGCCGCCACCGTCGCCGGAGTGGTCGCGTTCGAAGCCGAGGGTGGTGAGGGCGACTTTCCACCCCTCACCTTCGGGCCCGAGGCGCATCGAGTCGGGGATGCGCACGTCGTTGAAGAAGACTTCGTTGAACGACGAGCCGCCGCTCATCTGCTTGATCGGACGAATCTCGATTCCGGGCAGATCCATCGGAATGATGAACGCGGTCATTCCCTTGTGCTTCACGACATCGGGGTTACTGCGGGCGATCAGTTCGCCCCATTCGGAGAACTGCGCACCCGAACTCCAGACCTTCTGGCCGTTGATCACCCATTCGTCGCCGTCACGCTCGGCGCGACAGGCGAGCGACGCGAGGTCGCTACCGGCACCCGGTTCGGAGAACAACTGGCAGCAGAGATCGCGGGTCGCGATGAACCGGCCGACGAACTGCGCCTTCTGCTCGGGCGTGCCGTAGATGTTGATCGTCGGCGCGATGAGGCCGACGGTCACGCTGTGTGTCTCGTGGCCGGTGGGTGTCTGGAACTGAGCCTCGAGTTTGGCGAAGGCGCGCGAGTACTCGCGCGGGTATCCGAGGCCCCCGTGTTCGACCGGTGACGTGATGGCGTGATAACCGCGTTCGGCCTTCTTCTGGGTCCAGGCCTTGGCGCGTTCGAGCAACGCCTTCTCTTCTTCGAACGACAGCGAGTGGAACACCGAGACGGAGAATTCACCTTCGCCCCACACGACGTCTTTCTCATCGGTTCCCGATGTGCGGTACTCGGCGTTGGCTTCGAGCCAGGCCTTGGCCTCACGGGTGAATTCGTCGAGTGAAGGGAGGTTCGCGAGAGTCGAGTCAGCCACGTGGCCACGGTAATTGACCATCCGATCAATACGACAACCGTGGCTCGACGACCTCGACCCGATGACGGACGACCACCCCGGCCATACTCGATTCCGTGACCAGGGGGAAGAAGTCCAGTTCGCGTCTCGGTCGGCCGCCGGCCACCGACTCGGCCGACACCCGTCGCACGATCCTCGCCGTGGCCCGGGCGGCCTTCGCCGACCGGGGTTTCGAGGTCACCACCAACCGCGAGATCGCCAGCCTGGCCGGCGTGACCCCGGCCGCGCTGTATCACTACTTCCCCTCGAAGCTCGACCTCTTCGTGGCCGTGCACCACGACACGCAGGAACGGGTCCTCGATCGATTTCACGGCGCCGTGGACGGTGTGTCGGGATTCGTTCCTCGATTGGAAGCCATTCTCGACGAGGCCCACCGGATGAACACCGACGATCCCTCGTTCGCTCGCTTCCTCGGCGCAGTGCGGGTCGATCTGGCCCGCCACCCCGAACTCGACGCTCCGCTCGAGGTCGACCAGGCGGCCATGGACACGTTCTTCCGCTCCCTGGTCGACGACGGAGTGGCCAATGGAGAAGTCGATCGATCCCGACGGGCCCAGGTGCTGTCGTTCGTGGCGACCGCGTTGACCGGGCTCACGACGGGTCAGTCGGCGAGCGATCGCCAGCACGCGCTCGCCGTGGATGCGATCAAAGCCGCGGTCCGCGGTGACTTGATCGCGCGTCTGCCCCAGAACTGACGACGCCTCGCGGTTGTCGCCCTGGTCAGCCGGGCCGACGAGCGTCTACTGTTCGGCGAGCGCCCGTGGGGACGGACGCGATGGGGGTGAACATGGGTGCGTTGGATGGTCGGGTCGCCTGCGTGACGGGCGGAACCCGCGGAATCGGATTAGCGATCGCCACGGCATTCCTGAACGAGGGGGCCCAGGTCGTGATCAACGGCCGCGACGCGGCCAAGGCGCAGCGCACTCTGGCCGAACTGGGTCGAGGAGATCAGGTTCACTTCATCGCCGGTGACGTGAAGAAGAAGGACGACTGCGAAGCGATCGTCGACGGCACCGTGGCCCACTTCGGCCGGATCGACATCATGGTCGCCAACGCCGGGGGCGCGGCCGACTTCGCGCCCATCGCGCAGTTGCCCGACGAGCCGATGCAGGACGCCCTGCTCTGGAACTTCTGGCATTCGTTCTGGGTGATGCGCCGGGCGTTCAACTACATGATCCCGCAACAGTGGGGTCGCGTGATCAACATCTCGTCGGTCGAGGGCAAAGCCGGCAAGCCCGGCATGTCCACCTACGTCGCCGCCAAACACGCCGTCAACGGCCTCACGAAGTCGGCCGCCAAGGAGGTCGGCACGCTCGGCATCACCGTCAACGCGCTGTGTCCCGGTGTGATCGAAACCGACATCGTGAAGGAAGGCGGAGCCGGAGCCGCCGCGGCCATGGGTCTCACCTACGACCAACTTCTCGCGCAATTCGCCTCGGACTCGGCGACCAAGCGCATCAACGAAGTGGAGGACGTCGCGAACGTCGCGGTGTTGCTCGCATCCGAGATCGGGGCCGGTATCACCGGTTCGCTGATTTCCATCGACGGCGGAACCGCCCCCTACTGATCGCGAAGGGAACCGACATGGCAAACAAGACCGGAAAACTCGAAGGAAAAGTCGCTTGCATCACCGGCGGCACGCGCAGTATCGGTCGCGCGATGGCCGAAGCCTTCTTGGCCGAAGGTGCACGGGTCGTGGTCAATGGTCGCGACGAAGCCAAGGGTCGCCAGGCACTGAAGGAGATGAACGCCGGCGATCGCGCCGACTTCTACGCCGGCGACGCTGCCAAGCAGTCGGCGGTCGAAGGGCTCATCGACTTCACGATCGCCCGTTACGGGCAACTCGACATCTGCTGTCTCAACTCGGGCGGGGTTCAGGCCACCGCACCGGTGTTCCAGATGAGCGACGAAGAGTGGAATCTCGAAGTCGACTGGAACCTCAATCACGTGTTCTGGGGTATGCGCCGTTCGCTGCAGCACATGATCCCGCGGCAGAGCGGACGCATCATCGTCACGTCGTCGGT
>CAYNKE010000195.1:0-3190 GCA_964397715.1 uncultured Bifidobacterium sp. | reverse complement strand
CGAAGCACCCATCGAGTCGACTGAAGTCGGCCACGGTGCGGTTCATCGATTCGATGACTTGTTGCTCGTCGGATACATCGCATTCGTATCCACGAGCGGCGACACCGTGACCCTTGAGAACGTCGACTGCTTCGGCATTGCGGTCGGCCCGCCGACCCCACACGGCAACCGATCCGCCGACTGCGGCGATTCCCTCGGCCATACCGAGACCGATTCCCGAGTTGCCGCCGGTCACCACGAATACCTTGCCGGTCAGATCGGTGCGCCCGCGCGGATTGGAATGACTGGTCATGTTGTCACCGTAGAACATCCACTTGGGCGTGTTCCGAGCCGGATCACTAGCCTCACGTCGTCACTCGACGACACTCAACGACCAGCGGAGGAACACATGAAGATCGCCGACTTGTTCTCGGTTCAGGGCAAGGTCGTCCTGGTGACCGGAGGGTCTCGTGGTATCGGCGAGATGATCGCCGGTGGGTTCCTCGCCAATGGAGCCAAGGTGTACATCTCGTCGCGCAAAGCCGATGTGTGCAACGAAACCGCCAAGCGATTGTCGGACACCTTCGGCGGTGAGTGCATTTCGCTGCCGGCCAACTTGGCCGACATGGCGGGTATCGACGGCTTGGTGAAAGCGCTGAGTGAGCGCGAGAACCATCTCGACATCCTCATCAACAACGCAGGTGTGTCGTGGGGAGCGCCGCTCGACGAGTTTCCCGAGGTCGGCTGGGACAAGGTCTTCGACACCAACGTCAAGGGCGTCTTCTTTCTCACCCAGAAGTTGCTGCCGTTGCTCGAGGCTCGCGCCACCAACGACGACCCGTCGCGTGTCGTGAACATCGGATCCATCGACGGCATCCGCACACCCATCTTCGACACCCATTCGTATGGTCCGTCGAAGGCCGCCCTTCATTCGTTGACTCGTCAGATGGGCTCGAAGTTGGTGAAGCGCAACATCATCATGAATGCCATCGCTCCCGGGCCGTTCCCCACCTGGATGCTCAGCACCGGAGTGGGTACCGGCGGCGACGTCGACAACACCGACTGGAGCGTGGTGGCCCGTGGCAATCCGCGCAAACGAGTCGGCACTCCCGAAGACATTGCCGGTCTGGCCATCTTCTTGTGCTCGCGCGCGGGTGCTTACACCGTGGGCGAAGTGATCGCCTGTGACGGCGGTCAGGTCAACAGCTGATCAGATCCGTTCGAGGGCGGCGCCGTCGAACAACGGCGTGAGTTCTTCGGCCGCGATCAATTCGTCGATGTCGGAGGCGGTCGGTACGGTGATCGTTCGCTGTGCCGCTTCGAGGATGTGCGGCAGAAGTGTCGCATCACTCGACGTGTTCAGAAAGAGATCGTCGTTCGACAGCACGAAGCGAACGGCCGTCGCGATCGATGCCGGTTCGGTAATGGGCTCGTACCAACTGCGATGACCGGACGGACCATCGTCCCAGCGGCGACGGGCGATCGACTTGATGGTCTGCATCGCGACACCGCGGGTTCCACAGATTTCGCGGAGATTCCTGACGTCACGTTCGTACTCGGGAATGCGCATCAGGCTCGGATTGAAGGGAAACAGAACCGAGTCGAACGCGAACCGTTCGAGACTGCGCACGTGCATCGACGGAATGCGAAGTCCGTGGCCGGTGACTCCGATGTGGCGCACCAGCCCTTCGTCGCGAGCAGTGATCAAGGCTGCCAGAGCGCCAGCGTCCGACATAGCCAGGCTCCACTCGTCGTCTTCCACCAGGTTGTGCATCTGGATCAGGTCGATGGAATCGACACCCAGACGTTGAAGCGACGACTCGAGTTGTCGACGCGCTCCGTCGGCTGTGCGCTTCTCGGTCTTGGTCGCGAGGAAGACCTCCGATCGGTGCAGGCGAAGCCACGGTGCGAGCCGCTCTTCCGACGCTCCGTACGACGCCGCGGTGTCGATGTGATTCACACCAGCGGCGAACGCGAGATCGAGAGTCGTGATCGCGCGACTCTCGCTCATACCACCGAGGGCGGCCGCGCCGAAGATGACTCGTGACGACTGGTGGCCGGTTCGCCCGAAGGGTGCGGTGATCAGCATGAGGCGACCGTAGTGCCCCGGAAGTAGGGTCGGACGTGGGAGGACAGATGATGACCACCAACCACTTCGATGTCCTGATCGTGGGAGCCGGAATCTCCGGCATCGGCTCGGCGTATCACTTGAAGACGCAGTGCCCCGATCGCTCGTTCGCCATTCTCGAAGGCCGGCCCGACATCGGCGGCACCTGGGATCTCTTCCGTTATCCGGGCGTTCGATCCGACAGCGACATGCACACGCTCGGCTACAGCTTCAAGCCCTGGACTGACGCGAAGGCGATCGCCGATGGTCCATCGATCATGAAGTACCTGCGAGCCACCGTGCAGGAATTCGGAATCGCGCCGCACATCAAGTTCAACCACTTGGTCTCGCGGGCCGAATGGAACTCCGACACCGCCACGTGGACGCTCACGGCGAAGCGTGCCGACACCGGAGAGACCGTCACCTATTCGTGCAACTTCCTGCACATGTGCTCGGGCTACTACTCGTACAAAGAGGGGTACACCCCCGAATTCCCGGGCCGCGATCGATTCCGGGGCACGATCATCCATCCGCAGAAGTGGCCCGAGAACTTCGACTACTCGGGTAAGCGAGTGGTCGTCATCGGTTCGGGTGCCACTGCTATGACCGTGGTACCGGCCATGGCCGACAAAGCCGCGCACGTGACCATGCTTCAGCGTTCGCCCACCTACGTCGTCGCTCGTCCCGATGTCGATCGTGTTGCCGAGATGTTGAAGAAGGTTTTCCCTGAGAAGGCGGCCTACGCCATCACCCGCAAGAAGAACACGGTGCTGCAGGGCTTCTTCTACGGACGTACTCGTACCCAGCCCGACAAGGTGAAGGCCACACTCCTCGCCGGCGTCCGTCAGGCACTCGGTCCCAACTTCGACGTCGACAAGCACTTCACGCCGTCCTACAACCCATGGGATCAGCGCATGTGTCTTCTCACCAACGGCGATCTCTTCACGTCGATCAACGCCGGCCGGGCGTCGGTCGTGACCGATCACATCGACACGTTCACCGAAACCGGCATTCGTCTGAAGTCGGGAGACGAACTCGAAGCCGACGTGATCGTGACCGCGACCGGTCTCAACCTCGTGACCCTCGGCGAGATGACCTTCGAGG
>CAYNKE010000194.1:0-3299 GCA_964397715.1 uncultured Bifidobacterium sp. | reverse complement strand
TTCATCCGCCTCGGCTGGATCGAACAGCACGAGCGTCGCTACAAGATCCTTCTGCGCGACCGCCTCGAACTTCGCGCGCGCTAGTCGCCCGCGAGCCACTTCTTCGCCCGCTCGAAAGCGTCGCGGGCGTCGTCGGGCCGATGTGTGGGCCTCGAAGAATCGTGCGCGAACCCGTGCTCGGCTTGCGGGTAGAACGCCACGGTTGTTCCCACCGTGCGTAGTTCTTCCACCTCGGGACTCGGTGTCCACTGATCGCTGCCGCCGATCACAGCCAGAACGTTGGCCGCATAGGGCCGTTGGGCGCCCACGCCGCCACGCTTCAGGATGTCGAGCGGGCTCTCGTGGCTCACGCTCTTCCACGCTTCGGGCGTGGTGATCATTCCGTAGAACGACGCGATGCGTTCGAAGAGCGGTCGGCCCGAACGTTCGAGTTGCGACGCCTTGAAGCAGTACATGCCACCCATGCAGAAGCCGATGAGGCCGACCGACGCGCACTCCGTCGCGGCGGCTGCCTCGGCGAGATCGCGATACTTGTCGATGTCGCGCAACTTCGGCACGGCAGCGAAGCGAGTGTCGGGATTCGTGCCGAGGTCCGGAAAGTCGCGAGCCGGAAAGGGCTCGATCGCGATGGTGGTCGTTCCCCACTCCGACGCGAAGCGCTGCACGAGATCGTCGAACAGCGGACGCATCCCCCAGATGTCGGGGATCACCACGAGTCCGCGGCTGGCTCCGTCAACACGTTGAATCTCGGCCTCGGTACCCGAGGGAAGGACGATGCGCATCGACGAATCTTGTCACGCCGATGGTCGGCGCGACTCCGACGACGACATCCACGTGAATGCCGTAACCGAGCCCATCGTCAGCGCAGCGATCGCGTACTTCGGCGATCCCGTCAGAAGTGACGCCACGACGGCCACCGCGAAGACCAAGATGACGAGCCGCCACCTCGGGGGCTGCCACGAGATGGTCTCGTCAGACGCGGATTGCGTTGCCACTGCGCCACTTCGACGTTCGATCGCGATTCGCGAGCCGCCCACGTCGACCACGGTCTCCGACGGCCCGGCCGCGATCTCATGAACCTCCCCGGCGATCGCCTCGACTCGCACCCAGTCGTCCCGCACCGTCAGGCACGCGTGGTGAAGAGCGATGTCGGGATCGTCGACGACCAGCGAGGCCGCTGCCGAACGCCCGATCGTCCACGTCCCGGCCGGGACCCGAAAGACCCGGCCGGTCGACGGGCCCTCGACCACACGAACAGTCACCGGATCACAGGAAGTCACGTTCCGAGTCGAGGCGATCGCTCTCACCGAGGGTCTCACCGACGTACGGCGGTCGACGTCGGGAGACCTCGGATGAGGGTCGAGGAGTCCAGTGCGGGCATGACTACTCACCACACCCACGCACTCACCCGACTCCATTCTCTCGGTTACACGCCGGGCATCGATCCGTCCACCACTCGGCTCCCCTCGGCCACTCGACTCTGGCTCGAATGGCACGACATCGCGGGTCGTCGCCGCACCGTCGCCCACGCGAATTCGTGGGGACTTCCGGGGGAACCGATCCACCACCTCGACGAGATGATCGACCGGGCGGGCTACGGCCAGGATCTGAAGAGCGAAGAGTGCGATGCCTACATGTCGCAGCTCGCGGCGGTGGCCAAGACCGACGAACTGGCCTGCCGCATCGTGATCCAGAGGATCCTGCCCGGGATCATCGCGGTGTCGTTGCGTCGCGGCCGAATCGTCGAAGGTGGGGCACCCCAGGCACTCGACGACATGTTGTCGGCCGCCTGGGTGATCATCCGCAACTTCCCCATCGACCGTCGCCCCCGTCGAGTCGCAGCCAACGTCTTGCGCGACATGGAATATCTCGCTTTCGTCCGGGATACGCGCTCCAAGCGGCACCGCACCGAGATGGCCACCGACAACAGCACGATCTTGTCCCTCGGAACTTCCTTGAACGCTCGGGGAGGAGCCGCGGCGTTCGGCGTTCTCGTCGCCTCGGACTCGAGTGATCCGACGGCCGACGCTGCCGAGTTCGCTTGTGTGATGGAGACCTTGCGCGAGCGCGGACTCCGACCCATCGACGAACGAGCATTCGACGAGATGCTCACCGATCGTCAGAGTCCGGAGTCGGCCAAGTTGGCCGGCATTTCACCGCGGGCGCTTCGCGATCGACGACAAACCGCCATCGCCCGAGCGCGCCACCTGCTCGGTATCGAAATCAGCGCCTGAGTCGGAGGCTGTTCGAGACGACGAACACGCTCGACAACGCCATCGCGAGTCCGGCGAGAACCGGATTCATCAGCCCGGCGACCGCGAGTGGTAGTGCCGCGACGTTGTAGGAGAAGGCCCAGAACAGATTTCCGCGAATGGTGCGCAGGGTTCGCCGACTCAGGCGTAACGCACCGGGAACAGCGCTCAGGTGCCCGCTCACGATCGTGAGATCACCCGCTTCCATCGCAGCATCGGTGCCGGTGCCCATGGCGATTCCGAGGTCGGCGGCGACCAAAGCGGCGGCGTCGTTGACGCCGTCGCCCACCATGGCGACGGATCGACCCTCGGCCTTCAACCGTTCGACCACCGCCAACTTGTCGGCAGGTAGAACTCCCGACATCGTGTCGGCCACGTCGATACCGACTTTCGACGCCACGTGATGCACGGCGCCTTCGGCGTCCCCCGACACGATCATCGGCTTCACGCCGAGTTCGCGCAGCGCTGCGATGGTGTCACGCGCCTCGGCCCGTGGTTCGTCGCGCACGACGAATCGAACGACCGGCTCGTCGTCGACGAGAGCTTCCACGACGGTGCCCGTCGAACGCGCCATCGAAGCGCGACGCACCGTCACCCGACGAGCCTGTTCGTCCACCGTGATCAGACCCGAGACTCCGACACCGGGTTCATTCACGAAGTCGCTCACTCTCGAAGGATCGACGGAGATGTCGTGGTTGTCGAGATGGCGACGAATACCCGCAACGATGGCTCGAGCAATGGGATGCTCGCTGTTGGCCTCGACTGAAGCGATGGCCGCCAACTGCTCGCCCGAGACCGATTCACTGATCGCTTCCACCTGGGCCAGAGTCATCACGCCGGTCGTGAGGGTGCCGGTCTTGTCGAGCACCATCGTGTCGATGGCGCGGGACGCCTCGAGAACGTGAGCGCCTTTGATGATGATTCCCTCGCGTGCGGCGCGGCCCGTGCCAACCAGCAAAGCAACCGGTGTGGCGAGGCCAAGGGCACACGGGCAGGCGATCACGAGAACCGAGACCGCGGCTTGGAACGACCGCTCGCTGTCTCCGG
>CAYNKE010000193.1:0-3306 GCA_964397715.1 uncultured Bifidobacterium sp. | reverse complement strand
GTCGGGCCTGGCCGAGATGGCGATCGAGCGAGGTGGCCACGTGCGGGTGGGGTTGGAGGACTTTGCCGACGCCGCCGGACGGACCCCGCGCAATGAAGAGTTGGTGGCCGAGGTGGCCGACCTGGCTCGGCGTTCGGGTCGCGGTGTGGCGTCGCACGCCGAGGTCGCGAACATCCTCGGCTCCATCCTTCTCAACCCACCGACGTAGCGATCACGGGAAGCGTTTGCCGAGCCACTCGGCCACGTGGCCGAGCGCTTCCTTGCGATGCCCTTCCAAGTAGTGCGGTGCGCCCTTCATCTCCACGTAGGTCTTGTCGGCCGCGCCGCTGTTGTCGACGATTTCCTTCGCCTGCCAGACGCGAATCTCGGTGTCAGCCGTCGGATGAATGAGGATCGTCGGCACTTTCACCTTCGGCATCGTGTCGGCCAACTTGGCGTGACTCGACAGACCACTCCACGTACTCAGCCATCCGCGGGCGGTCATGGTGCGTGCGAGTCCGCCGCGTCCGTAGTTCGCATCGAACGGGTCGGGGAACGCGAAGAGTGAACCCATCGGACGCTCGTCGGGGTCGATCGACAGATCGAGGTAGGCCGGGTCGGCGAGTGTGCGATAGATCGTGAGGTACTTCGTGAACACTCCGCGACGGCGCAGTTCACGCCACTGCTTCGGATCGGCGTGAGCATCAACACCGCGAAGACGACCGAGCGCGTCGGTCGATTCGGCGATACTCGCCTTGGCGATCGCATCGATGCGCGCCACTCGTTCCACCTGGGCGGTGCGATAACGCGCGAGCCACTCCTTGTCGTACACGCACGGCTCGGGCCACGGACGCCAACCGTTGTCGGGGTTGTACATGTCAAGTTCCGGAACCGTCGAGAACGGATCGTCCTCTCGCGCCACGCTCGGATCGATCACCTGGAGCATGAACACACCTTCGCCGGGATGTGCCGCCATACCCACCCAACCATCACCGATACCGCGTTCGGCGTGAGCGAGGGCCATGAGCGAACCACCACCGGAGTTACCGAGAAGAACGACAGCTTCGGCGCC
The DNA here is from genome assembly GCA_964397715.1 of uncultured Bifidobacterium sp. Lineage (GTDB taxonomy): Bacteria > Actinomycetota > Acidimicrobiia > Acidimicrobiales > Ilumatobacteraceae > Casp-actino8. Next base: position 2,255 of record CAYNKE010000193.1, on the reverse strand, counting down.
ACGGCGCTTCATCTCGTGATACACGGTCTCCACGTCGATCGTGCACGACTCGTGCAAGCAGTCGGTGTCGTTGTTCATGTACCGCGTGCCGAATCCGAGTACCGCGTAACCAGCGGCGGCCAGGAGTGGGCACGCGTAGTGGACACTGAAGTCACCGCGCGGATGCGACAAGATGACCGCGGTCTTCCATTTCCTGCCGTTGGGAGGTGTCCAGAGGACACCGCGGACCAGAGCACCGTCTGGAGAGACCAGGCGAATGGATTCGCGCGGGATCTCGACACCCGGATCATCCTCCGGCATGGGCCAGTAGTTGAGTCCGAAGGGTCGACGACCACCCAGATGCGCATCGAGGAACGGCGAGTCACTCATGACCGAACCCTATCCCTCGTGTTTCCGGTGAGAATTCTTCACCCATTCGGTGAAGGATCGTCACCAGATCGACGGGGTCAACCTTGGGGTCGCTGGATCAAGGTGGCGGTCAGCGTCAGCCTCGATCCGTCCCGAAGCACTTCGATGTCGATCGAGTCACCCGGCGACTTGTCGCGGATCGCGGCGATGAACGCGGGCTGGCCATCGATCGGCGTCCCATCGGCCGCCACCACCACATCGCCCACTTCGATTCCCGCGCGCGCCGCCGGGGAATCGGGGGCCACCTCGGCAATGAGTGCACCGCGGCCGCCGTCGACGCGCACTTCGAGACCCACCCCGAGATAACCCTCGACCCGCTCCTCGCCGCCGGCCTGCTCGCGAAGCGCTTCGACAATGGGCAGTGCTTCGCCCACCGAGATTGCGAAGCCGACGTTGTTGGCCGCGGTTCCCATGGAACTCGTGAACACCGCGGTGTTGATACCCACGACCTCGCCCCGAGAGTTGAGCAACGGTCCACCCGAATTGCCCGACGAAATCGCGGCGTCGGTCTGGATGAGACCGTCAAGCGCTCCATCCTCGTTGGCGATCGTGCGGTTGATCGCCGAGACGATTCCGCGCGTGACGGTCGGTCCTCCGTCGAGAGCCAGCGCGAACCCGACCGCCACCACTTCGTCGCCGACGTTGACGCTCGCCGGGTCGGCGAACACCGCCGCCTTCAACCCGGTCTGGTCGACTTTCAACAAGGCAAGGTCGTTACCAGCATCACGCGCCAGGACCACGGCCGGAATCGGATCGATCGAATCAGCGAACAGAACACTCACCTTCGATGCGCCGTCCACCACGTGCGCATTGGTCAGGATCTCGCCATCGGACGTGATCACCACACCAGTCCCCGTCGAGCGACCCGAACCCATCTGCGAATCGGTGGTCGCCTCCACGGTCACCACACTCGGTCCGATCCGGTCGACGATCGCCCCGACGTCGAGCGGGCGCTCGTCGTCCGAACCAGCCGGCGCAGTCTGGACCGGCTGATCCGATGGCTGGGCATCGGGCGTCGGTGCCGACGGCTCGTCACCGTTCGAGTTCGACTCGATGGTGACGTCCGGAGAATTCGATCCACCATCGCGCTCGGTCGCGATCTGCGCACCGGCGAAGCCACCGAGCACCGCGGCGACGAGAAACAGGAAGAGGCCGAGTCGCCAACGACGACGAGTCGGCACGGAGGGCGGCACCGGAGTCGGAGCCGGCGGAGGGGGCAGCTGCTCGAAAGGTTCCATCACGAAGTTTTCTACCGCTGACTGCGAACGGGCGACCGTCAGGAATGGTGTGAAGTTGGTAAGTCCGAAATGCACGAGGCCCACCGTTTCCGGTGGGCCTCACGAACGTCCGAGCCGAACGATGTCAGCCGTTCTGCACCTTGATCTCGACCTCGACACCAGCCGGCAGATCGATGCGCTGGAGGCTGTCGATGGTCTGCTGCTTCGGGTCGACGATGTCGATGAGGCGCTTGTGGATGCGCATCTCGAAGTGCTCGCGCGAGTCCTTGTCGATGTGTGGTCCGCGGATGACCGTGTAGCGGTGCTTGTCGGTCGGCAACGGAACAGGTCCCCGCACCGTGGCGTTCGTACGAGCGACAGTCTCGACGATCTTGCGCGTCGACTGGTCGATGATCTCGTGATCGAACGCCTTCAGGCGGATGCGGATGATTTGGGCCATGGTGTCACCGACTCACTTGATGATCTTGGTGACGCGGCCGGCACCAACCGTACGCCCACCCTCACGAATAGCGAACCGCAAACCCTCGTCCATCGCGATCGGCTTGCCCAACTCGACCTTCATCGTCACATTGTCACCAGGCATCACCATCTCCGTACCCGACGGCAACT
>CAYNKE010000192.1:0-3312 GCA_964397715.1 uncultured Bifidobacterium sp. | reverse complement strand
CGGGTCCGTCCACTAGGGTCGCTCGTGCCGTGTTCCTGAAGACGCTGACCCTCAAAGGCTTCAAGTCCTTCGCCGACACCACCGTCATGGACCTCGAACCCGGGGTGACGGTCGTGGTGGGCCCCAACGGGTCGGGCAAGTCGAACGTCGTCGATGCCATCGCCTGGGTGCTCGGTGCCCAGGCCCCGAGTTCGGTCCGCAGCCAGAAGATGGACGACGTCATCTTCGCCGGCACGGCCAAGCGGCCGGCGCTCGGGCGCGCCGAGGTCACCCTCACCCTCGACAACTCGGCGGGTCTCCTTCCCGTCGAGTTCAGCGAGGTGAGTGTCAGCCGTACCTTGTTCCGCACGGGTGAGAGCGAGTACGCGATCAACGGCGTCCAGTGCCGACTGCTCGACGTTCAGGAATTGCTCTCCGACGCCGGCGTCGGCCGGCAGCAGCACGTGATCGTGAGTCAGGGTCAGATCGACGCGGTTCTGAACGCGCGCCCCGAAGATCGACGCGCGATCATCGAAGAGGCCGCCGGCGTCCTCAAGTTTCGCAAGCGCAAGGAGAAGTCCGAGCGTCGTCTCGAGGCGACCGAGGCGAGTCTTCTTCGCGTTCAAGATCTCTTGCGTGAGGTGCGACGCCAGTTGCGCCCGCTCGAACGACAGGCGGAGGCGGCGCGGCGCCACGGCGACCTGGTGGCCGAACTCAGCGCTTTGCAGATCTTCCTCGCCGGCCGCGAGATCGCCGGTTTCCGCCGTCGGCTCGAGGCCTTGGCTGGCGATCGCGCCGACGCGACGCGCCGCGAGTCCGAACTGCGCAAGCAACTCGCCGAGCTCGACACCGGGGTCATGGCCGCCGAGGCCGAATTGTCAGCGCGCGGTGAGAGCGGCTTGTCCGACGAACTGATGCGCGTCGAACAGCTTCGCGAACGGGCCCGCGGAACGTCCATGCTCCTCGTCGAGCGACGTCGTTCCTACGAGCGCGACCGCGGCCAACTCATGGACTCGGGCTTGGTCGCGAGTCTCGAAGCCGATGCCGCCGCCTTGCGCTCCGAACTCGCCGAGGTCGAACTCGGAATCTCGCGTCTCGAGCCCGAAGGTCGAGCACTCGCGAACGACGAAGCAGCCTTCGAAGGCGAGCGGGCCGCGGCGGCGACTCTCTTCGACGAGATGGTGTCGTCGCAGTCGGCCTCGAGCGCGGCAGCCGAAGTGCGCGGCGAATTGCGGACTCTGCGCGCCGCACTCGAAGCGGCCGAAGCCGAGTACCGGCGCATCACCACTCGCCTCGAAACGCTCGCCGAGCGCGACAACCGCCTGGCCGGTGAGATCCAGCGCTTGCGCGACGAGTTGGAACGCACACAGGCCGTGGAAGCTCCGCTGGTGAGCGACGTGACGGCGGCCGAAGCGCGGCGCATGACAGCTGACGCGACGCACGAGGCCGCGGTCAACGCCCGCTCCGAAGCGGCGGCCGAACTGTCGCGTTGGCAGGCACGGGCCGAAGCTCTGCAGTCGGCTCTCGACAGCGCCCGGGCGCGGGCCGGAGCCGAGGCTCTCCGCGGGGTCGACGGGGTCGTCGGTGCTCTGCTCGACGTGATCGACATCGACGACGACTGGGGTCCAGCAGTCGAAGCGGCGCTCGGCGAGGCGGTGGCCGCCGTGGTGGTCGACGACCCGCGCGCCGCACGGAGGGCCATCGAGCGACTTCGTAGTTCGGCATCGGGCGGTGCCATTCTTTCGCTCGGTCCCACTGCGCAACCGAGTGTCACCGCCCCGGCCGGATCGCAATTGGTCCGGCCGCACGTGCGAGGCCGCCGTCCCGGGGTCGATGCTCTGCTCGATTCGCTACTCGCGCGCGCGGTTCGTGTCGCCGACTGGACCGCGGCGGTCGACGCGGTCGTCGCCGATGCGACGTTGGTCGCGGTCACTGCCGATGGAGATCGATTCACCGCCACGGGTTGGCGCATCGGTGCCGCGAGTGGAGGAGCAACCGGCGCGGCTCTCGACGAGGCTCTGACTCGATCCGAACAGGCGGCCGCCGATCTCGCGCGACGCGAGGACGAAGTGCGCGCCGCCGCGGTCGAGCAACAGGTCGCGCGCCAACTCGAAGCCGACGGGAAGAAGAAGCTCGACGTCAACGACGCGACGTTCACCGCGGCGACCGAAGCGCTCGCGCGAGTACAGGGCGAGCGCCGTGAGTTCGCGGGCGAAGTCGAGGGTCTCGACGTGACTCGTCGCGAACTCGACGAACGACTCAGCGGCCAACGATCGCGAGTCGCCGAGCTCGAGCGTGTGCTGCCGACTCTGGAGAAGGACGAAGCCGCCGAAGTCGAAGCGGCGCGAGTCCGCGGGGAGGCTCGCGCGTCTCTCGACGCCAAGGCCGCGTTGCTCTCGGGGCGTCGACGCGACCTCGAAGTGCGTTCCGCCGGACTTCTCGAACGCCGTCAGTTCCTCGAATCACGCCGGGCCGATGCCGAGCGGCGCCTCGAGGCCGACACGGCGGCCCGCGCCGAAGTGGCGACTCACCGCGAGCGGATCGAGAAGATCATCGGAGCAACCGATCGACTGAGCGCCATCGTCGAAGGTCATCGCCAGCGCATCGAGGTCCGGCTCGCCGAGCTCCACGAGAAGCGCCGTCGCCAGAGCGACGAAGTGCGCGAACTCGCCGGCCGCCTCGACTCCATGCGTAAGGCTCGCTCGTCGGCCGAGCGCGAACTCGAAGAGGTGCGCGAATTGTCGCGTCGCGGCGAGCTCGAAGAGGCCGAGACCAAACTTCGGCTCGAAACCACGGTCGAGACGCTGCGCCGTGATCTCGACGTCGAACCGAGCGTGGCCGAAGCCGCCGAGCTTCCCGAACTGCCCGAGGGCGCCACCGCACCGGCGCGAGTGCGCGAACTGGAGCGCGAATTGCGCCTCATGGGGCCCATCAACCCGCTCGCTCTTCAGGAATTCACCGAACTCCAGGAACGACACGCGTTCCTCGAGGCACAGCTCGAAGACGTCAGGAGCACTCGTCGCGAACTGACTCGCGTCATCCAGGCCATCGACGCCGAGATCCAGCAGGTGTTCGCGGCGGCCTACGCCGACGTGAGCGCCAACTTCACTCAGTTGTTCGCGATGCTCTTCCCCGGAGGCACCGGCCGGCTCGTTCTGACCAACCCCGACGATCTCCTCAACACGGGTATCGAGGTCGAGGCCAAGCCGAGTGGCAAGAACGTGAAGAAGCTGAGCCTTCTGTCGGGTGGAGAACGGAGCCTCACGGCGCTCGGATTCCTCTTCGCGGTCTTCCGCAGTCGGCCATCGCCCTTCTACGTGATGGACGAGGTCG
>CAYNKE010000191.1:0-3321 GCA_964397715.1 uncultured Bifidobacterium sp. | reverse complement strand
GGCAAAGCCCTTCGCCATCTCTCCGAGATCGGCGGACCCGACAAACACCAGGTGTTGGCGTACGACCTCGCGCACGCGGCGTCGGCGGTCGAGACCGCGCGCTCTCTTCTCGACTACGGCGCGAAGGGCAACCACGAAGGTCTCATCACCTGCGCCTACACCGCCGACATGGCTCACGACCTCATGGGTAAGTTCCTCGGGCGCGAATCGCTGTGGGGTCTCGAGCGTGGCGCGCTCGATTCGGCACTCCCGTTCATCGGCACGTATCGCGATCCGGAGTTCGTGGCGTCGCTCGCCGATATTCAGGGTCCGCGTCACCTCGACGAGGAATTCGAGATGGTTCAGGACACGTTCCGCTCGTTCGCCGAGAAGGTCATCTCTCCGCGCGCCGAGCACGTGCACCGCTTCAACGAAGACGTCCCGGAGGAGATCATCAGCGGTCTCGCCGAGATGGGTGCCTTCGGCTTGTCGGTACCGAGCGAGTACGGCGGATTCTCCGAAGGTGGCGAGGGCGAGTACCTCGCGATGGTCGTGGCGACCGAAGAGTTGAGCCGTGGTTCGCTCGGCATCGGCGGATCTCTCATCACGCGTCCCGAAATCCTCACGCGCGCACTCGTGAAGGGCGGGACCGAGGCGCAGAAGCAGGAGTGGCTCCCGAAGTTGGCGACCGCCGAAGTGATGGCCGCGGTGGCGGTGACCGAACCCGACTACGGCAGTGACGTCGCCGGCCTGAAGGTGACGGCCACTCCGGCTGAAGGACCCGGAGGTCAGGCCGGTTACGTGATCAACGGCGTGAAGACGTGGTGCACGTTCGCCGGCCGCGCCGATGTGCTCATGCTGCTCGCGCGCACCAACCCCGATCGGTCGCTCACGCACAAGGGACTCAGCCTGTTCATCGTGCCGAAGCCGCGCGGTGAGGCCCATGGTTTCGAGTTCACGCAAAACCTTCGCGCCGATGGCTCGGTGGGCAAGATGGAGGGTCGCCCAATCGACACCATCGGGTACCGCGGAATGCACTCGTACGAGATCGCGCTCGACAATTGGTGGGTGCCGGCGACGAATCTCATCGGTGAAGAGGGTGGCCTCGGTAAGGGCTTCTACTTCCAGATGGAAGGTTTCGAGAACGGGCGCCTACAGACCGCCGCTCGAGCGGTGGGTGTGATGCAGGCCGCCTACGAAGCCGCGTACGACCACGCTCATAACCGCAACGTGTTCGGCAACAACATCGCCGAGTATCAACTCACGAAGGTGAAGCTCGGTCGCATGGCGGTGCTCATCCAGGCTGGTCGCCAATTCGGATATCAGGTGGCGAAGTTGATGGCCAAGGGCGAAGGTGCCACCGAGGCCTCGATGGTGAAGGCGTATGTGTGCAAGGCCGCCGAATGGGTCACGCGCGAGGCGATGCAGATCCACGGTGGCTATGGCTACGCCGAGGAGTACAGCGTGAGCCGCCTCTTCGTGGACGCTCGCGTGTTGAGCATCTTCGAGGGCGCCGACGAGACGCTGTGTCTCAAGGTCATCGCCCGCCGCCTCGTTTCGTAGTCGTCGATCACCCGACGACGACGACGGCGTAGTCGCCGTCGTCGAACCGCTCACCTTCCCAATTCTTCCAAGCGCTGACGAGCGACAAGCCGTTCGATTCGGCGTCGGCGATGAAGTGCCGGGCGTGATACGAGTCGGGCCGATTCTCTTGGGACCAGCCGCACAGCATCAGTCCCCCGGCCGCGAGCAAGCGGGCGAGATTGGCGACGATTCGCCCTTGTTCGCCGGGCTGGCAGAAGTTGGGGATGTTGCCCGCCATCACGACGACCTCGAACCGCCGGGGCGTCTCGAAGGTCGCGAGATCGGCCACATGCCAGTCGATGTCGGCCCGCTTGCGACGAGCGCGATCGATCATGTCGGCGTCGAGGTCGACTCCGACGACGACGTGACCGCGATTCGCCAACTCGATTCCGAGCCGTCCCGTTCCACATCCGGCATCGAGGATCGTGATCGAGCGACCGTCGAAGTGTTCGCGAACGAGCCGGGTCACGGCATCGGCCTCACCGTGCACGCTCTCGCCACGTGCTGCCATCGACTCCCAGCGTGCGTCGTACTTGTCGAGGTCGACTGATCGCCGCCACTCGGCCCACCGCACTGAAACGTGCTCGCCGGGTCGTGCGGCTTCTGGGGAGTTCGTCGTCATCGATCGCTCACACCAAGTCGAGCAGAGAAGCGATCCGAGCGAAGTCGGCACCCGCGTGATCGTCGTACGGGTCCAACAACACGGGTAGAAGCCCGGCGTTCCGCGAGCCCTCCACATCCATCGTGACGCTGTCGCCGACGTACGCCACTTTCGACCTGTCGATCCCAGGTAACACGGCCAGCCCGTAGTCGAAGATCTTCGGATCGGGTTTGGCCACGCCCACCACGTGACTGTCCACCACCACACGCACCGGGACACCCGAGCCCTCTCCTACTTGGCAGACGCCCGATCGAGCGAGCACCGACTCGATCTGCCCCGTCGCGTTGCTCACCACGCCGATCGGCACGCCTCGCTCGTGCAGCGCGCGCAAGGCATCCACGCTCTCTCGCAGCGGATGCCGCCACGTGTACGCGTTTCGTGTTCGCCCGAGAACGATCGCCGCCTCCTCCTGGTCGTGTTCCGGAACACCGACCGACGCCACGTACTCCGCGTTGTACACCGACCAATCCGACTCGGGAGACCCCGCTCGCGACTTGGCCGCCATTCCCGCGTAGTGAGCGCGGTGGTACGCGTCGAGATTGGTGGTCGCTCCGTAGTACGCCAACAGCGGCGCCAGAACGTGCGGGTCGGGTATCACGAAGATCCCACCGGCATCGAACAGCACGGCATCCACCTCACGCCCGTGAATGACGACGGAACTAGCCACGCACCCAGGGTAGGGCGTACCCTCGCACCGTGCGCAGTGCCCGTGACTTCTTCAAACCACTCGCCGTCGGTGCTCCCGAGCCCGTCCGCGAGGTCCCCTTCCGGCCCAGTCGGATGATCCACTTCTTCCCGCCGTCCAACGAGAAGATGGTGTCGAAGCTCCCCGAAATCGTTCCGACCGTCGACATCCTCCTCGGCAACCTCGAGGACGGTGTTCCGGCCACCGACAAGGAAGCGGCGCGAGCCGGTCTCGTGAAAGTGGCCAAGACCGTTCCGATGGGAACCACGCAACTCTGGACCCGTGTCAACAGCCTCGACTCGCCGTGGGCTCTCGACGACCTCACCGCGATCGTCACCGAGGTCGGCGACAAATTCGACGTGATCATGATCCCCAAAGTCGAGGGACCCGAGGACATCCACTACGTCGATCG
>CAYNKE010000190.1:0-3346 GCA_964397715.1 uncultured Bifidobacterium sp. | reverse complement strand
TGGTGTCGAAGGGGGGACTTGAACCCCCACGATCTTACGATCACTAGCCCCTCAAGCTAGCGCGTCTGCCTATTCCGCCACTTCGACGTGGAGTGAGAACGATACAGCCGGAATCAGCGCACGAGAAGAAAACCGAGGCTGAGGACCGACACCGCCCAGACCAGCGCCAACACGAAGGTGATGCGGTTGAGGTTCCGCTCGGCTGCCGCTGATCCGAGTGCTGCTCCGCCACCACCGCCGAACATGTCGGACAGGCCGCCGCCCTTGCCGCTGTGCATGAGGATGCCGGCGATCATGCCGAACGTCGAGAGGACGTTGATGACGACCATGATGTACATGATGATGTCGCGCACGGTCCGAAATCCTACTGGCTCAGTCGGGGAAATGGCAGGCCACGGGGTGGCCTTGCCCCCGATCCACCAGGGCCGGTTCCTCCGACGCACACCGATCCTGGGCCTTCGGACACCGGGTACGGAATCGACACCCTGAAGGCGGATCGATCGGACTCGGCACGTCGCCCTCCAGCACGATGCGGCGTCGGCCACGCTCCACCGCCGGGTCCGGAACGGGGATGGCCGACAACAGGGCCTTGGTGTAGGGATGTGACGCCCGTTCGTACAAGGTTTCGGCAGTGGCGACTTCGACCAACTTGCCGAGATACATCACGGCGACGTTGTGAGACACGTGGCGTACGACCGAGAGGTCATGCGCGATGAAGACGTACGCGAGACCGAGTTGCGCCTGGAGATCGGCCAGGAGGTTCACGACTCCGGCCTGAATGCTCACGTCGAGAGCCGAGACCGGCTCGTCGAGAACGAGCAACTTCGGGTTCGAAGCGAGAGCACGGGCGATGCCGATTCGCTGTCGTTGGCCTCCGCTGAATTCGTGCGGGAAACGTCGCGAGTGATCCGGAGACAGACCAACCAGTTCGAGCAATTCCTTCACTCGAGTCTGGTGGTCTCCGGCAATTTTCTGAACCTCGAGAGGTTCGGCGATCGAGGTTCCCACCGTGAGACGTGGATCGAGGGACGCGTACGGATCCTGAAAGACGATCTGCATGTCGCGGCGAAGGGCGCGAAGTCGATCGGCGCGCAAACCGACCAGTTCTTCGCCCTGGAACTTGACCGATCCGCCGGTTGGTTCGATCAGACGCAGGACACAGCGTCCCACTGTGGTCTTACCCGAACCCGACTCACCCACCAGCCCCAGCGTCTCCCCCGGTCGAACCGCGAACGAAACGCCCGACACCGCCTGAACGACGTTCTTCACGGCCCGCACACCACGGGCCGTCTTCACCGTGAAGTGTTTCACGAGACCGTCGACTTCGAGAATCGGTTGAGTGTTCACGCGACGACCGTTCTCAACTCAGTGGCTCGAATACAGGCCGCCTCGAGCTCGCCGACCGGCCGAAGGACGGGGATGTCGACCGCACATTGATCGATCGCGTGCGGGCAGCGGACTCGGAAGGCGCAACCCGACGGGGGCTCGATCATGTTCGGCGGAGATCCCGGAATCGGTACGAGACGATCGCGTCCCACCGTCGGAAGCGACTTCAACAAGCCCTGAGTGTACGGGTGGGCCGGATGTTCGTAGATCGGCCCGACTGCTCCGCGTTCGACGACTCGACCGGCGTACATGCCTTGCACTCGATCGGCTACGCGAGCCACGACTCCGAGATCGTGCGTGATGAGAACGATGGCCGCACGCCGCTCGGTCTGAATCTTCTGGAGGATCTCCAGGATCTGCGCCTGCACCGTGACGTCGAGAGCAGTGGTCGGCTCGTCCGCGATGAGGACATCGGGATCATTGGCGATGGCCATCGCGATCATGACGCGTTGACGCATTCCCCCCGAGAACTCGTGGGGATACTGATTGGCGCGCTCCCGTGGCTGCGGAATACCCACGTCTCCGAGGAGCTCGACCGCTCGCTCGAGGGCCGCGCGACGAGTCATGTTCTGGTGAGCCCGGATCATCTCGACGATCTGCTGACCGATGCGGTGTGTCGGATTGAGCGCCGACAGAGGATCTTGGAAGATCATCGCGACCTTGCGACCCCGAACCTCTCGAAGCACCGACCTCGACGCCCCGACCAACTCGATGCCGTTCACGGTGGCCGATCCCGAAATTCGCGCCCCGAGCGGCAGCAAGCCCATCAGTCCGAGGAAAGTGACCGACTTACCGGATCCGGACTCGCCGACCACACCCACGATTTCGCCGGCTCGTACGTCGAGGTCGACGCCGCGAACCGCCTGAACATCTCCGAACAAGGTCGGGAACGTCACTCTGAAGTCGCGCAACGCGAGGACGACATCACCGGACATCAGCGGTTTCCTTCGAGTTTGGGATCGGTCGCATCGCGCAAGCCGTCACCAACGAAATTCACGCACAGCGAGACGAGGATCAAAAGAACGCACGGGAACACCACGAGCCACCAATAACCCGGAAGCAAGGCTCCCTTGGCGCCGCCGACCAACTTGCCGAGTGACGTGGCGCCGGCACCCGGCTGAGGGCCGTATCCGAAGAACCCGAGCGTCGCTTCGGCGATGATGTTTCCGGACACCGAGAAGGTCAGTGCGACCAGGATCGGGCCGGCCGAATTGGGGAGCAGATGGCGCAGAACGATGCGGGTGTTGCTCGCTCCCAACGCCCGAGCTGCCTCGATGAACTCGCGTTCCTTGAGGGCCAGGACCTGGCCGCGCATGAGGCGAGCGACTCCCATCCAGCCGAAGAGAACGAAGAGGACGACCACGAATCTGATGCTGGTCGGATTGCCCACGATCGGTTCGAGCCACGGAACGTTCGACATCACACTGCGCAAGACCAGCAGAGTGACGAGGAACGGGAAAGCGAGAAACAGATCGGTCACGCGCATCAGGAGGTCATCGATCCAACCACCACGCAGCCCGGCGACCGCACCGATGGCGACGCCGACGATGGTTCCGAAGAACGCCGAAGCCAGACCGATCAGGATCGAGATCCGCAATCCGTAGATCAGTCGGCTGTACAGGTCGCGGCCGATGTCGTCGGTTCCGAGCCAGGCGATACCACGAGGGCTCAAGAACGAGTTCGGTCGCTCGCGCGTGGTCTCGAACACCGCCTCGTTGACGCCGTATCGGGCGGTGATCGGGGACAGCAGGATGAACAGAACCATGATCGCGAGAATCACGAACGACACGAAGGCCGCCCGGTGCTTCACGAAGCGCCGCACCGCCATCTTGCGGGGTGACATCGACTCGGCGCGTAGTCCGGCCGCCGAATCGGTACGGATCGCGTCGTCAGCCAAGGCGGATCCTCGGGTCGAGCACGGCGTAGAGAACGTCGGCCAGCAGGTTGAACGCGATCACGA